>CAYFQV010000285.1:0-3251 GCA_964345195.1 uncultured Spirochaetaceae bacterium
GGCTGTGATGACACAAGCTGAGCTTTTCGACCGGGACGGTCTTGTAGTCAAGTCCAACCAGTTGGTGCAGGCGCGCATCAATTGGACAAAGCTCGAACACCGCGTCGTCTCCATGCTCATCTCCCAGCTGAAGAAGGATGACGAGGTGTTCAGTCTTCAGCGTGTATACATCAAGGACCTTCTAGACCTTTCGGGAACGAAGTCAAGAGACGTCTACGACCGAGCAGAGGAGATCTGCCAGAAGCTCCTAGATCAAAAAGTACACGTCAGAACGCAGACCGATGACGGCCGACGCGTCTACCAAGGTTTCAACTGCATGTCAACGTGCCGCTACGTGGAGGGGAGCGGGTATATCGAGGCGAAATTTAATGACGATATGAAGCCGTTTCTTCTACAGCTCAGGAAACGCTTCACGATGTACAAGCTACAGAATTTTATGAGGCTCTCATCGCAGCATTCCATGCGGCTTTACGAGCTGGTAAAGATGAGAGAGGGGATAACCTATCTTCGCATAAGCGTACGCGAGCTGCGCGAGATTCTTTGCTGTGAGCATACCTACGAGCGCTTCTCGGATTTCAAACGCTATGTGTTGGAGAAGGCGCGCAAGGAGCTCAAGGAGGTCTGCGACATGTACTTCACCTATAAGGTAGAACGCCAGGGCCGAACGCCCGTCCGAGTCAATTTTATGATTCATCAGGAGGGGGGCGAATCAGGAGGGGAGGTCGAGCCTAAAAATGAGCGTAGTGCTACCATTGATAGGCAGCTTACCCACAAGGATGAGAAACCAAAGCAGGAGGGAGGCCCGCCGAAATTTAACTTCTATGCGATGGTACTTAGTGACCTAACGCAGGATGAACTCAATCGCTTGAACAAGAAAGATATCGAGAAAGCAATTGAGAAGGCAAACGCCAGGGTGGAGGAAGAGCACCCAGCGTCAGCCAGTTCGGTGATCGCAAGTCAGACAGTCAGTAGGGCCCTCAGCTATCTTCGCAAAAGGCTAAACTGAAGGAAACATCGCCTACAATCGGACCGCCTTAGCCGTTATTGTGTGAGAGGAATACTTCTGTTCAGTGGAATATGGCAGAACGGGCGCCGCGAAGATGCGTCGGCTCATCGTGGTCACCACGCCAAGCACACTGACCTCCAGCCCCTTGCGCACCGCTCCAGCAGCCAAAGAAAAGAACTTGTCGAGTCCCGGGGTGCATGTCCCGCTCTTCGGCAAAAAACTCGCGTCGAAAACGCCGATCATCGTCTCGTCCGGGTGGCGCCGGAGTCGCAAGAGCACCAGATTGAACGCGATTCAATCGAAGCTTTGACCGAAGTGGCGGCGGAACGTCTGCTAGTGGAAGTAAGCTCCGTCTGCCGTACAACCGTGTCATTATATTCAAGCCGTGTCGAAGCAGCGTTTTTTAGCGTAGTCTCGGCTCAGTAGACATCAAGCCCGTGCTCCGGGCCGGACGCCTGGAGCACGGCACCACTTTGTTGCTAACATCATATTTCCTTTTATAGCGGCGACGACCGTCTCTAAATTGGTGGCGTTACATGCTTTACCACCTGAGCTGCTACCAAGATTATGAAAACAACTGAGTACTTCCGGACAGTGCAGCCCGTGAAGCATCCGGAGGTCAGCCATGAAGTTGCGTTCTGGGTCGCCGAAAATTACGAGTACGAACACGTACAAAGGGACGGCCGCTTCCGCCGCTGGGCCTACGTGGAGGAACTGGAGCATTGGGTTCGGGTTATCGTTCAGCCCGACGGGGAGACGATCCACAATGCATTTATCGACTCCGGTTTCAAGCCTGAGAGTGATTAATGGAGATCCGATACTTCGACGATACCGACACGCTCGACATCGCGTTCAAGAAGCTGGGGCCGGTGCATCGCACGGTCGACGGCCCTAACGAAGACATCCTGCTCGACTTTGACGAGCAGGGTCAGCTTATCGGGCTAACCATTGAGCACGCCAGCCGCAACGTGCCGCTTGAGGAGATGCTAGCGGAGCGAGACAAGGCGCAGCAGCCGGCGGGTTGGCTAGAGCGGCTGAGCCGTCTTTTTGGCGCAGAGCCTAAGGGTGCAGGTAAGTACAAGCCCGCGTAGCTCATGAGCCCGCGTAGTAGGACCTAATGGCGAGCGGCGTCAGTAGATGGACACAGGATACCAGTAAGTGCTAGCGTCGGATGCTGTCCAAACGCTACCGGAATTCCGTATTCCAATTATCCTAACTATAAAAGACCTGCGTGGACCGCAGTATCGTGATTGCGACGGCCGCCCGTGAGGAGAGGTCGAGTTTGCCGAGGACCTTTTCCGTGTGACGGCGCGCCGTATGTGGGCTGATGAAAAGGCGCTCGGCCACCGCGCGGTTACTATTTTCGCCAGTGGCGAGGCCAAGGGTTGATCGGGGGCCTGCTCAGCGTAGCACGCCGGGGCGACATCGGCCTCGTGGGGTACTGGGATGTCGTCGGGTTCGACGAGTTTGCCGGGAAGGACAAACGTGTGAACCGCGGGCTCGTCGACATCATGAAAAACTACATGGCCAACCGGAGCTTCTCCCGAGGCCGGGATACGATGTCCGCCGAGGCGTCGATGGCGTTCATCGGTAATACCGACCGGTCGGTGCCCTACATGATCAAGCACTCGAATCTCTTCGAGCCGCTTCCGAAGGGCTACTACGACCCGGCGTTCATTGACCGGTTGCACTTCTACATTCCGGGTTGGGAAATCGACAAGCTCCGCAGTGAGATGTTTACGGAGGGCTGCGGCCTGATCGTCGACTATCTTGCCGAGGCCCTGCACACGCTCCGCGACGAAGACTACAGTCTGCGCGCCCGGGATCAGTTTGAGATCGATGCGTCCCTCACAAAGCGCGACCGCGACGGAGCGATGAAGACCCTGTCCGGTCTTTTGAAACTCCTCTATCCGGGGAAAAACTGCTCGAGGGAGGCGATGCGCGATCTCCTGGAGTTTGCGATGGAGGGGCGCCGGCGCGTGAAGGATCACCTGCTCCGAATCGATGAAACATTCGAGGACGTTAAGTAACCCAAGTTGCGGAGTATAGCCTTCGGACGGAAAAAGCGGTGCCCATGACCGATATTGAGAGAACCGATATTGAGAGACGAGTCTCTAGATTCGTTCTCTCAGCCCCCTGGTCCCATGGACACCGCTATCGTAACTATTTACTGCCTTGCTGACGATTGGCTCCGAGCTCGCCGTCACCAAGAAAGCCCCCAGAGAACGGTTTCGAGAACGGTTTC
>CAYFQV010000286.1:0-3209 GCA_964345195.1 uncultured Spirochaetaceae bacterium
GGAGGAAGATCCTCGACCGAGCCCGCCAGTTGGTAGAGCGTACACCTGAATCCGAGCCGGGACCTGGCACTGACACCGATGAAAGGGCGGACACCTCGGGTGGTGGGACGGACCACATAACATAGCGCTTCACCAGATTTGCCTCTAAGGCCTCACACGGTTGCCACCGATCCGGCTGGTGAGAGCGGCATGGGCACTCACCGCCGGCGGCGGCCGGTAGCGGCTGAGGCGCCGAACAGGTGAGCTCAACGTTATCTTGCCTCGCATTCCTCATCTCGGAGTGCCTTCCGGCATTGCTTCGTGCCAAATAGCCTTCTCCCGTTGTGTCCGAAGTTACTCCGCTAGTCCAGATTTCATAATTCTCCAATTTCTCAGGAACGCAGCTTTCAATCGACCAAGTGTCGGGGGTAACGCCAATTCCCACCTTTCTGTGGCACAGGGTAATTAAGATTCCCCAGTTTGGGCGGCCGTAGGGCAATCATATTCCTCAGCGATTCCAGTCTGGGGTAAGCACGATTCCCCACTGCACGGCGTCCGGGGTAACCATATTCCCCACTTCCATTGGTCGGATACTATCTTCCTGCAGTCATCCAGCGGCAGGAGGAACACACGATGGGGTACCGACGAATGGACAAACATGTATTAGCGACGACGTTTCGGCGATGGATCGCCGGACAGTCAATTAGCACGATCAGTGAGATAGAAGGCTTTGACCGCAAGACGCTTCGAGCATATATCAGTCGATTCGAGGCATACGGCTATTCCCCGGGCCAAGAAGATATTGATCCCGAGCGACTGGACAGCCTGCTTGATGCGCTGTTACCGAATAACCGGCGGCGTCGCAGCAAACGAGAACAATTGGAGCCGTACCGCGAGGAGCTGATCCGGTTGGTGAATCCGTCGGAGGCGGCTGAGGAGGCGATGAAACCAAAGACCGCCTACCTGGTGCTGATCGAGAAGTACGGGCTTGAGGTCAGCTACGAGACGTTCAAGCTCTACGCGAAAGAGATCGGGCTCACGGCGGCGCAAAGGAATCGAGCCCCGACCAGGCTCGAGCTACCACCGGGAGGAGAAACCCAGATCGACTACGGAGGCGTGGGGAGTCTAGCGGATCAACAACGGGGCACCAATCGCCGCGTGCAGACGTTCGCCGCCAAGCTCTCCTGCTCTCGGCTTCCCTACATCCAGTTTGTCTATTCACAAGATAGCGAATCGTTCGTGGAGAGCAACATCCGCATGGTCGAGTTCTACGGTGGGGTCACCGAGCGACTGCTGATCGACAATCTAAAGACCGGTGTGCTGAAACCGCACATCTGGGATCCCCAGATCAACCGTGCCTATGCGGAGTTTGCCGAACACTACGGCACGTTCATCGATACCGCCCGGGTTCAGAAAGCCACCGATAAAGCGAAGGTGGAGCGGGTGATACCCCAAGCGCGGGAATTGTTCCGTCGCCTCAAAACGCTTCATCCCACCTTCACCTTGGAAGAATTGAACGAAGCGGCACTCCAATGGTGTCGCGAAGAATATGGGATGAGAAAGCACGGAACGACCGGCATCGAGCCAATGGTACTTTTCGAACAAGAAGAGAAGCCGACGCTGAAGCCGCTTCAGTCGGTGCGATTCGAAGTCCCTATCTACAAGTTGGTAAAAGTCCATACTGATCGTTTCTTCACCTTCGAGAAGAAACGCTACGCAATGCCTGAGCGCTGCCGGGGTCTGTCGTTCATCGCTCGGCGAAGTGGAGCGATTCTCCAGGTCTTCGACGCTTCCTACCGTCTGATTCGTTCCTATCCGATCAGCGAACGACGCGTCTGTTGGCTCCCGGGAGATTTCCCCGAGAGTCAGGAAGCGTTGATGAACGGTACCTATCCCCGCTATCTGCTTTCGCGGGCACGAGCAATCGGGCCGGAAGCAGAAGCGCTGCTTACGGCAATCCTCCAGCCGCACGCGTGGGTGAAGGCTCGTCACGCCCGCGGCATGCTCACAGTGCTCGAGCAGTATCGCAGTTCACCGTTCCTACCGGAGGTCTGTTCGAAGGCGCTGCGCGACCGCGTGTTCACCCCAAAACAGATCAAAGCGATGATCGAGAACCAGCGCAACCACCACCGCCTCGAGCTCGTGCCGCCGATGTCCGATGCAGCCCGGGCGATGACGCGTGACATTCACGAATACCTGAACTGAAGGAGCACCACATGGACCTGAGATATCATCTTGCCAACGATCTGAGGCGTCTACGGATGCCGGGAATGCTCGAGACGATGGAAACGCGCATCAGCGAAGCCACCGACGGCGACTACGGCTACCTGGAGTTCTTGCAGCTGCTCGTCCAGGACGAGATCGCCAACCGCGAGACGAACAACCTCGCCAAACGGCTGAAGGCGGCGAATCTGAGTAACCGCTGCACCTTCGAGAGTTTCGACTTTCGGTTCAATGCGCGGGTGCTCCCTGCTCAAACGCTTCGAGACCTCGCCACCTGCCACTTCCTCGGTCGCAACGCCAATATCATACTCTGCGGACCTCCCGGCATTGGCAAGAGCCACATTGCTCAGGCTATCGGTCATGAAGTTTGTCGACGTGGTTCGGAGGCATTGTTCACGAAGACCCACAAACTGCTGGAGGGTCTGCTCGACAAAGAGTATCCCCGTAGGGCCGCTCGCCTGTGGAAGCGCGTACGCTCGGTCAGTTTGCTCATTCTCGATGACTTCGGATTCCGTGCTTACGAACCGCGGGAGGCGGAGCTGCTCTACGCGATCTGTGATGAGCGACTCGGCTCCGGCTCGATCATCCTCACCTCGAATCGTCCGGCTGAAGACTGGTACAGCGTATTCCCTGACCCGGTCATCGGTGGAGCTGTTCTCGACCGACTCGCTTCTGCAGCAATCAAGCTGATTGTCGAGAAAGGTCGCTCCTACCGCAAAGAAGGTCCTGGATCCAGCAGTTCAGCCAATCAACCCGGCCCAGAGACCGAATCGACGTGAGTGGTCACAGAAACACCCGCGAGGATTGGCGTGACGCGATTCTCTCGACCGAGGTGGTACCCATATACCCCCCGAAAAACGGCGGCCCGGCGGGAAGTGACCGCCAGGACGTGAACAATGCGGTGACAACGGGACAAGAAAACCGATAGACTACGGATTCAGAATGGAACGACCAACCGGGGGTGGGACTTCAGGTTACCCTGGTGGGGAATATGATTACCCTCGACA
>CAYFQV010000287.1:0-3200 GCA_964345195.1 uncultured Spirochaetaceae bacterium
ACGGACCGACAAAGACGACGATGGCCTCCGGATCGGCAGTACGAATCCGTCGGGCAAGGGCGGGGTAGTATTTGGTAACGAGGTCAACGACCACCGGGCAAGCGGAGGAGATCTGAAGAGATCCCGCTGCGTGCTCGAACCACGTCTTCACTTCCCGGGATACTATCTCCGCGCCGAGGGCGGTCTCCGAGACGCCTGTGAAGCCGAGCTCCTGCAGAGCGCCCAGCAACTCCTCCGGTTTCCACTCGGCAAGAGCCGCCACGAAGGAGGGAGCCAGGGAGGCGTAGACCCGGGACTTTGTGGCAAGGAGATGGCGCACTCGTGGAAGATCATCTCGCACCTTCTTTGCGCTGCTGGGACACACGGATACGCAGGTTCCGCAGTGAATGCAGGTCTCCGGCTCCACCGAAGCGTGTCCGTCCCGTGTTCACGTTTTCTCACCGCATGCGTGCCGGATGAGCTCGATAGTCCCCTCTGGGCTCACCGCTTCGTGAACACGTCCGTCTATCGTGAGAATGGGGCCCCGGGAGCACCTATCCGCGCAGAGGTGCCCGCGAAGATCTACTCGCGAATTGAGACCGGTCTCTTCGAGAAAGGCCGTGACGAGGTCGAGGGCGTCCCTATTTCCGCAGGCAAAGCAGGAGCTGCCCATGCAGATCTTCACCGAGACGGGAGGATCAACTACCGTGGCGGCCTCTTGAGTGGTTGTGCCGTGTTCCATATCGATAAGAATATACCGATATATTTATATCTTAACAAGGGCCTGAACGCGGGTATTACGCACCTTGTTGAAGGAATATGGGTAAAGGACGGCGTGGCCGAAGATTGCGGTGTCTCGAAGTCAAAAACGCTATCGGTGGTCCACGAACACCCGTTCCTTCGCAAGCCACATGGAGGATCGGGCAAAGTCAATGAATTTGCGCTCGTCCTCCAGCGCAAGCTCTCGGGCACGGGCCCGTTCCGGAGCGTCGGCCCCGGCGGCGCGACCCGCTCGGTCAAACCACAGCTCCGCGTGGCCGATGTAGGGCTCGACCTGCGTCCCCCGCATCTGTCGCCATTGCGCTTCCATCTCGTCCTCGAAGCGATGGACCTGTATGTAGCGCTTCACATGGCCTGCGGCGGCCGTCCGGCGGATCAGTGGCCCGTGTTTTGTAGCCCAGTAGCGCTGAGCATCTTCGGTCGACAGATGAGAGAGCTGCCGGATCGGGTAGTAGAATTTCACGAGCGAGCTCATCGGGGTGGCGACTAGGTTCTCCGGTGCCGGGTTTACCTGAGGATACTCATGGGCAAACCAGAGTGGAGAGTTCGGCAGGTCGACGAAGCTATCCTCGTCCTCAACCAGATCCTGAAGCGCCTTCCGGCCTTCGGGGGATGCAATGCCCGTCACCAGATCCGAGCGTCGGTTCCACCAGAGCTCGGTCACCCCGTCGTAGGGCTCCTCCATGGTGCCCCGAGGGCCCGCCTCGCTTCCGCTCTCCTCCGTCAGGGTGTGCGCCTGAACGTAACGTAGCAGCCGGAGCGTGTGCGCGTGGCTCGCCACGCGGGGACCGTGGACTTCGCGCCAGTGTCTTTGGAACTCCTCGGGAGACAGACCAAGCTTTCGCCGCATCAGGAATGTGAGTCGAATCATCCGGAACCTCCCATGCGTCAGAATGACTGCATTGGTTCCCGGATGCAATTCCTAATCTCGGGCGCGGCTAATTACTCACGCTCAAAAATGTAGGTGATGATGTTGGGAATAGACATGACGAGTGTCGTGTCGGTCAGCTCGTCGACGACGAGCTCGTACTGAGCCGGCTGGTCGTCTTGGTTCACGACGTCTAAGCTCAAAGAGCCGGATTCCGAGTCGTACTCGTAGGTTCCGGACTCGCGGGCATCATTGGTGGTCCAGGTTACTTCGCCATCTTCGGTGAGCTCCAAAGTCTCGCCGGCCCTCCCGATGTCTACGAGTTGCTCGCCGGAGTATGATTCACTCCCCGCGGATATCTCGGTCATGGTCCACTCTCCTGCGATTGCCGGAGTCTGGGCCCACGCCGTAACGCCGACGAGGAGCAGGAAAACGACTGCCGTTGCCACCGTGATTCTCTTTGACATGTGTGCCTCCTAGGACATCGATTCTCGCGGGCGGCCATGGATTGCACCTGCCGGCGACAATCTTGACCTTATCCCTTCGGTACGCGGATTACAAGTAAAACAGTCAACATTGGCGTAGTGGGGGTGCCGGATCCGCGCGTTGTCGGTGCGGCAATGGGTCGCCTGCTTGAAACCGGTCAACAATTTCGGCACCAGTTCATGTGAGGAGCGCGTCTACGGTCATGCCGTCTTCAGGTATGAACCGTCGCCAGTACGCCGCCGACTCCCTGGCTTTGGCGCGAATCTCTTCAGGGGTGTCGGCGGTACGGGCAAAGATCTCAATGGTCAGGTATATGTCGCGCACCCGGGGTGGCAGTGCACTGCCGGAGTTGGGCACCCTGTCCTCCGCGTCGTCCTCTTCAGGGGCGTAGTGGTCGCGGATGGCTTCCAGTACCGCTCGTCCCTCAATGATCCCGGTCTTATTGGTCTCCTCGTTGAAGGGGAGGTGGGCCGAGGCGGTTCCATCGGTCTGTTGCAGGTGGATGATGGGAGACCACCCCGCGAGCGCCCGCAGCCAGGCGTAGGGATCACTGTCCGACGCCTGCGAGTAGAGGTAGTGGTAGGCGTCCAGGTCGTCCGCAATTTTTTCCGCCCGCGCGGCGTCCTCTTCCACAGAGCTCCCGGCTGCCCGGCGGATGCGGTCCACCACGGGGTCGGGGCCGATCCACCAGGTGGGAGGGGCAGCGTTTGTCCGCGTCTCCGCAATGGCCGCTGCCAAGCGCTCCGCGGTCGGCCGGCGAAAGCGCCGCTGACCCGATTGGTGGCCGAGATCGATTGTTAGGTAGAAGGGCGCCTCGCCGACCCGGTAGACCCGTTGCAGGAGCTCCTGCGCCTGGGAAATGGTCCATGGCACCTGGTGAGGGGAGTACATCTGCTCGACGCCAATACAGTGATTCGAGTCCAGGCCCTGATGAAAGCGGGCGGCCTCCGCCAGGTGGCGGGTCAGCGCGTCGAGCTCCTCTTCAAAGCGCTTCGGTTCGGCCAACACGCTTTGCGGAAAGGCGTGGGTGTAGAAGCCCATGCCCGCACCAATCCCGGCGGCTGTTGCCAACATCGGCTTCAGCCAC
>CAYFQV010000288.1:0-1784 GCA_964345195.1 uncultured Spirochaetaceae bacterium
ACGTCCCCGGAGACAATGCGCCGGGCAAGCCCCTCGGCAATGGCGGTCTTGCCGACACCCGGGTCACCGATCAAGACCGGGTTGTTCTTGGTCCGCCGGGAGAGCACCTGCATAATGCGCCGGATCTCCTCGTCACGGCCGATCACGGGGTCGAGCTTTTCCCGGCGCGCCAAAGCGGTGAGATCCCGGGTGTACTTCTCCAGCACCTGGTATCGGCTCTCCGGGTCTTGATCGGTGACCCGCTGATTGCCGCGAATGCTGCGGAGGGCGGTAAGCACATGGTCCCGGCTCACTCCGGACTCCTGCAGTAGGTCGCTCACCGGCCCCCCGGCATCTATCATTGCCAGGAATATGTGCTCGGTGGAGATGTACTCGTCCTTGAGCTCACTCGCCTCCTTCTCGCTGTTGTTCAGTATGCGTGAGGCCGCCGCGCCCATGTTGATCTGAGTCGTCTCACCGTAGGCGCGCGGACGCTTGTCCACAAGCTCTTGGGCGCGCGTATCGAGCTCACCCCGCGCGACGCCGAGGCGCGCCAAGAGCGGCGGGATGACCCCGTCCTCCTGGCGGATCATGGCCGCCAACAGGTGCTCAGGCTCGAGGGTTGCGTGGTTGTAGTTCTTCACCAGAGACGTGGCATCCTGTAGCACGCCCTGGGCCTTCACCGTAAATCGATCGTAGTCCATATCAGTTCCTCCATGCTTGTACAGGAGCATCCGTCGGTGGCTATTCGGTATCAAGCCGAATATAATCATAAAGCGAGGTGTCGACAAAACTATACATCCGACTCGGACGGGCCGGCTCCGGGCCGCGGCAGGGGCGACGTGCCGCCGTGCCCGCAAGCCCGCGGGAACCTCAAGCTCGGCGCGCCCGCACCGCTTGATCCCGGGTTGCCGAGCTTCGTACTATCCGATCAGGAGGCACCATGGCCGATCGACCCAAAGAGCTCGACAACAAAGTCATTATCATGAACGGATTCACCTACGAAGAGATCGATAAGATCATGCGCGCCGTGAAGCCGCTCTTCGACAATCCCCGGGACCTCATCTTTGCCAAGACTACCGAGAACTCCGTCGAGATGGTCCTCAAGGATCTCATTGTGGACATGTCCGGGGACCACGAGTACCTAAAGAACAACCCGCCCCACAAGCAAAAAGAGCGAGAGCAGCAACAGGCACGAGACCCGAAAACCAAACCGGCAAGGCCCGACTTCGGTGCCGGCGAAGGCGACGCCACATGAAGGAACGCCGGGCCCTCTCCAAGCTGCAGCCCTACGTCCCCGGCCGCGCCCGGGACGGGGCGGTGAAGCTCGCCTCCAACGAGAATCCCCTCGGCCCCTCCCCGCGCGCCCTGGCAACGATCACCGACGCTAGCGGGAGCGCCGCCGCACACATGCACATCTACCCGGACAAGAACGCCGTGAGTCTGCGAGAGGCCATTGCTCGGCGCCACAGCGCGGGCGCGGCCGGCGCACAGGGAGGTAAGATTACGCCCGAGCATGTGATTGTCGGAAACGGCTCGGATGAAGTGCTCGTCCTCTTGGCCGGCAGCTTCCTCGACCCCGGCGACAACATTATCACCGCTGCGCACACCTTCAGTCAGTACGCGTTTTCCGCGGCGCTCTACGACGCCGAGGTCCGCCGCGGCGCCATGCGGGACGGCCGCTTCCTGCTGGAGCAGTGGCTGCCGCTTATCGATGAGCGCACAAAGGCGGTGTACATCTGCAACCCGAACAACCCCACCGGCAGCTATGTCGGCCATGAAGAGCTTGCCGGCTTCATGGATCG
>CAYFQV010000288.1:1884-3175 GCA_964345195.1 uncultured Spirochaetaceae bacterium
ATTGCGCAAGAAGCCGCCGAGGCAGCTTTAGAGGACCATGCTTTCGTCACCCGATCCCGTGAGGTGAATGCCGCCGGAAAGGCCCGGCTCACCGAAGAGCTCGCGCGCCGCGGCTTCACGGTCTACCCGACCCAGGCGAACTTTTTGTGCATGCACGTCGGGGAAGATGCGAAGGCGGCGGCAGAGCGCATTGCCGACGGCGGCGTTACCGTGAGGCCGCTCAACTCCTTCGGCATGGATGAATGGATCCGCGTAACGATCGGCACCGAGGAGCAGAACCGCATGTTTCTCGCGGCCATGTCCGCGGCGTTCGAAACGGCGGTGCAGCAGAGATGACCGCCCTGTTGGCGATTGTTCGCAACATTGTCATTATTCTTCTGCCGAGCCTGCTGCTTCTCTGGCTGTGGCACCGCGCCGATCGGCAAGACGGAAAGCCGGCACTCTCGCTGCGGGCCGCCCTATCGGGAGTGATCGCCGTACCGGTCGCACTTTTGGCAGGCTGGGGCGTCCTGGCTATTCTGGAAGCGGCGGGTCTGGCGAATGCCGGCGACGGCGCGCTGTGGATGACGAACGGCCTTCTCGGCGGACGCGGACCGGCGGGCGCAGGCGCCGCTGCGGGAAACAACGCGGCGGCCGTGACGCGGTCAGGGATTCTATCTCGGGCGTTCCTTGTTGCCGGGCTCGTGGAAGAGGCCGCAAAGCTTGGACTGGTGCTGATATTGTTGAGGCCCTTCGTGTTGGGCACGGCGGACGCCGGTAACGGGACGCCGCGGCTGGTGCTGCGCCACGGTGCGGCCGCCGGACTCGGCTTCGGAGTCGTGGAAGCAGCGGTGCAATTGTTGGGGCCCGCAGGCGAAGTGTTGCTCCGGGTGCTGCTGGTTGTTCCGCTTCACGCCGCATTGACCGGGCTGCTCTTCGTGGCGGTTGGCAGCGCGGTTCGCCGCGCACAGCGTCGGGCCGCCCGCGGGGAACAGCGGCGCGGACGTCGGCGCTTGTGGCTCGGGGTAGCCATAGGCCTTGTTCCGGCATCCCTGGTCCACGGGGCCTACAACATTGCGGCGAATACCGTCGTGATCGCTGGGGCCATGGTTGTGGCCGCGACGCTCATTGCCGCGATCATTGCCAACGGCATTGTCGTGACCGAGAACGGTGCCGATAAGGCTTGACGAACCGGCCGCGTCTTGGTAGATTCCGCGTACACATCGCAGGGTAGAGCAGCTGGTAGCTCGTCGGGCTCATAACCCGGAGGTCGTAGGTTCGAATCCTACCCCTGCTAATACATGAATCGTTG
>CAYFQV010000289.1:0-3165 GCA_964345195.1 uncultured Spirochaetaceae bacterium
TCCGTCCAGAAGGCTCCGGTTCCGATCGCGCCGGGCATCAGGTCGGATCCGTCGAAGCGCACCGTATCGGCGTTCTGTACAATTTCAGCGTAACCGCGAGACCATTCATCCGGATACCAATCCAACTTCGCATCTTTATGTGGGGAGACGGCCGTTCCTGTTTCGACCCAGGCCTTGATCGACTCGCCCGTGGCCAAGTAGCGGATCAGCGCGGCGGTGGCGGGGTCGTCATTGAAAGGACTCATAATGTCCCCGGCAACCAGGACCGGGCTTCCTTCCTCGGGGTCGATCGGCGGAAAGTAGAAGTAGCGCATGTCGGTGCCTATCTCGACGCCCTCACCGAAGAAGCCGCTAATGAAGCTTGCCTGCTTGTGAAGCCATGCCGTCGGTGGCTTCTCTTCCAGGGAACCGTTGGCGTCTCCGAACGGCGTCGTGACGATTGAGTTTGTCCCGCCCAGAACATAGTCGCTGTTGAACCAAATGTCCTCCATGAGGCCGGCGGCGCGGCGGACCTCCGGAGCGTCGAAGGCAAGGTCTCCGGCAACCCACTGATCATATTTCTCCGGCGTGACCGTCCGCAGCATGATGTCTTCCATCCAGTCGGTGGCAACCCAGCCGGTGGCGCCGCCGCTCTCCATGCCAATGCTCCAGGGTGTTTCGCCGTCGTCAACCATCTGGTTGGACAGCGTGATCAACTCATCCCAGGTCTCGGGAACTGTGTAGCCTTCATCCCCGAACTCCGGATGTGGATACCACACTAAGCTCTTGAGTGTTGCACGATACCACACCCCGCCTTCAATGCCGCCGTGCTGCGCCATGTCGCGCCGGCTCTGGTCGTAGGCCTTATCCAAATCCTCATCTGAGATGATCTGCGAAACATCTGCAATGTAAGCGTCGTCAATGAGTTCGTGCATCAGGCCCGGTTGGGGGAACGCGGCAATGTCCGGAGCGTTCCCCGATTCGGCTCTCGTGACAATTTGGGATTCGAAGTCACCGGAACCTTCGTAGTCGACGGTGATACCCGTCTGCGTCTCGAAGCTATCCATACTGTCTTCGAAATGGGACGCGTCCTCATTCAGAAAGGGCCCGAACACAGTGACCGTGCTCCCCGAAAGATCCTGCCCCTCGGTCCACGGGTTGTCGCTGTACTGTTCATCTTCCGGCTCGTCCGCGCCGAACCAGCCGGCGACCATCTGACACCCCGAAAGCATCAGTGCAAGGATCATACTTCCTACGGTGACTCTGATTAGAGCTTGTCGCATACTATCTTCCTCCCGCCGATGTGGGCCGGCGCAGGTCCGGTTTCTCCTTCACCTGCCAGACTATGCTGCCCGGCCGCTGCGGTCAACTGAATTTCTGATTGACCGTCGTGTTCAAAGCCGGTCGAGGAGGAGGGTCCCCGTGAAGCCGCCGGGCAGTGACAAGCCGTACAGCTCGGGAGATAGGGTGGTGAGTTCCAGGCCGGTCGTGCGCCGGTCTGTTTCCGCTGTGGCCCGAACACGCGCCGGCTCCCGGCGTGAGGCCGTTTGAGTACCGCTGCCCGCGCCGGAGCCGGCAATGAGAAGCCAGCGGGGGCCGGAGGACTCGTTGCGGACAGTGAGGGAACGGCTTCGGCTATCGGAGAGATCGGCGGAAGCGAGGGGAGTGGCTTCATCGACCCGGACATCAAATCCCGCAGTTATCCGGCCGGGCGTGAACAGGGCGTTGTGGAAGCTGAGCACCGGCGCGGAGAGTCCGCCGAACTGGTGCCAACCGGCTCCGCGGCCCGAGGCAATGATGAAGTGTTCGTAGCTGTTGTAGGAGTCCTGCGCCTCGCGCTCCCAGAGCTCGAGGGCGGTGCGGGCAATGCGCAGGGCCAGGTCGAAGCGGCCGTGGTCAATGCAGCTTTTCCAGATGAACCATTGGTGAGGCATCCACACCGCGCCGTTCCAGTAGCCGTCGCTGCGGAAATAGGAGGCTCGTTGGTCCACGGTGCTCAGGCCAATGTCGGTCCATAGTCGTGCCGGGTCTTCGATATGTCGAAAGATCGCGGCGCGCTGGGCGGGGTCCAGGATGCCCGCGACGAGAGGTGAGATCCCGTCAAGGCCCATGTTGAAGTTCTCGCCGCGGTCACTCCGTAGAATGCCGGTGGGGCGTCCGCTGCGGTCGAACTGCATGTAGCCGAAGTAGCCGGACGCCGGGTCCCAGGCGTGAGAGTGGAGGGCGGCGGCCATTGCATCTGCTTCGGCGCGGAAGCGAGCCTGATCGGCGGCAGTGTCGGCAGCGGTGTCGGCATTGGCGCCGGTGTCCAGGAGCTCGGCAAAGCTCGCCAGAATGTGGGCGCATCGGATCAGATAGGCGGTGGAGACAACCGGCGCGACCTGGTTCTGGAGCCCGCGCTCGTGGACGTAGTACTGCGGCGGATAGTCGTCCCAGCCTCCGGAGTTGTAGAAGAGCGACCAGGTCACGACCACCGGGATATCGAACGGGCGGGTCGGCGGAGCAGTCGGCGAAGCGGCCGTGGCTGCCGCGGCATCCGCTCTGTCCTCGGCAGGCGAACGCCCGGCGAGGTAGTCGTACATCCGGACCAAGCCTGGGTAGATGCGGCGGATGAAGTCCAGGTCATGATGCCGGTTCCAGTGTTCCCGGGCGACGAAGATCTGCACCGGCAGCGGCGTGCCGTGGAGGAGGAAGGGCAGGTCGGGCGGGTCCGCGGCGTCGGGCGAGGGTGCGGCGTCGGGCGAGCGCGCGGTCGGCGCGGTCTCTTGCGGCAGTGTCAGATAGGCGCGCAGACAGTCATCCGCACGATGTCGGTCGATCTCCAGGAGCCCCAGGCCAATGAAGCCGGAGTCCCAGGTGTAGAGGCTGTCCCACCACTTGCCGGGCGTGTTGTGCCGGATATAGCCGTAGCGCGTCGTTATCGGGAACACGACGTTCGTCAGCAGGGCCGCCCGCAAAAGCTGTTGCGAGAAGGCGTAGGGACTCTCGCCTGCGGGCTCAGCCTGCGTCGCCGGGTTCGGCACGGTGTCGTCGGTGCGTCGGTCGGGGAGGGCCGCCTGCGCAGCATCCTCCAGAAATAGGTCGATGTATACGTCCACTGTCCCCTCCGCTTCCACCGCTATGGGTCGGAGGTAGAGGTCGGTGAAGTGCCAATGTCCGTCCCCGCGGAGCACGGTGTCCACGTGG
>CAYFQV010000290.1:0-3135 GCA_964345195.1 uncultured Spirochaetaceae bacterium
AGTCGCCGGCGCCGTTCATCGGACGGGGGTGCGGGTGTTGCTCTGAACGGTGCAGAGGACGACGTCCCGACCGCAGGCTCCCCGCTAGGTACGCTGAGAACGTCGGCGGAGATGTGGCGCAAGCCGAGATCAACGGGGGAGGGTGATAGGCGGTATAAGCGGTCTTCGGCGTGAAGCCCCCGAAACCAATCCGCGTATATGTGTAAATCCGCGGATGCACGCCAGCGTATGTCGGCTTCGCTGTCGGCGTCGCCGACGCGTGTGGCATGGATCGTTCGTGATAGCGCCATTTGAAGGTAGGGCTCCGTGCGGAGCGAGCGTGAGTGAAAGTATGACTCGAAGGGGTGTCCCTTTACATGGGACTGGAGATCACGTGACGCCATGTCTACACCGGCTAGATATACGCTGTTGCGTGTCATGGCGAGGGCAAGACGCACCGCAGTTGCGGTGACGGTGCCCATCTGAGGCATTGCGACGGCCTTTTCAGTTGCCTCGTCCCACAATAGCGCATCCAGGGGGTGATCGTAGCGAAGCCATGCTACCCGGCACGGGTACGGTGTGGTCGGTTTTGCGCTCAGCGGCTGAACTCGTGGTATGTCCGGCGTGATCCCGCGAAGGTGTTCTCTGGTGAAGAAGCCGGCGTCCTGGTGAACAATAAGGTCCGGGGTGAGCCCGGCCTTGACCAGAGGCTTCGCTGCAGAAGCTACGGCCATGAGTAGGATCAGGCCGCGCCCCTCACGAAGGGCTTCCAATAGGCCCGCGAGAGTGGGGCCGGGTGCGGCAACGACTATCGGAAGAGTGGTGGATGTCGGTGTAAGCCACCGATTCGCCTTCAAATAATTGACCACTGCGTTTCGAAACCATCGCGGGCCGAAGTAGCCGCTCGTCGAGAGGCTTGCGTTTAACCTGCTTGTCACGCTGCGGACCGCGGAGCCGACCGCGTCAGCCGTTTCGGGGTATGCGTCGAATGCCGGCTTCCAGAATACCGTGACCAGAGCCGGGAAGTCTTCTTCGTCGATCGACCGGGCAAGAAAGCGAGAAACCGGCTCCATGGCCGAAGGTGACCACGTCTCGTCCGCCTGTGCGACTGCACGACGCCGGGTGTCTTCGGCGAGATGGACGGCCAAAACACTGCAGCCGGGACAGACCTCACGGGCTGCGGCAGTGAGATAACCGAGTCCCGCACCTACAATCAGCACGATCCGTGGATGCTGCCCCTGCAGTTGGCTCGTGAGGAAGCGGCGTGCCTCTGTTCGGGGATCTCGCCGAGAGTGAAGGAAGCGTCCGTCGACTTTGAGCGTCGCATCACCGCTCGCCGCGGTCACGACGGTAACGACGGAAGACATCAGCCGTCCGCTGCAACTGCGTGAACTGCCTCGGTGAAATCCGTTGCGGCGGTATCCCAGACTACCTGAGTCTTTAGGAGACGGGGGGGCTCTTCGAGCTCTGGAAAGAGCTTGCGCAGGCCTTGGCCGGCTTGGTGGAGAAGTAGGGGAAGGTTTGAACCCGCCGCTAGAACGGCAATGGTGTGGCCGTCTCGGGTTGTCCCGACGTGGCCCTGCGCGGCGAGCATGCTTGCGATCAAGCGTGTGATCTCCTGCGCAAGGCGATGGCGGTCCATTGCGTTCTCGGTTCCCGCAGTGTGATTTTCAGAAATACCGTACACGGCCGCGGCAACATCGACCTTAGCTATTATAAGGTTTCGCTGACCGTTTCGTGCAAGACGCTCCGCTTCCTCGGCGAGTCCGTCCGGTCCGAGTACGACGGCGCGAGCGGGTAGATTATCCTGGTCACCGTAGTGAGGTTGCGAGATCCGGGTGGCGACGAGTCTGGCCACGGAGGAGAAGAGTATGCCGCGCGCGTCGGTATCTAATCGGTCCATCACGCTCTCGGCGATAAGAACGACGCCGACATGTTGTCCGTTCGCAGTTAGGGGCAACAGCCAGATTTCGGTGAGCTGATCAAAATCGTGATTCGACAAGTAATCACGGAAACTCTCGAGAGCCTGCCCCGTCAGATGGGTCATGCTTGCGTACATACCCTCGGACGGGATCGGTACGCGTAGCAGCTGCCGCGTTGTTGGGTCGAAGCCAATGCTAAGCCACGGTACGTATGCGTTTTGCTCCGGCACCCGGAGCAGCAACGACCCCTTGCCGACACCCAGGTGGCGCCTGAGTATGCCGAAAGCACCGGCGGCGGACAGCCCTGAGCCTGCCGAAGCCAGGTCATGGTCAATAGCGTTTAGTACCGACTCAGGTTCTGTTTCAGATTGTTGCTCAGTGTGTTGAGCGCGGGAAAGAAGAGCCTCTACCGCTTTTTTTTTTCGTCAAGAGCATTCGGGGAAGAAGTGTCCGGCTCAGGATTGGGGCGTTTGTTCTCGCCGGTCTCTCCCTGCTTGTGCCGCACATCTGTTGAGCGCGCTTCGTCGTGTGATTGCTCGCCGGATGCTTTTTGTCGCGCGTTTTCGTCCGGCGATTGCACAAACTCGGATTCGGCTTTACGGAGAAGCCCCTTCTTTTCCTGATCCTTCGTCTCGACTACGCGATGAAATAGACCCATGGACGCAACCCCTTAGTTGTCTAGACCCAGCTCTTCGAACAGACGCTTGTAGACCTCGAAGTGTTCCGACCGGGCAAACTCTTGGATTTTCTCTTCAGGAAGGGCCTCCAGAAGCTGGTCCATGTACGAGAGCACCGATTTGATCTCGTTACGTAGGTTCTCAGGGAGCTCGTCGGCTTCCTCGCCTTCCTCGCCGACGGCGGCTTCTGGTTCTTGTGAGGTATCGACAGGGGCACTCGGTGCGCCGGACCTGCTGTCGAGCTCCGCCGCTTCGGTGAGTCCCTCCAGCTCATCTGCACTAGTTGGCTCCACCTCGTCGAGCTCGAGCTCATCGGGCTCGTCCGTATCAGGTTCCTCAGCGACGCCGAGGTCCATGTCTTCCAGATCGGACGGCTCTTCATCCGAGGATGGCTCCCCAGTTCCGGCCTCTTCGTCGTCTGAAAGCTCTTCGATGTTCGCGAGCTCAGAATCGATATCCATGTCGCCCAGGTCGTCGTGCTCTTCCGCCGCGGGAGGCGCCTGCTCGGGTTCGCCACCAAGTTGCAGCTCTAGGTCATCGAGCGATTCGCCGTCTTC
>CAYFQV010000291.1:0-3121 GCA_964345195.1 uncultured Spirochaetaceae bacterium
TGCGGTTGCGGTCGTGCAGGAAGATCTCGCCGGTGACGAGCGGCGGGGCGATGTCTATCGTGACGGCGAGTTCGTTGCTCACTGCTCCGTCGTTGTCGAAGGCTTCAATGACGATTTCGTTTGTGCCCCGCGGCCCGACGGCCTCGTAGGTGACCCGATCGAGCTCGTTCAGAGGAACGTCGATGCGCGGCTGCCGCTCCCCGTCCAGAGCCAAATAGCCAGCACCTGGGGTGCTGTCCCAGAAGACGAGTTGGGTGATTTCGCCGTCCGGATCGCTCGCGTCCGCAAAGAGTTCGTCGCCCGTAACAACCTCTCCGACGGAAAGGCCGATGAACGGCGAACCGGTCACGACAGGGGACTGATTGTCATCCTCGGCCAGCGTCTCGGTCAGGGTTGCTTCCCATGTTCCGGGAATTCCGCCGGGCGCATACCATCGGCCTGTCATCGTCTGGCCGTCGTCCGAGAGCGTCGCCTCGTAGGTCCCGGTGATGATGCGGTACGACGGCCCTACGATCTCTGTGCCATGAAACTCGACACTTCCATCAGCGCTGATAGCCCCTTCGAACACCTCTCGGCCGTACGATCCATTGCTGCCGGTCCAGTCAAAGTAGCCCTCGACATCCGTGCCCGAGATCGTCCTTACTTCCTCGGTGAACACCAGCGTCGACCCGTCCCACGACGTCCCCGCTACGTCGGTCGCCGTGATCTCCCAGACGCTGTCCTCGAGGTCGTATGTCGGCCGGCTCTCGTCGCCGGTGTCATTTCCGTTGCCATTTCCTTGCGAGGCTCGCCACTCGTCGAGAAAGGCTTCCACGGAGATGTCCACACCGTCGAAACGAAGCCGCTCGATATCGATAAGCGTGTCCTCGTCCCCGTTACGATCATCCCTCAATATCCATCCATCTGAGGGATCCTGACTTGGTCGTTGGACAGGAACGTAATCCGAACGCGGCCCATCAAACACAGCGGTGTCGCCAGCGTCTCCGTTCTCGCCGCCGTCGAGAACGTCGCTGCCCGGCCCGCCACTCAGGAAATCGTCCCCACCATTTCCAAAGAGTTGGTCTTGGCCGTCCTCACCGCGCAGATCATCCTCGCCTTCCAAACCGTGGGCCACGTCTGCCCCGCCCCCAAGGCGCATGAAGTCGTCCTGGGGGGTGCCGGTGATGTCATCGGCATTCTCCGTCGTGACAAGGCCAGCGAAAGTCGACAGAACCCACTCTGTTTTCCCTTCTCCAAAATTGTCGACGGAGGGCAGGGTGTCGGCAAACTGGTCGTAAAGCTCCAAGAAGGTTTGCGTAAACTGTTCTGCTGCTTCGTTGTTTGAACCAACCGTATCTACCGTGACGAGGATGTTGTCGATAGCGACAACAGCGTTGACCCAATTGCTGGAAAGAGTATCGATGAGGCCTCCAAGCCGAGTGAAGCCATCCCATTCCAATGCGTAGCGAAGACCTTCTCCAAGCGTTTCAAGGAAAGAGTCGTAGATGGCCAGACTCGGTGCTACGACGAGATTTTTGAAGGTGTTCTTCGCAATGTCCCAAAAGCTGTCAGCTGCATATTCCAGACCATTCCCAATGCTCATGGCCGCAGAAAGGGTTGCTTGTGCGGATCGATATTGGTCCCACACCGGCGCAAAGGTTTCTACGTCGAGCGGCTCGGACGCCAATCGGTCGCGAACCCGCGCGAGATCGTCGATTGCACCATCTGTCATGGCGGCAGCCATGAACGCGCCAGTGGCCGTGCTTCCGACGTCTGCATAGAGCTCCGATACCATCGCCAACGCGCTCAACACGGTTTCCGCGGCCTCTTGCGTAAGATCCGCCTTGTTGACGACTTTGGCGTTTCGCACGAGGAAGAAATCCACCATGGCTTCTTGGAGCGAGAACAAGCCTTCAAGAACGCCATTGAGATTGGCGGCGGTTTTGATTGCATCCGAGAAATCTCCGGCATTTTGGATCGAGGCATCGATGTCGCTATTCTTAATCAAATTCGACAAAAAGGCCGTGGCGACCAGTTGCTCCACCTCCGTAGCCGACAGCTGACCCGGTGCAAGCTGCTTTAGCTGACCGTTCTGTGGATTATAGTTTTGTATTGACGAGGTGTCCGAAACAGTCAAATCGACAAAGTATTGCCTGTTTTTTTGAAGCACCACGGTCATAGCTTAAGCCTTTGGCTATTTTTGAAACTTTGGTGATTAAGAATGGCTTGGTCTAGCCTTGACACTGGCGCTTCAAGTGGCAGGTTCAGCGCATGAACCTCTTGCGCCGTGCAATGCAGCGGTTCCCTGTGGCGATCGACCTGCGCCATGTTGATGAACGGGAAGGCTTCGAAGGCCTTCAACCAGCATTTCCCAGATGCCCATGCCTCTGACATTCTGCGGCCGGTGAGAGCGTGTCGCCAGCCGGCGTTTGGTTCGATGGGAACGCATCCTTGCGCTTTAGGCCATGAAATCGGCGAGTCGGACCAAAATCGGCGGGCTTTCGATGCCAATCCGGTCTCGCGACGGCATGGCTCGGCCTTTGCCACCACCACGTAGCTGCGATCCGGACGCTCGCGCGGTGATGCCGACGCCGCCATGGCGGGCGGACCGCGCAACGCGTTGATGCGGTCGATGATGCCGGCGAAGACCGAGCGCGGCAGAGCCGCCTCGGCGGTCTGGAAGAGCGCGTAGTGGCCGTGGCGCACGAAGCGTGTACGGGTCTTGGTAAGGCGCTCGCGCAAGGACGTGAGCGACCAGCTCTCGATCGCCTTCGGCAGCGCCAGCGTCCGCACGAGGTTGGCGAGGGTGTGGCGAGCGCGGCGTGGTGGCCGGCCCGGGCGTCGCGGCTTCGGCCAGGGCGCCGAGACGCAGACGGACGGCCTCTGGCCTCACTTCAGAGAAACTCGCAGAACTCCTTCGCGGCCGGCAGGCCATCGGCGTCGGAGGCCTCTTCGATGTTGCGACACGAACGTCTCCCGCACGTCATGCAAGCTTCTGCCCGGCATATGCTTCGGCGCTTGTCAGGTCGTCGAACGTTCGTAAGTCACCCGTCCTGGTCCTGAGCAAGACACGCCCGTCGTCGAGCACGGCGAATTGGCGGTTGTTCACGGTGCGCAGCGGGATGTCGCAGCCCTCGAAGGT
>CAYFQV010000292.1:0-3083 GCA_964345195.1 uncultured Spirochaetaceae bacterium
GACCCGGCGCGCCGCCCGTCGGGGTCGCGTCGGTCGAGGCGCCGGCGCCGACCCACCCGCTCGGCGCCAAGGGCTGCGGCGAAGCCGGCGCCACCGGCGCCCCACCGACGGTGATGAACGCCCTCCTCGACGCCCTCGCCCCCTTGGGCGTGACGCAACTCGACATGCCGGCGACCCCGCAGGTGGTCTGGCAGGCGATCGAGGCGGCCCGGGGCGCGCAGGCGGCGGAGTAGGACGGCGGCGGGGATGGTGACGAGGGCGCGACGGACCGTGGGCGCGCGGTTGATCGCGCGAGGCAAGGATTTCCCACGCCATGGACCGCAAACGCCGACGGCCCGTCGCACCGCCGACCCCGCTCGATGCAAACCCACCCGCCAGCAAACGCGGCCGCGACCGGCATGCCTCACGTCGGCCCGAAGCGGCCTTGATGCTTCGCTTCTCCCGCAAGGTGTCAGCGTTCATAGGCTGGTCCGGAGGCGAGCATTGCGAAACGCCGAAAGGGTCCAGGAACCTGCCGGAAACCGGCGAGGTTTTACCGCCGCAAACGCCAGTCGGCCTTGCCTGTTCGGTACGGCAACAAACGAGAGGTGTCTTTCATGCCAGTACGCGTTGGGACAAGCCTCCGCAGCGGCGCTCAAGTCTCGCGGCCGACCAACGGCGGGCGCGCTGGGCCGCGGGGAGGGGATGTGAAAGGCGGAAGCGATGCATAGCGGCTTGATCGAGATTACTGCAACTGTACCCGCTCGATCTTCATCTCCGTTGCGCCGTCAGACCCGCGAAGGTTCCCGACCAAGAGATAGTACAGGCCCGGGTCCTCAACGTGGAGCAACGAACCAAAATTCCCAAGACTGTCGTCATCCGAATCAACTTCGAAGCATTGCTCGTCTGTACTAACTCTGTACAGGTACACTATAGGGTCGACGTTTCTTCCATCGTTACCGGCGACAGTGATGTGGTAAACCGCTGATTCCGGCTCAATCGACGGGGCCTCAAATTCAAAGGCAATCCCTGCCCCTGCCCCTGCCCCTGCCGTGTCGAATGTTACCGGCGTCTCCACTGGTTCTGACTCCAACAGGTCCAGCGGCGCGCGATCAGTTGGGCAGCCGGTGTCGTCATCCAAAAAATCGGACATGGTGAAAACCGAACCGTTAGGGGGCAAGGCACCAAGAGACGAACGGTTAGATCGGCTTTCTCCCGCTTCGATGCTTATCTGCATGGCGATACCGCTGTCGTTAGACCGATCTTGTCCGACGATGACGAACTCATCCACAGCATCCGACGAAGAATGAAATTCAAGCGGGTAGATACGCGAATCTAAATCGGAAAAACGATAGTCGTCATTGACTGCCACGACATCACATTCGGTGGTATCGCCACTAGTCCTCCCCAGCATGACGAGGGTAGGATCTCCGCCGTCGAAGAACCTACCTCCATCTTGAGCATCGGTGCTAGAAAGTCCAACGAAGAAACCATCTTCAAGTTCATCGGGAAGATTGTCGAGCGGAAGCTGCAATATAAACGGAACTGTCTGTGTGAGTGTGCTGTCGCCGTTCGAGGTCTTGAACACGTCTTCCCAACTTACCTGATCCGCTACTTCTCCCTCACAAATGTCAATAGCCCGTTCTTCAATTTCCTCAAGATTTGGAAGAGTTGGGATACCCCCCGCATCCGCATCAAGCTCCAGCTCCGTCAAAAGCCGCTCTGCAACAACGCAATCATGGGGGCAATACCACAGATTGCCTTCAACTTTTTCAAAGTAATCGCAGACAACTTCTTTTCCGAGCCGGGTCAGTTCCGCCTCGGAAAAGTCTTCATAAGTGAATTGGATGAGCTCCTGCCGTCGAAGGCTTACCAAGTCCGGGAGAAAGTTCTCCTCGCGCCCGTGCCGGAAATAGTATTCCTGAAAACCTTCACTAATGTTTGCAAACCGGCGCATTTCATTGGACTCCGTGTTGTCTTCGTCCGCAACCACGCCGAAGCCACGTCCCTTCAGCGCATTTCTAATTAACTCGATCGTTGCATCAGCCGGCTTTTCTTTAGTCGATGCTTCCGGATCGAATTGCCCTCCAAGCAGGTTGCATTCTCGCACATAGTCATCGGCATTGACGCCGCGCGGACGAAACGACAGCAGAAGGTCGATCTGGCCGTTCAACCGCGCACGATCGAGATGCCCAACGCGTCGGTGCTCTGCCACCGCTCTGGCGACCGCTCTTTCGGCGCGCTTTCTTTCGTTCGGCGACATGGGTGAGAGAACGGTGGTGTCGGAACTGGTGTTGTCGGAACTGGTGTTTTCTGCGCTCGCCAGCCGGGCCTGGTCCGAACCATCCGCGTGCTCGCGCCTTGTATTCTGTAAGGCTGCAATGACTTGGTTCGCGAGTGCCGCGTCCCTTCCCTTGAACTCCGAGCCGTCTTCAAACCGCCGGTCGTTTTCGTCCTCCGGAGCATCTTGACCCGACGCGAGCAGCGCCAGAGAGACCATGTCCTTGGTCGGCACGATCAGCGCGCCAATCAGCAGAAATCCGAGAACCGAAACAAAGGCGTTGTCCGAGCGAGATATGATCGCCACGACGATACCGACGGCCGCAACCATCGCGAAGAGTTCCAACGAACGCAGCCGAACCCAGTCGTCGATGTTGAGATCAAAAATGTTGGCGGCGAGAAGAAACAATAGACCGAATAGTGATGCCAGAAAAAAAACGGCAATGCCGGCTCGCTGCAGCAGCCACGCACCTTCCTGGAGCAGCCGTTCCTCAGATAACAGCGGGCGCTTTGGCGGATCAGGCTGGCCACCAGGGCCACCTTCGCCGGATTCGGGGAGAGGTTTACCGCCATTTCCCGGGTTTCTGTCGCCATTATTGCCTGCCAATGGAATCACCGATAGGCTGGTGTTTCCGCATGGATGGCTCCGTCAGGCTTTGCCGTGTCCGCCTCGCATAACCCACCTATCCCCGGGTTCGACGCAGCCGCGCAATCCGCGATTCGGCGGAGGTCGTGGCCGGTGAACGTTTCGTCCCTTCGTGGCGCAAAGTCGTCGAAACCTGCGGCACGGACGTCGATCCTCCGGCGCCGGCAGCTCCGCACCG
>CAYFQV010000293.1:0-3076 GCA_964345195.1 uncultured Spirochaetaceae bacterium
CGGCTGTTATTCCAATGAATTCGGCCGGCAATGCGCCCGGCGAGCCTCAGACCCCATGAGCAACGCTTGACCGGACGCATAGGAGTCGACCCCCCGAGCGAGTGGGCCCCCGCCGACGCTTCGCGGACGGTTGGTATGCGCGGCACGAAGAGTAGTACTGTGCTCTTAGTACCCGAAGGTACAACCCTTGGGTACCGAAGACAATTGGAAGCCACCACGCGCCGACCCGGCCCGCACCGGGTCTGCCCACGCCGAGTGTGCCGACGACGGCTCAGTTAGTAACCTGCAGAATGATCGCGATAGCGGAAAGCACCGAGGAGGTCACGCCGATAACCGGGTTGATGTAGAAGATCGGGTTGTTGGTTCGGAAATTGATAGTGTCTTCCGGCTGAATCTCGGCCCGGTCCCTGCGGCGCTCGCCGTCGACACTCGTAATCACCGGATTCTCAAACCAGTGCCGGTTACTATCAGTGCCACCGGCAAGGCCGAGGTAGTACTCGTATCCGCGACCGGGAATGTAGGGGTAACGGCCCGAGTTCTGCACCGCACCGGAAACGCTTACAAAGAACTGGCGAAACGGCACAATGATCCGGTCGTTCCGCTCCAGGGCAATACCGCTCGTAGCGCTCTCGGAGTAGAGGAACTCCGCTAGATCCACCGGTACACTCTCTCCGTTCGCCGCGCGAATGAGTGTGGCTTCCTGCAGGACCGCTGTGTCCAGGAAGATGCCGCGGATATCCTGGGTGGCTTCATCTATAGTTTCTCCGGGATAGAAGCGGTAAGAGACACGCCCGGCCGTTCCCGCCTGGGCTACATCTTCGTCCGTCGTTGCCCCCTGCACCGCGCCTTCGAAGAAGACCGTCGGCAGCTGGTCCTGCTCGTTGCCGATCCGAATTCGATCCTGGTCACGAAGCTCAAAGCCCCGCCATCCCGGCTCGGTGAGGTCGAGATACCGCCGATCACCGAACTCACCGGCCCCCGGGAACTCCCGCGTGAGGGATACGCGACTCACGAGCGCCTGCTTCGTGTATCCGCCCCCATACTTGTCAACGAGCTCACCGAGCTGCTCCCCTTCGAGAAGCTGATACGTCCCGGGGCGTTCCACCTGCCCCTGGATCTGCACTTCCCTGTCCCGCCGATTGAGCAGGACGGTGTCTCCCGGCTGTAGGTAGGGGTCATCCTCGCGCTCGCCGAAGCGGAGCGCCCGGAACAGATCGAAGCTCTGCTCATCCCCGGAGGCGGAACGGACCGTCACCTCCCGAACGGAGGCAAAGTCAGTGCGAAAGCGCTCCACAACCTCGGAGAGGCGCGTCAGGGAGCGCACATCCACAAAGGCCGAGCGCGTAACCTCTCCGGTAACGTAAACCTGGAAGGTGCCCGTCGGGATGATAATACGGTCGTTCGGCTCCAGAGCCACGTCCAGCTCCAACTGGCTGCCGAAGAGGAGGCGCTCCATATCCACCCGGATCGGCTCGGCGCGCCCCTCTCGCCGGATGAAGCCGTTTCGCAGGTCACCGCTTTCGGAAAGCCGGCTGCGGTACTGGTCTAAGATATCGTACAGCGACTCGCCTTCGCGCAGTGACCGGCGGATCGGCTGTCGCGGCTCTCCTCCCGCCTCCCCGGGGATGGTCAACGCCCCTTCCAAGTAGACCACGGGCAGGAAATCGGTGATGCTGGGTACGCTAATCTGATCTTGATCACGCAGCTCGAAGTCGCGACCATCCCGTGCGGTAAGGTCTGCGTCGAGCACGCGAGGAGAGTCCTCGGCGTCGGCGACCGCGTTCCGGGTAACGCGTACACGCTCCCGATCAGCAAGCGCCGTGAAGCCTCCGGCGAAGTCCTGTATCACCGTTGCGAGAGACTCTCCGCGGGCGAGCTCATATTGACCGGGGCGCAGGACTTCCCCGCGCACACTCACCATTGGTCCAACGGTCGTGAACTCGACACGGTCTCCCGGCCTTAGCCGGGGATTCTCCCCAACATCCCCGAAGCGGAGCGCCTGAAAGAGGTCGTAGTTGCGGACGGACCCATCCCGGCGGTGGAGCCGCACCCGGCGAACCGAGGTGTACGAGGCCGACAGAGACTCGTAGAGGTCGGCGAGTCGCGTGTTTGCCCACGCGGAAAAGCGGCGGCTCGTAGAAATAGCGCCGTAGGCGTGCACCTCGAAGACACCGGTGGATTGTAAGGTCAACTGATACTCACTGTCCGGATAGGCGTTTTGAACCAGACGTCCGACTTCCCTCCGAAGCTCGGGGAAGGCGAGCCCCTGGGCGTTCGTAACGCCGACGATTCCCAGGTCCACCGTGTAGTCTTCCAGCACCACCGTTCGTATGCTCGCGCTCTGCCGTCCGGTTTGGTAGGAAAGCGAAAAAACGTCTCCCGGTGTCACGGGGTAGTCGCCCTGGGCAATCGCGATCTTCACGCGCTGCGAATCGATGGCCGCGGCCTCCCCGGAACCCGAGCCCTCGGATCCCGGGCTCTCGGATCCCGAGCCCTCGGATTCCGGGCTCTCGGAGCCGGACGCACCGGACGTGCCTCCGGTAACGCTATTGGGACCCAAGAGGCCGTCGGGAGATCCGAAAGATTGCGAGTAGATCGGCGCACCTGCACATACCAGAAAAGCCACCAACAGGGCGATTGCGCCTCGCCGAGGCGTAAAGTAGTTCATACGCTGCATTATACCTCGCACAACGCACTGTATACGTGCTTTGCGGTAACAGTCCAGACCCGCATTGGCGTTCCGTTTGCCCGGCGGCGCGCGACGGGGCGACGAGCTCACCGCCCGTCTTTACACTAGCCATGTGTTAAGCTAATGTTTGAGTTCGCATGGAAAAGCACGTACGAGCTTGGCTGCGCCCGGCCGTCGCACTCCTCATGGTGCTGACGGCATCTCTGTTATTGCCATACGCTGGGCATAGCCAAACCTCCTCGATCGATAGATTCGGAAGCTCAGCGACGAGTCGCGACGGCGACGATCTCATGCCCACCGAGTCCTTCGGCCTGAACGGGTCACAAGCAGCGCGGGTCCGCCGCGCCATGTCGGATCCGCGCTATCCCGTCACCCCCGGAGACGTAT
>CAYFQV010000294.1:0-3024 GCA_964345195.1 uncultured Spirochaetaceae bacterium
TAGACATCCGCTGCCAACTGCCGTTTCCCTTGTTGGGAGTGGACAGTGACAATGGAGGAGAGTTCATTAACTCGACGCTGCTGAATAACTGCGATGACACCGATGCAGAACACCAGGCGCTCCAGGAGGTCTATACACACCTGTGCCCGCTCTTGAATTACTTCTATGCTTCGGTGAAGCTGGTAGAGAAAATCCGGACCGGTCAGAGACGATCCGTCCCTTAAAAACCGACCCGTCCACCGTCCGGACCACATCCAGAAACTCTTCCTTGGAGAAAACCTTAGAGAATGCTATGACTGCGACGATCATAAAGATGATCGTTAGAGTCATGTTTTGCATAATCGCTTCTTCTGAGATGATGACGTCTCTTGTACTGTGGCACACCTGCTTTCGCCGGCCAATCTATCAGTACCGGTATGATCTGGCATACTGCAGGGACCAATGCTATACTATACACATGAAACGTACAAATCTTGTGTTAGATGAGGAAAAGCTCGACCAGGCCAAGACCGTCTCGGGCAGTCGCACGTACTCGGAAACGGTAAATATCGCGCTGGAAGAGTACATCCGGCGACATACCTTTGCACAAATCGACACCTTTGCCGGTACCGACGTGTGGGAAGGTGATCTGTCAGCTATGCGCGAGGACACACCCAACAGTGTTTCTCGTTGATACCTCCGCGTGGATACGGCATTTCTCACGTTCGGACAAGTTCGACTTGCGGACGATTTGCGCCCCTGACGACCGAGTTCTGTGTCTTCCGGTCTATCAGGAGTTACTCCAGGGAATTCGCGAAGAACGTACCTATCGGCAAATACAGCACGCCCTGAAAGCAGCTCAATTTGTGGAAAACCCAATGGAGCTCAGTCTGTACGAAGAGGCAGCTCAGCTCTATCGTCTTGCCAGGCGACAGGGTGTCACCGTCCGATCTTCCGTGGACTGCCTGATCGCGGCGACGGCGCTTCGGCATGACCTGATAACCCTTCACGACGACGAAGATTTTCCCCTCCTCGCACGGGTCTCTACTCTACAGGAACGGCAAGTATAATCGCTTGAAGGACTTGATCTCGATGGAGGCTCCCGGGGTTTTTCCAGGAACCCTGTACCTCAAGAACGACGCCGTTGAACTCGTCCGCGTCGCTCCAATTTATTGAGGTCTTCAGGCCGTGCTCACAGCGGGGTATGTCGGGTGGAAGAGAACTCGACCTTTGAACGGTTCGTAGCGGATCTTAAAGGGTGAGTACAGCGACTTCTATCGATACCGTGTCGGCGACTATCGACTGTTCTACACCATCGAAGAGGAGAACGAAATCGTCGTCGTGGCTGACCTGCGCCCACGGAAAGATGCATACCACAAATAGCGAAATAACCGTGACGGTAGCCTTGACTGCTTGAGCCGCAGGGGTTTCTATGCGCCCTTTCAGCTCTTCCGGAACCCGGATAAGGAGCGCAGCATCACTGATCCGCTCATGGTGGCGATTCAAGAGAAGGTGCGCAGTGGAGACGGTCGAGCCGGTGTTCGGAATCATCAAAGCGACAATGGGTCTGGATCGGTTTCTTCGCCGGCGATGATCGGCGGGTGACGCCGCCGGGAACGGTTACTCAAAGAGGATGTAGTCGATCTCAATAGAGGAGCCGTGAAAACAGAAGATACTGAGGCTTTCCAGTGGCCGCTTCATGACGCGCTCGTAGGCGTGCCCTTTGACGATGGTTTCATCGCCATCAGCGATAAACTCCACCAGCGCCCACCTGCCGCTTGCCAGGCCGGCGTTACCTTCACTGCTCGTCGGGTTATTCGCGCCCGAATCGTCTATGTTGCCACCGGGGTACACTTCCACGAACCCGTTTCCGTGGTTCCTCGCCTTGCCGAGAAATGCAACCCTCTGAAGGCTACCTCCGGCCTGACTTTGGAGGTATTCGAGTCTGACATCGAAGTGCGCGTACTCGGAAGTGCCGTCGTGCGCAAACCGATAGACACTGTCTTCAACCGTGCCGGTTCCGGTGACACCCCGCATCACCGTCTTATCGGTGACGGAGTCGAAGAGAACACTGTGCTCGTATTCCGATGCCAGCTCTTCAAACCGCTCTTGTTCCTTCCCGTCGGTCTCGTAGGCGTCTGTTCTCCATTCGTCATAGTTGTCCAGAGACACGCATCCGGCAAGCAAGCTTGCGGAAAGCAGGACGGCAAACAAGAGATTGAGCCGCAGCGTTTTCATGAGATACTTTTCACGTCAAATATCTCGAGATTGTAAACCCGAGGGTCGCCGGTTTCAAGTTTTTGCCGGAACTATCTCGGGTCTTCGATGATTTGCTTGATGCCAGCATACTGTTCGATGCGCCTTCTCTCGGATCGATGCGATGAGTTTATACGGTCTGCTTCTGGGCGTGATGGCTTTACCCGGAGTGTGGAAGCGCGGGAACGCCACGGGCGGAGGCATTATCAGATGAAAACCGGATGCCCGAGCTGCGCATGCGGCGACCGGCTGCAACAGAGAAGCAACAAAACACCGCGCCGTATCTACGGGCGACCCCTCCAGCCGACCGAAGAGCTCACGCTGCGAAGAGGTCACGCTGCAAAGAGGTCATGCCAGAAAGCACACACCGCAGCGTGGGCGCCTCCGCGCGCGCAGATGGTCTTCAGCGCCCGCCACCGCCATACTATTCACTACCGTCGGCTGGCACCTTCGACGAGAGTCCCCCTGCCGCTTTTATCCTAAAGCTTGCTCGCTCTCGACGACCGTGGCCGAGGGGATTGCGCCTGCCGGTATTCTGCTTTCCGACAGATACTTCTGACCAACACGATCTCGTCCCGCTTCATATCCTGCTCTATGAGAATGAGCTTGTATACGTCCTGGTAGATCGGAAGCTCGCAAAATAGCACCATGGCAAATCGCAGCCGGCCGGGGGCCATAGGCCCCCGACTCCCCCTTCAGGAAAACAAATAGTCCAATAGCTTAATGGCTAAAAGGCCCGCACCGCACGAACCTCACCACCGCCGTTCTTGGGGTAGCCGCTGAGCTGAT
>CAYFQV010000295.1:0-2986 GCA_964345195.1 uncultured Spirochaetaceae bacterium
AACTGATGGGAATTTCGAACGCGGCACAACTTGCCGAACGCCGGTGACGAACGGGGAATGGCGGAGAGGATCGCACAAGATTGGGCTACAGGGACCTTCGACGCGCTCACCGCTGGAGATGAGGCGGTCGGCAGCGGCGGACGGGGCCACATTGGCTTGAGTTGGCGAAGAGAACTGGGGCTGAGGTCACAGCGAGGGCAGAGGTCGATCGGGCCGTCGGCAGTCACGACGACAGTGGGCGGGGCGCGGTTCAGTTCACAGAGGACTCGTCCAGCCCGGGCGGTGCACGACCGATCTTGATGAGGTGACGAAGGATGTGCTTGATCTCGTCAGGATCCTGGATGACAGCGATCACCCTCATTGGGGACCCGCACTCCGGGCAAACGAGCGGATCGACCTCATAGACTCGCGCCAGCAATCGCGCCCAGGCGCTCTTAGCAGGCGGCGAGAGCCGCCGACCAGGCACCGGCCGCAAAATGCGCCGAACCGACGCTTTACACGAAAACATAACAACCTATAACACCGTGAGCGCATGTGAGCTGTTGTGCTCGCGCGGCACAGCATCGACCTCTGGGGCTTGCGATTCGAGCGGACAACGGACTGTCGCAAAGGCCTGACGCTCGGCAAGTCCCACTTTGATCTAGAGCCAAAGCTCGTCCGGCTGCTCATTAACGTCGGTGACGCTTTTCCATAGGTAGGGTTTGCCGGGGGCAACCTGCTTGACCTAGGATAGTCGAAGCTGGTCATGATTTCACTCATTAGACGGACAGCTTCTGCGTGGTTTAAGCGGCATCATTCTATTTCGGTACTACCCGTTCGTGCAGTCGTGAACTTAACGTGCCGATGAAATGACCGCAGCGATTTGACGGCTGCAGCTTAGTCAGCCTCTACTACTGCTGGAAATCGTAGGAAAGAACCATGGGGTGTAGCTCATTACTGATCACGTCCACGGTGATGCTCCATGCCATACGCGTAGCTGTCTTGCGGCGAAAACCGGGCGGAAACGATCCGATTCGGGCTCGCCACGCGCAGTCGGAGTTTAAACTATCGACGGAGGACGCGTGATCGGTTTAAGTTCCGTGGTCATCGCTGCGTATCCGCCTAAGCTCCTCGGCGATTACCTGAAATGAGCGTCCACATCACGGCGACGCTAGAACCTCCCTCACTTCGATGTCGTCGACGTAGACAGTGCCGCTGTCCTCTGTGAGGAGCCGCAGGTAGATCGCGTTGGCGTCGCTTTGGGCGTTGGTGTTGACCACGCCGGAAAACTGCGTCCAGTCGTAGACCTCTTCGCCGCTCGTGACCCAGTTGTTCCATCCGCCGAGCAGCCCGTCGAGCCGCATCGTGAACGTCCAAGGGCTCGTTGCGTCGCCCTTCGCCCAAAACGAGACAAGGTAATCGGTATTCGCCTTCAGACCGCTGACCGTGTTGACACCGTAGCTAAGATAGACATTGGGGGCCCGCGCGTTCGAATTGACTGCCTGGAGAGAGTACGTGCCGCTTCGGACGTTGGAGCCATCCCAAGCCCCGACAGTCATCGACGCGCTTGCGGCTGCGATCTGGGATCCCCATGACGACAAATCGCCGGCCTCAAAGCCTCCGTTTGAGATCGACTCAGCCGGTCCAAGTGCCCACTCCGCGTAGAGCGTAAGCGCTGCGTCTGCCGTGTAGGCTCCGCCCACACTGTAGCTTGTGCCCATCCCGTCGGGGGCGGTATTCCATCCCGTGAAAGCCACGCCGTCGCGCGCGAGTCCGCCGGAGTTGTCGGCCAGCGCTAGGGACACGCCTTCAAACTTCATCTGGTCGTCTGGAACCGTACCGGACGTCGCGCCGTTGGGGTCGTAGGTCACCGCATAGGCGATAAGCGCCGCCCACTCGGCGTACAGCACCAGGTCCGCGTCACCGGCGTAGGGTGCGCCTTCCGCGTAGGCGGTTCCGCTCCCATCGGTTGCCGTGTTCCAGCCGACGAAGGTGTGCCCGGTCTTCGAAAGGCCGCCGCTATTCGTTGCAAGGGTGAGGTCTGTGCCCTCGGTCTTCGTCTGCGCCGAGGGCGCGCTCCCGCCGTCGGCGCCGTTGGCGTTGTAGGTCACCGCATACTCACCGAGCGCGACCCACTCTGCGTAGAGGGTAACAGAGGCATCTTCGACGGTGAGCGTGTCTCCGGCCTGGTAGCTGTCTCCGGTGGCGTCTGCTGCGGTGTTCCAGCCGGTGAAGCGGTAGCCGTCTCTCTCAAGTCCTCCGGTGTTTTCGAGCACCGTGGCAGCCTCACCGCTTTCGTACTCGGTATTGTCAGTGGGAACGTCTCCGGCGGTAGCGCCGTTTGCCTCATAGGTGATGGTAAACGTTGCCGGTGTCTCGCCTCCGCCGGCAGAATCGTCGGGGTCGGTATCTCCTATAGGGTTCTCGCATGCCAGCAGCACTACGGCTGCGCCAAAGATTAGGAGCGCATACAGTGCCGATCGCAGACGACGTCCTGCTCCTCGAGGGCCTGAGCTTCGGTCAGCGCCGCCGGTCTTCCCTCGTGCCGGACCCTCGCCTGATACTTGCTCCTTCGAAGATCGCGTACCAAACGAAAGCGATTTGCCTCTAGGCATACTGGAACGTCCTCCCGGCGAACGGCGTTCGCTCTATTCTCGCTTTTATCAACAATGAGCGCAGAACGAAAACATGTAGCGCCCGCCCCAAGACGCCGATCAAAAACATCCGCTGAAAAATCAATATTATTTTTGTCATGGTGTATGAACCCCCGATCTACTTTGCAAAATGCGTGCCACTATGAGCACTCAATAAAATACTAGTAAAACGCCATACCCTATAATGCTTTACTAAGTACGCTTGCCCAGGCTGGAACTCCATCAAAGCAGTTCGGCTACTCGTTCACTACACGTGTCATTAACTCGCCGTAACGTTTCATTTAGCGTCAGTCGTGCAACTGATAGCAAAAGTGAACGCGGCACAACCGGCGGGACGCAGGGATTGGGCCGGA
>CAYFQV010000296.1:0-2963 GCA_964345195.1 uncultured Spirochaetaceae bacterium
CGGAGCGGGCTTAGCACTTCGCCTTGGGCACGGCAGCTCTGGACGGGGAGCGGGCCTTCGGCAACGCCGACCGAAGAACCCCTCAGGGCCGCAAAGCGGCCGTGAGACTGCAGTTATTTCGCGCGTGATATTCGATGCCAGTCGTGGGTTTATTCCGGCGCATAACGTTGGCGCGTCCTCCTCGAGCGTTAAAGCCGGTCTTCATGCACGCCTTCCCACACCCGCTCGACTGCGACCTTGAAGGTTTCGGCAACATCTTTCTCCGCGCCTTCCGCAGCCCCGCCCTCAAGAATCCTGCAAACCCTCTCGTAGGTTCTGTCGATGTCAAGAAAGCGGCCAACAAATGACGGAACGATCCTTACCTTTTCACGCACAATCCCGTCGTGAACGTTTGTTCGCTTCCCCTTTGTCGAAAGGCGGAGCAGAAATTCGAGGAGTCCCGTATCGTCTACCGTAGCTTTGCGCACCCAGTCTTGAATCTCCTTCTTGATTTCCGCGTTATCTTTAACTTCCGACGACCAGAAAGCAAGAATGGGCGCGAGGCGCCAAGTTTGTTGCAGTGTCCCGTCTTCCGAAGCCGCTCGAATGCGTTCGATGACGACGCGCTCGCATTCCTCAAATTGCTCAAAACTAATATTCCGCTCCTCTTCGGGCAGTAGCTCGTCCTCCGACTTGCTAGACCACCTACCGTGATCGACGCCGAGCGAAATTACGGTCTCGACAATCGTGTAAAGTGCGGGCGACTTCTGAAGGGCCTCAATCAGAAGCGGATATCTCTCCTCTTTCGGACTTTTCTCAATTGCTTCAAGTACAATCCAGCTTGTTTGACGCGGAGTATCATTAAAATCCATAAAGCCTCGCGGTTCGTCCTCTGGACGATCAATCTCGTCACCGACGGTCAGGAAGGCGCGGATAACACTTGGCAGCGCGGGCTTGAGCGCGTCATCGATTTTGACTAAATGCAAGAAGCGATCAAGAAAATCCGAGAGTTTCGAGGTTCCGTCGCTCCGCGTCGGCTGTGAAAATGATCTCAGCAACGCTTCGAATTCCTCCTGATTGTGGGCGATTTTCCGCGCGATCTCCATATCGACCTGAGTGAGGTGGTCTTCTGGCACGACATACCGAAAGTAGATATGAAAGTGTTTGGCGCTGCATACGCGTGCGTCTTTGGCCCACTCATTCGCACGTGATGGATCAAAGACCACGTTGCCGAGCCCGCTTTCCACCTTTGGAAACAGTAATTTCATCACATCGCGCAAGGCTTCGCTCTCGGCCTCCTCCTCCCGCGCGCAGAGTTCGTTGTAACGCTGCCGGTAAAAACTGCGGTCATGGTGGTCTTGGCTTGTGGCGGGCAAACCTGCAAAGCTTTCCGGATTGGCACGTACTTCGTCGTAAATTTCGGGAAAAAAGAGACGTAGCGCCTCGATTGCGACATAGTCCACAAGATTTACTTCATTTCCGAGACCTGGGAGTGTCACGGCAAGGGTATTACTGAGACGCACCGCTTGACGCGGCGTAATCATCAGTTTTTTGAGAAATTTGTGGTAAAGAAGCGTCCAGCGGTCACGGTCAAGACGCGTCGCGTCTAGGTGGTTTTGCGCAATAATTTGATCGAGGCGCTGCGTAAATAAAATAAAAACGCCGTGCGTGTCCGGCTTTGGGAGCGCGATATCAAACTGGACGATCTTTTCAATATAGTCGGCGCCGCTGAGATTGGGTGGGGCGTCGAGCGCTTGCGAGACAACGCCTTTATCGAAAGCCAGGAGATAAATAACGTTCGGAAAATTTGCGACGGCTTTTACCATCCGGAATACATCACGAATCTCGCCTGGCGTGAGGCGGTCAATGTCGTCGATGAAGACAACGAGCTTGCGGTCCTGCCTTGCAAGGAGGTCTTCGATTTCGCCCCGAAGCGCCTCAAGAGGCTTTTCGCGTTTTTTGAGCGCTGCGCTTATCACTCCGACGCCCTGGGTCAGGCCGCCGGTCAGCGTGTGCATCCAGGCAGGCAGATCGCCGACGGTTTCGCCAAACTCCGCGAGCTTCCCGGCAAGGTCCGCAAGTTCCCGGGCGCTGCCAGTAAGGCTTTCGGCTTTGTCATGGATACCTGCTCGCGCTGTCAGCGAAAGCGCAAGCTCGGTGAAATAGCTTCGGACAAGGTCCTGATGACCTGAGAATTGCCAAGGGTGAAAAGGGATAATGTATGGCTGTTCGTTTTCAGGTTTGTGCTGTTCGAGATAAGAGCGGATGAAATTCATGAGTGTACTTTTGCCTGTACCCCAGTCGCCGTAGATGGCCATGACCATGCCATCGCTGGGGCTCATCGAGATCAGGCTGCTTGCAAGATTTTTTGCAAGAGGATCAACGCCGAGCGCGTCCTGCGTTGCATCGGCAAGTGGCATGTCAGAACTTAATTTGTCGTCGTTCATCTATCCTTCGATGCAGTATGGATTGTGCGTGTATTTATTACTTGCGTTCGTTATACCATCGAACCGGCTGGGACAGACGCAGACTATGGTACCGCGCCGATTGAGAAGCAAAGCGTGCTCCTCGGGCGAATGCGACGTGCACAGCGATGGTAATTACCTGAGAATGCCGCTCCTTGGTCGGGGGTGAGGCGGCGGTAGGCTGGGCGTGAAGCTGGTGCTTGGGCTCCTCGGCTGGTGGGTTGGCCTTTGGTCGTCCATCACGAGGGAGACGTGCAACGGCGTTCGGCTTTTAGAGGCCACCGCCCTGGTGCGCGCGTCTCTCGTTGTAGCTGGCGAGGTGAACGGCGAGAGCGGCGTACATCTCCTCGATGGTCTCGAAGCAGGTACGCCGGATTTCGGCCCAGAAGTGCTCGTCGAAGCCGCTCGACTGCCGCCGCTCCACCTCGGTGAAGAGCCGCATTTGAGGAGCGCAGTGATTTCCGCTTCTGGCTGATCTCGCCCTTGCTGGCAACACACCCTTACGCCCCCTCCCGGCGC
>CAYFQV010000297.1:0-2957 GCA_964345195.1 uncultured Spirochaetaceae bacterium
AATCGACGACGTGGATGGGGGTTGATACGGCCGCTCGATACATGCCCCAAACGCGAGCCGTAGGAGGCCCGATGCTCCTACACGCCGTGAAGCGGGAGCCGCGCAGCTTCATCGTGCCGGGTGGCGGTCCCGTAAACGTCCCGATGTCGCCCGTCTCGCAGCCGCGCCTCGTCCGCGACGCGTTGGCGGCCGACGCCATCGTCGCCGTGGCGCGGGAGCACGCGGCCGTGCCGGTCGACCCCCGGACGATCGCCAGCCGTCTGGAGTGCTTCCGGGACGCCCGGAGCAATCCTGCCTGCGCCCCGCTGAACGACGCTGCCCTGCGGTCCGAGCACAACCAGCAAATGTACGTCGACGCGACGCTCGCCGCCGCGGTCGCGTCGCTGGAACGGTACGCTACCATCTCTTCGGCGGCCTGCACCAGTTCTCCGACTTGGGTGGCCCGATCGTTTACGTTGTCGCGGCGCTGCCGCTGGGCACAGTCATGGCGTTGGCCCAAACACCGCTCGATCGACGGCTGGTATTCGCCGAGGTGAATTAGCAGCCCCGATCGAATAGCTCTGAATTTTCGCTATTGCTACGCTTCTAATGTTGCATACGCAGATTTCCAAGGCACGCGATTTCTGCTCAATAAGACGCTAGCGTTGCTTGCTCGCTAAAAATCTCGTTGGTACACATGTGCTCGCGTACCTTACCAATGTTCCCGAAAGATTTGCTCCGCATGGATAAACGTAAGTTGATTGATAAGTGCCTCAAGATATGTTAGCGGTTTGGTTCTAAGCTGCTCCGGAGCAATTTCGACAAAAACAAGATTTGCATGCGCAGGGTCAGCAATTGGCTCCTCTGTGGGATCATAAATCACATCGAGCGGAGTGAGCTCCAATGAACGCAAATTAGACACACTCGCTTTGGCGATGCCCCGAAATTCAAAAATGTTGCTGTCTTTTCCTTGCTCTTCCGCTTGCGCGACAAGATTCTTGACGCGTCGACACCCTTCTTCGTATACGTCGCTTCCTGATCCAGCAAACGACTGAAGGCGGCCGCTTATCTCCGATTTCCACCGACCAACGTAGACTGGAGCCGGGGGTGCAATACCGTTTCGCCCGCGGAAAAGCCCGTGATGTATCCGACCGCCTCTAGTGATGTGGCCTTTTGCGGTTGCATAGCGAAACCAAGCATCGTCTTCACTAGCCATGTCTCCTTTCCGAAGCATCAGGCATCCAAATTTTCCGTCACGTGATCAAAAACCGAAAAAATCCTAAGTTTTGCTTCCGCATCGTACGACTCGAAATGTCTTTCACCGGTCTCGTAATTGCTTCGATAAAAAACGAGCAGGTTTGTACCCGGCCCAATATCGATAAAAATCTTGTGCGCAGAACGCGTTGTCCATATCCATTCCATGCAGAGGGCGCCGTCTGCCGACGGAATAATATCTGGTGCGCTCAATCCAAGATCTCTCAAATCATTTAAAAGGTCCTTTGCAGCCTCAAAAGTTGCCTCTTCAACGGCAGACGCGCCTTCACAATCCCAATCCGTCACCCGAGCGTACGCAAGGTTCTGTATTACCGTTGATACCGACCAGCCGGATGTAAAGCGACTGACAGCTATGTCATCACGATCCAACTCACTAAGATCGTAATAACTTTGACTGGCAACGCTATGCTGGCGATCGCTTCCTTTGCGTATTTTAGTATATGGTAGAGAGCGGCACTCGTGAGGGAAGGTAACGGTTCGCGCGCTTTCAACCGGCATCATGCTCCTCCATCTTCATGTATTGCTCTAGCCGTGGTTTCTGCGCTGCAAAAAACTCTTCCTCGACGCGAGCATGCAGAGCTTCAACGATTGCGTCAATATTTTTCATGTTTTCAATGACTGGTTCGATCTGTATCATATCAATGTCGTAAATTATGCAAGGCCTTTCATTGTTAGAAACATCCGCGAGTTTTACTATTCCCTTGATGTGGTCTTCGGCAGAGGCTTCTACGATCAACTTGAAGTCAGCTGAGGATGTTAAAATTGCTTCGGGAATGTAGGCGGTAGATTGCAACCAGTCGCCTACGCGGCGAGCCTCGGGCGGTCGAGGAATCTGATTTATGTATCGCAAACCTATGCGTGTAAGTTTTAAGGGTTTCACAAAATTAAAGACTGTACTCCATGTAGTGCAAATACGACGCTTCATGTAGTCCCAATTTTCGTATTTGTTCACCAGATTAAAGGAAAACAAAGATTGGGAGACCTGGACGAGTTCATTCGCTTGTTCGTTGGAGAATCGTATCTTAGGCGGCCGGGGCTGCACTCTCTGCTGAGGACCCTCCGGGGTAAATTCGAGATGCAAATCTGCTTCATTCACTGGCTCAAGATTTGGATAATCTTCGGATAGCTCTTTATAGAGCGGACCAGGTCTGTTCGCGTTCCACCCTTTTTCAGGGGTGATAGCGAAGCGGATCTCGCAAAGCGCCTCCACTATCGTGTGGCGCGGGTAGCTGGGGCGCCTTTCAGAAGACAACCACGCCTCCTAAAGCCAGCGACGCGAACGCAACGCTTGCATCCGTGCATTTTAGCCGTTTTTGCATGGTCATCAATCCCTGCTCGATGAGTGATAGGAATATGGTCAGATAGTGCTGGGTGGTCAACGCCGATGACGTCGCCCACCTCCGGGTGTTCCCTTTCCGAGCCAGGAAGCGGGCCTTTCGCATCGATGACGCGCACGATCGCTCGACGTGCACACGTATTTGGCGCGGCGGTCGGAACTGGCCTAAGTTGAGTCTTGAAGCGGGCTCGCGGAACGAGGTTGCTACGCGCGACGTTTCGTGAACCATCCATGACGCCGTCGTCGTTTTTGGTGCACAGTCATGATGCGCATGGTCCCCGGGAGCGCTCTGACTGCTACTCCGATCCTCGAAAATCCGGGAACTGGGAAAAATGGCGGAGGGAGAGGGATCCGGCGGCGATCGGCC
>CAYFQV010000298.1:0-2935 GCA_964345195.1 uncultured Spirochaetaceae bacterium
TCACCCTCTTCAAACCGCCTGCGGCGACGTGGTTTTCTACCCTTGATTCGCATTGAAAATCAAAACTGACTCTAGTTGCACCTATTTAAGGCGTGTGCAGTTTTTTTCGGTGCTGCACAGGTCATACGGGAACAGGCAGGCCGTTGCGGACTCTGGATCAGGTGCAACCCATTGGATCCGGTCCCACAACAACCTGCCTGCCATGTCTCTTGACGACTTTATCATCACGGTGTTCTGCGTTATCGACGACTTTCTGATCGACTTCCTCGACGGCAAGCGACTGCGCCGACGCGGCCCACGTCCGACCGCGGGTGACAGCGTGGTCCTTACCTGCGAGATTGTCGGCAAATTCCTCGAATACGACACAGACAAGGGCATTTTTTCCTACTTTCGCCGCCATCACGCCGCACTGTTTCCCGAGCTCCTGCAAATCCATCGCACGACCTTCGGGCGGCAGGCCGCCAACCTCTGGAAGATCAAAGAACACCTGCAGTCTCACCTCCAGGCTCAAATCGATGGCGACCCGTTGGTGACGATCACGGACAGCTTTCCCGTTCCGGTGTGCCGATTTGCTCGCGCGCCCCGGTGCAAGCGACTGGCGTCCGAGGCGGCCTACGGCTACGACGAACTGGCTCGGCAAACCTTCTACGGGCTGCGAGCTCACGTGGCCGTCTCGTGGCCGGGGGTCATCCGCAGTGCCGAACTTGCTCCGGCAAGCGTCAGCGACGTCGAAATGGCCCCGGAGGTGCTCTCCGGGACCCGAGGGTGGGCACTGGCCGATCGTAATTACTGGAGTCCGGACTTGGCCGAGACGCTGAAGCGGGACGATATCGCGCTGTTGGCGCCGTTTAAGTCCAAAACCCATGAGAACACGCCGTTTCCTCCGAATCTGACTCGCATGCGCCGACGGATCGAAACGGTAATCGGTCAGCTTGTCGGCCGCTTCAACGCCGAGAAAGTATGGGCCATGGACCGGTGGCATGCCGTGAGTCGGTGGCTCCGAAAGATGGCCAGTCATACGATGGCGGTGTTGCTCTGCCGCCAGCAAGGACTGCCCCCGCTTCGCTTCGCCGAGCTGATCGACGACTGAAAACTTGCACACCGCGTTATTTAAGTCTCTCTGCAAACCATCCAGTGTGTTTTCCCGGCAATTCGTCACGGTCTACATCGACTCAACAAGCTCGTCGACCTCCCAAGAAAGTTCAGGGGCAACAACCCCTGGCCAGTTCTCTTCAAAGTGGGAACCATGCGTGCCACTTCCTTCCACCACGAACGAGAGAAATTCTCGTCCTGGAATTAGTACTTTCACTCCGGGAATTCCGGCGTGAATACGAACGAGATACTTCCGCTGGTTGAGTAATCCACCTGGGATCAAACACCTTGCAGTATACATGCCTGGCATCAGGGTAGTAATATCGCGCTCTTTGTGATCTGTCGACGAGAAGGCCACAACTCCCTCCTGCGTTTTCAGCTGAAGAATGAGACGCATACCGCGAACTGGCTCGTGCACTCGGTACGTGATCTCCACCCCGATAGGATGGGCGGCATCAAATGTATCGCGCGATACACCGTCTGGACCGAGCAGTTGGATCTGACGGAGAGCAACCTCCTCGCCTGGAGCCTCCGCATCACTATCCCACCGAATCTCACCTTCTATTGCCTCGCGCATGTCGGTCGCAAGATATTGGTTGATGGACTCGTCCGTAGGCCCATCCAACGCAACCTGTCCATCTTTTAAGAGGATGGTTCGCTCACATAGCGAGCGCACCATACCCATATTGTGACTGATGAAAAGTACAGTGCGGCCCTCATCCGTCACGTCTTCCATCTTGCTCAGGCACTTCTTTTGGAAGCCGACATCCCCCACGGCAAGCACCTCGTCGACCAACAGAATCTCTGGCTCCAGGTGGGCAGCCACGGCGAAGGCGAGTCGCACCTTCATGCCCGATGAGTAGCGCTTAACCGGCGTGTCGATGAACTTCTCGACGCCGGAGAACGCCACGATCTCGTCGAACTTGCGGTCGACCTCCGTCTTCGACATGCCGAGGATCGTGCCGTTGAGGTACACGTTCTCCCGCCCCGTCAGCTCGTCGTGGAAGCCCGTGCCGACCTCCAGCAGGCTGGACACGCGCCCGCGAATCTTGGCGTAGCCGGACGTCGGCTCGGTGATGTGCGAGAGGATCTTCAGCAGCGTGCTCTTGCCGGCGCCGTTGCGCCCGATCACGCCGACGACCTCGCCGCGCTCGACCTCGAAGGAGACGTCCTTCAGCGCCCAGATAATGTCGTCGGCCTCGTCGTCGCCAAACGAGCTGAGCCGCTTGACGCGCCGGTAGTTTTCGATGGGCGACTTCACCCACGAGGACAACGCCCCGAACAGGGTGTCGTGCTGGTCTTCCTCGACGCCGATGCGATAGCGCTTCGAGAGCCCTTCGACCTTGATGGCTGGTTCACTCATCGTTGATGATTACTGATGCAGGTGGACATGTGTAAATGGATTGACCTTCCCAGGATGATGCGTGCTCGAAGTGAAGCAGTATGGGGGTATGGGTGTCCCCGGTCTATACAGGGTGTTTGGGAGGATGGGTGAACGCCTCCACGCCCACACGCAACCCTCTGCACTATGCGACATCGGCGAAGCGCCGCTCCATCCGGCGGAAGTAGAGCATCCCGCCGAGGAAGACCACGAGCGCGGACGCCGTGCCGATGCCGACGAGGTCCCACGGCATGGGCTGCGAGCCGAGTAGCGCCGCCCGAAAGCCTTCGATGACCCCCGCCATCGGGTAGATGCCGTACGCCAGGCGCGCCATCTCGCCGAAGTTCTCGGTGATGAGCGACACGGGCCAGACGACCGGCGCCGCGTACATCAGAAACTGCGTCATGAACGTCGTCGCGTGCTTGATGTCACGGTACTGGATGGCCAGTGCTGAGAGCCACA
>CAYFQV010000299.1:0-2933 GCA_964345195.1 uncultured Spirochaetaceae bacterium
ATTTACGTGAAGTACTGCTTCGCCGCAGCCTCGCCGAGCGGGAGATCTTTATCGGGTTCGGGCATCATTACTAGGCCGACGCCGACTACGCGGGCGCCGCGCACTCGAGCCGGCTACCAGCCGAAATCCTCGCCGAGAAGCTCGTAGAGGTCTTCGTTGAGGGGTCTGAAGTACTCATCCAGCTGTGCATCGATGTCCGGCGTGAGCTCATGCGCGTAGTTTCCTACTCCACGGGGCGTTAGATCGAGCTCGTCCAAGTCGCGCGGGATTCCGAGGAAGTCACAGATCCTCTCCATCGAAGCACGGGTCTGGGTTTTCAGAGCGTCGCTTGTGAGCACGAGCAGTTGCGAGCGATCGAAGTAGTCGAAGTATCGCCGCAGTTGCTCCGCGTAGCGTCCACGATGCTTGTAAGAGTAGAAACGGTAGTTCTTTGCGTCGTAGTCCGCATCAATAAGGAGCCGCTCCCACCCCTCCGTGATTCGTGCTTCTTCCTGCTCCAGCGCTTCAGCGAAGGTTAGCGGCTCCCGCCCGCGTCGCACGGAGAACTGGTAGTGGGATAACGCCCGGGTCTTCGGATTACGCAGCACCGCGATGAGTTTCACGTCGGGTTGCGTGGCGGCGATGCGCGCGGGAACGTGTGGATGCGCCAGGTAGTACGGCGACGCCTCACCGGTTATCACGGCTCGGCGGTGCCGCACTGCCAGCGGGAAGTGAGCTCGATACCAGAGCCGGCCCTTGTGGAAGTTTCTATCGTAGAAATGTACTTCCTTCTTGTCGGCCGGAAGTACGGACGGATGCTGTCGCGTGAGATAGTAGTTCAGCGCGCTGGTGCCGCCCTTCTGAGCACCTATGATGATGAAATCCGGAAGCGGACGCATTGGGGCGGACAATCGCCGCCATTTCCAACGAAATCTGATGTAGGCCTTCCCCTGCACGATTCGCTTACTACTTGTATCTCGGATAATTGGGATTGGATTTTCCGCCGTCGGACGCACGGGTGTGATTGATGAGGACCGGTTTCGTCACGCCCATGCGATAGCCTTGTCGCAGCCACCACTTTCGATTGCGCTTGTTCACCAGCTTCTCCAGAGAAAGACCGAACTCTTCGAAGCCCGGCGTCCGGCTGTTGATGTAATCGTACACCTCTCGAAAAAAACCTCGGTGTGCGAAGATGGCCGGATTCGACCACTTGGTAGCCTTACCCGTGAGAACATATACATCGTTGTAGAGGCCCTCTATCCGGCGGATGTGCCCGGGGTACACCTTCTCGGGGTGTTTCTCGATCCACGGAGCTTTTGCTACCGTGCGATGCGCCCGAAAGGGATTCCGAAGCCGGTTAAGGAAACGCCTCGGCGCGGAGACGGCAGGGAAGAATGATTCCGGCACGTCGTTCACACTGTGGTCGAAGTTTCGGATCTTACGGTATTTGGAGTATACCTTCTGGGTGTTCCCGCGCCGCCTGCATCGGAAAATGTCTATCTGATCCTTTTCGATCAGATAGATCGCATCACAGAGGGCTTCGTACAGGGCGTCCCGGTCGGCATCGAGGGTAAGATCGTCTTCGAGGAGAAAGATGTAGTCCGTCTCGAGGCTCTTTATGAGCTTGTAGAACCCGCCGCCGATGTGCCGATTCTTCGAGGAACCGACGTACTCGATGCCGAAGCGTCGAGCGAGTGCCTCGTCCTGCTCCCGGATCTCCTGAAAATGGATGAGCGTCTGATCGAAGAGCTCGAAAAGTCCAGCCTCGGTGTGCGCCTGAAGTGTGTTGGAGAGGGTCTCCTCTGACTTCCAGCTCAGGATGCCGAGTCCGACCGTTTTTCCGAAACGGCTCGACAGGAGGTAGCCGGGGTGTTGTCGACGTGAAGTCTGCTCGTTCATATGCTGTACCTGTGTCTATAGATCGAAGCCATAGCGCTCACATGTGTCTTCCAGTCGCGCGCGCAGCGCCGGAGGCAACAGGTCGAAGCTGACCTCTTCGTTGGGGGTCTTTCCTTTGTTGACGCGCTGCGACATCCGTCCATGCGCCGAACGCACGTGATCGGGGTCCGCTTTCCACCCGATTCTCTCGAGCATCCAGATTACGTGCTCGGCAGATAGGTCGTCGGTGCGGTAGCGGTAGTATTCCTTGTTCTGCGCATTGGTTTCGACCAACGCGTTCCACTCGATCCAGAACTCGGTGAAGTACCGTACCTGCTCCTCCAGGGGAAACTCCCAGAATCGATGCTTGTTGGAGGCGCCGGCTTCTATCGACATATGCCGGTCGCGGAAGGCAGCACGGCTCAAGCCTTTGCGTTGACGTGAACGAACGAACTCCAGCGGGTGGCGAATCTGGTGAAACACGACCGTCTCGTCGGGAAGCAGATGCAGATAGGGAGCCGCCTCCCACGCGGCTTCACCATATGGCGGCCGGCGCCATTTGAGACGCCGCAACCCGGCCCGCGCCAGTCGGTAGGCGGTGGGCGAAATCTCTTTCGGAAAATAGTCTTCATGCCCACAGTCGCAACCGAGATTGCTCAGAAGCTCCGCGATGTACATCGTAGCGCTTCTGCCGCAGCCGGTTATCACAAATCGACGGGGCATCCGGTTACTGTAGCTCATTGAATAGATGTGATCTTGTCGCGCGTGGCCGGTTCTTCTAAGATGATCCCGTATGACACCGTCAATTCGCCTTAGCTCCCGCCGCACAATTCGGCGTCTGCGTGAGCGCCTCTACGGGCACTACGATTGCAAAACGGTAATCGTTGCCCTGCATAAGGAACGCGCACTGTACTTCGCCGTTCCGAAAGTTGCAAGCAGCAGCATAGAATATCTTCTGACCGATCTGTTCAAGTCGCGCCTGCCGGACTATGTCGTGCAGGAAATTGACGATGGGCTGCACTTCTTCCGCGGAAAGGCGAAGCGGCGGGAGATGCGCGACAGGCAGTATCTGTTGT
>CAYFQV010000300.1:0-2905 GCA_964345195.1 uncultured Spirochaetaceae bacterium
TGGCATCCAGGTAGTAGTAGTACTCCTTTACATCCTCACCGTGGTTGCCCTGTTCGCCGGTGAGCCCGAAGAGCCGCTCCTTGAGAATCGGGTCCTGCCCGTTCCACAGCGCCACCGACATACAGAGCTGCTGATAGCGGTCGGATATACCGCCGATGCCGTCTTCACCCCAGCGGTAGGCCCTGCTCCGAGCGTGGTCGTGCGGAAAGTAATCCCAGGCGGTCCCACCGGCGCTGTAATCTTCCCGCACGGTTCCCCAGGCGCGCTCACTGAGATACGGGCCCCAGTTCTTCCAGTTTGCCCGGCGTTCCCGGTGGTCACGAATCCGCGCCGCCTCCGCAGTGCGTGCTTGTTCCTGGGCCTGCGAGCCCGCCGTCTCTTCCGCCGACGTGGCGGCGTGTGATTTTTCCATCCCCCGAAGCTATCTTCTATGCAATATCGCGGCAAGCTTGTTGATACAAGTTTTGTGCACCATACTTGAATTCTTATGGATTATGCGTTCGGACAGCACTTCATTGCGGATGGGGACACCGGCGACCACCTCGAGTGGCTGGTAACGAACGGAATCGGCGGTTACGCCGCCGGAACCGCTACCGGACTCAGAACGCGGGTATATCACGGACTGTTGGTTGCGGCGGAACAACCACCGGTCGGACGGACCATGCTCGTGCCCGGTGTCGACGAAACCATCATCTACCGCGGCGTCGAATACTCCCTCGGGTCGATTGTGTGGCGAGACGGCGCACGATCACCGAACGGCAGCCGCCTCATTGAGCGCTTCTGCATTCAGGGCACGACCCCTACATGGCGCTTTCGTCTCGCGGATGCGATCCTCGACCGGCAGGTGCGGATGGTTCACGGTACGAACGAAACGCGGATATCCTACAGCTTACTGCATGCGGAGGAGCCGATAGCCCTGTCCGTGAAGGTGTTCATTGCCGACCGCGACCATCATGCAACATTGCACGGTCGGCCCGGGCTCCGATTCGAGCCGACGGATGAGGGCATTGCCTTTGTCCGCGAGGGCACGAACGCGACCGCCCTGTGGCTCTCACTCCACCGTGGCACGGACGCTCATGAAGGCGTCTCGTGGCATCCCCTCGACGATGTCTACAAAGACCAACGGCTGCGAATGGAGAGCTATCGTGGGCTTGCCGACATAGAGGATCTCTACGCCGGCGCCAACGTCCGTACCAGCCTGGAAGCCGGAGAAGAGGCGGTCCTCTCGGCGAAAGCCGAGAGGACGCCGCCGGCCCGTGACGCCGGCCCGACCGAGCCCGACAAGCGCAACGCCAACCTGCTGTCGGCCTTCAACGACACCGGTGACACCGCCCGCTCCGCACCCTCTTGGGTGCATCGGCTCGTGCTTGCAGCGGATCAGTTCCTCGTCGACAGAACTCTAGATACCGGCGAGACCGGAAAGACCATCATTGCCGGCTATCCCTGGTTCGGCGATTGGGGCCGGGACACCATGATCAGCTTCGGCGGCATCACCATTGCCACCGGACGCTATCCCGAGGCGGCATGGATACTGCGGACCTTCGCCCGCTATATGGACCGGGGCATGTTGCCCAACCTCTTTCCGAACGGAACCAGCACACCGGAATACAACAGCGTGGACGCATCACTGTGGTACGTCGAAGCACTCCGGCAGTACATGGAGGTCACCGGCGATCTCGATACCGCGCAAGAGTTGCTTCCCGCACTCGATTCCATTCTCACCCACTATCGCGACGGCACGCGCTTCGGCATCAGAGTCGATCCGACGGATCGGCTCCTCTACTCCGGAGAAGAAGACGTGCAACTCACCTGGATGGACGCGCGCGTCGGAGACCAGGTCATTACGCCGCGCACCGGCAAAGCCGTCGAAATCAACGCACTGTGGCACCACGCACTCCTGGTAGCAGCAGGCATTTCTCGGCGCTTGGGCCGCGAATCCCGCCCATATGTCGATGAAGCCGCCGCCGTGGCGGAGTCCTTCCAGAAGTTCTGGACGGGCGCCGGCCTTGCCGACGTGATCGATGGCCCGGCGGGCAGTGACTTGAGCTTACGTCCGAACCAGATCTTCGCCGTGACCCTCGCGGGCGCACGGGCCGGCGACCCGGCATGTGAAAACGCGCCTCTCTTGGACCGCGATCAAGCCCGCGCCGTGGTAGACGTCACCTCGGCCTCACTCCTCACACCCTTCGGACTCCGCTCGCTTGCCCCGGAGGATGCGCGCTACGCCGGGACCTACGGCGGCGACGCAGCGACCCGGGACGCACACTATCATCAGGGACCGGTATGGGGCTGGTTACTCGGCCCCTTCGTGCAGGCGCATTACAGCGTGTACGGAGACCGCGACGCCGCCGAGCGGCTCCTCATTCCCATGGCGGACGGCTTGGCAAGCGGTTGTGTCGGACAACTGTCGGAGATCTACGACGGCGACGCCCCGCACACACCTCGCGGAGCCTTCGCCCAAGCGTGGACGGTCGCCGAGACCCTGCGAACCTACCTGTACCTGCAGCGCTAAGGCCGCCCGCGTCCTCTTGCATGAGAGCATCCGGCCCCTTTGCAGCTAGCGTCGCAGCCGCTATTCTGGCGCCGGGCATTCTAGCGACGGGGAGATAGGGCATCATGGAGATAAGCTGGAGCAGCACCACGCCTGAAGCGACGGAGTATCTCGAGCTCCGAAACCTCTGCGGCATGATGCCGCGGGAGCCCGAGGCGGCTGCCGCGGGCCTGGCGGGCAGCCTGTACCTCGTCGCCGCCCGTGGGAGCCGCGGCGGCGAAAGCGACTCCGACGAACTCCTGGGCATGGGCCGCGTCGTCGGCGACGGCGGCTGCTTTTTTCAGATCGTGGACATTATGGTGCACCCGGATTGCCGGCGTCGGGGAATCGGCACCGAGATCATGCGCCGGCTCA
>CAYFQV010000301.1:0-2904 GCA_964345195.1 uncultured Spirochaetaceae bacterium
CGTGTGGGTCCCTTGATCGACCGAGCCCCATGTCGGTTCGTGCGTGATTCTCCCTTCATTTGATTCCTTCTAGATTAGCCCCTTCATAGGTCACGGCATTTCCCATCTGCGCCTTGTTCTTCTCTGCACCTTGAGGTACCTGGATGGATTCAACCGCGGATAATGTGTCGATCGTATCTTTGGAGATAACCCCGGTGCAGTGGGGAACCCCAGTGCACCGGGGTTATATAAGGGAGTGAACAAAGCAAACAACAACGCAGCCCAGCACGCCATGTACCACGGATCTGACTTCCCGGCCGACGAACTCGACTTGAGCGACGTAAACCCGAGTTCGGGTTGCCTCGACATCTGCCTGACGGACAGCGAGAACGTTGCGGAGATGTACGCGACGCGCTGGCCGTCCGACACCGCGACCATCTACGAGTTTGATCTGTCCGCTGACGCCGTCGTCGCAGACGAAGAAGAGACTCTCGCCGCGCTGGGCGTTGACGCAGACGCGCTCGCATGAGCCCCTCGGAGCGATTTCACGTGGTGGACACAAGCCTCAGCACGCTCCGGGACGCTGGCTTCGACGCCGTAACGTACACCGATCAGCTGCCGGGAACGTCCGAGACATTTGAGACGACGCGCGTTCTGACAGCCGGTCTGCTTACGATCGAAGACACATGGACCTGCTAAGCAGCATCTTTCATACTCACCCTCACCATCTAAGAAAGCTACCATGACTGGATACGCCATCTTTACCGACGACCACGGACACCACGATCGCCTTGAGTACACGACGCTCGCCGAGGACGAGCACGAAGCGCTGGAGAAATTCGCTGAGGACATCATGAGCGATGATCGTAGCGTCGAAAAGGGCTGGGTGTGGCATGTATTTGAAATCCCGACCGACCTCGTCGACGCCGATCTGGATGCCGCTGACGTCTACGACTATTGCGAGGGCGAGCGCGGCATCAAGCTGAAAACGCCGATGCCCGCATAGCATCCCTCCTCAAGTGGGAAGCCTCCTTGGCCACTCAACCAAACGCCTAAGCCGATGCCCTTACCTGAAATCCTCAACGTGATGCGGCAAAACATTGCCGCGAGCTCCGCTTCCTCCCGCTCCGCTGCGGGCTACACCGCATCGGGTGATGTCCTGCGCGACGTGTCCACGTACCCCGACCTTGACCCCGTGCAAGGCGACGGTGGGCGGCTCTCGCTCCTCACCGACCCCTTGATCACCATTCGACGAAACGGGAAACGTGAGCGCGTCACTCTCCCCCACCTGCTGGAGCTGCTTTGCCGCGATTACCACGAAGAGACGGCGGAGGTCGAGTCCTTCGAAGCGCTTCAGCATCACCAGCGGGCGCCGTGGTATGCGTTCCTGTCACAGCTACTCGCCATGGGGTGGGAGTGGGATCGTATGGCATCGGTGCAGCCCGAATTTACCGACATCCTCAAGATGATCGGCGGCGGCACGGCTGCATGGCATCTCATCTCTCAAAAAGATACGCTGCCTGGCTTTTTTCAGCCGCCTATGCCGTACGATACGGCCGAACATGAAGCAGACAACGCCCTCGGTGCAGGTCAGCGCACGTACGAGACCCCGATGGAGATTTCTACGCTCACGACCTCCAAGAACCACCACCTGAAGCGAAAGACCATCCGCTATTCCCAGCCCGAGCACTGGATGTACGCGCTGGTCGAGCTGCAAACGACGACGTTTTACAACGGCCCAGGCAACTACGGCATTTTCCGGATGAACGGCGGCGCAAGCATCCGGCCCTTCCTTCAACCCTTTGACGCTCGGGGCATCGGGCAGATCGTGCCGCAAGCGATGGCTTTGTACGACCGTATTAACGCACTGGATGGAAGCGGATACGTGCGCGACGAGGACCTAAAGATGGGGCTGTATTCTAGGACGGGCCACCGTCTACTCTGGCGTCTCCCATGGGGCCCGAAGTCTGCGAAAGGCGGGCACGAGAGGGACGAACGCCAAATTCCGCTTTCGTCTCTGCATCCGTACGCCATCGAGGTGGCTCGCCGCGTTCGTCTTCGCGTGGATCCGGGAGCAGAAGACGAGTCCGGGGCATACACCGCGGAGACAGCCGGGAGCGCAGGCATACGCGTCGCTGTGCCCGACAAGCTCCAAGGCGTAACGGGCGACCCCTTTGCGCCTGTGGATGTCGGAGCAGGCAAGCTGTTCGTCAAGCACGACCCGTCCGACTATCGTAATGCAAGCCGCACGATGTTTCGGTACGGCGGCGTAGACATCCCCATGCCTGAGGCGATTCATTTCGCAGAGAGCACGAGGCACGTTCAGTACCCGATGAGCCCGTACGCTAGGTAGATCATCCTAATGCAACTCACTCGAATAAACTTCTCCCTACACCGACTCAACGTCCATGTCCCACAATCGACGATATGTCGCATACGTCAACTCTGCAGAGCGTAGTGCCATTGATGACCTTGACCTCTCATCACCCGGTCGTCTCCTCCGGGCGGTGCTGTACCTGATGGATCAGGATCCAGACCTTGAGCAGCGCGTGCGGACAGCCGCCAGCAAAGACGAGCGCCTCGCTGATGGGTCCAGCGTCGCCGGTCAGCACAAAGGCTATGGCGAAGACGACTACGCATCGGCGATCCAAGAAGCGGGGTCGTTGGCCGGAGCCGCTCGTATCCTTGACGTCCATGAATCGACCGTGCGCGAGATGGCAAAGATCCACGAGATCAAGGTCGCATCTATCGGCGGCGTCCCCGAGTAATAGCCACCGTTTTATTCGAGCTTCTCAAGACATTTTAAAAAGTCGAGACACGGGTGATGTTCTCGATGAGGCCGGGCAGCGTGCTCGCACGGCTGGGCTCGGCCAGCCGCTGGAAGGAACGATCCTTCACAGCGGTCTTGACAGCGTCTACACGAGC
>CAYFQV010000302.1:0-2871 GCA_964345195.1 uncultured Spirochaetaceae bacterium
TGGTCAACGACCCGTACGAGCTTCGCAACGTTTGGTCGGATCCGGCGTACGCCGAGACCAGAGCGCGGCTACTTACTGAGTTGGTTTGGACCAAACAGCAGAACGGCGATACCGACGATCGATACCCGGAGCTACATTATCTGTTCGGCGAGACCGTAGCCGAAGCCGGCCTTGGATCAGTCGGCAGCGAGGGCAGAGAACGGTAGACCTTACCAGTCGTCTTGCTCCGGCTGCTCGACTGACAAATCCACCGCATCATTGGATCGGGCGCAATTTCGGGACTTTGCCCCTACCCCCAAAAGGTAACAATCGATGGGTTTCCCGAGCTGCAACTACAAGCCCCGATCGGTCGCAATCTCCGGCAACTCGAGCTCGTCCTCTGGGCGTCCATGGCATTGGCGGCTATCCTTCGATCACAACCACCCCGTGGCCATCTAGAAGGGTAAGCTTTATGGAGACATACCCTCCCTCATACTTCCAAACTAGCTCCGTGCCATGAGGCTGGAGCCGCACCGCTGAAGGTCTCGAGTTCGACTTGATTGAAATCGGTCCCCCAACAAGAGGGACCGGATCTTCTATGATATCCATGCCGTCTGCCCGCCGTTCGGGAATGACTGAAAAGACGTGCGCGACGGTTGTCTTGCTCGTCCGCACGACTACTATTTCCATGTGGGAAGGGCCTTCGTCACGGACAATACGATCCGGGAGCAAGAGATCGATGGTATTGTAAATCAGATGCTTGTAATTTGGTGACCCGTGCTTGCCGAAAGCTTGTAATATCGGGACACCGAACGTAACCACCCGACCAGTTTGGATCACTGCCGCAAATTCGCTCACCTTCGCGAACGGCGTATATGAGTGCCCCGAAAAGTGTTCGTAAGTGCGCTCGAAGTACGGCTCGCCGAGGTCCACCAGCACGGATGCGTCCGGCGATGGAACGATCCGGTGGCCAGCCTCGTACATGACATACGGATAGTCGGTAAGGCCGGATGAGACCGCGTCGCGGGCACCGAGAAACGAAGTCTTGTACGGCGACACTCGAGCCGAATCGATGCCCTGTTCCCTAAGGACGGGCTCACCGTAATCAGTGAGACCAGCTCTGCCGCTGAAAATGATGGCCCCGCCGCCGGCAAGGTAGCTTCTCAACTTATCAACGGTAGCCTGATCAGCTCGTGTGGTCGTCGGGATGATGAGCAACCTGTAAGCGGCGAAGTCTGCTCTCGGATCACGAACGTCGAATTGAACACGAAGCTGTTGTAGTGCACGCACCGCGCCCATGCCGGAAGGTCCGGGTCGATCTCTGAGTGCCGGGTTGACAATTAGCGCGGCCTCGCTTACGTGAGTCGCGCCTTCAACGAACGGCTCACAGCTTTCGATGTATTGGTAGACGTCACCGATTAGACGGTAGACCTCAGGGCTCGGCGTGCCGTGCGGGTGCAGCAAGTCGCCGACGCCGTTGGCAAAGCCTTGGAAGAGAATCTGTGAGCACTCGTACTTGAGTGCTGCGTGGGGTTTGAGACAGGAGTTGTCGCCCCAATTCTTAAAGAAACGACCCGTGTGGCTGAGCTCGGGGAGCCCCAACGGTCGCACGAAACGAGCGACGTAAGGAAAGTAGTCGTAGCCCCATCCACCGGTGGGGAGGGCCTCTACCTCGATATGACCGATAAATCTGCTTTCCTCGTGAAGATTCGTTTTCGGACGCGAGTTGAACCAGACACCAAATCCCGAGGTGTTGTCTGTGGCCCGTGCGACCATCCTGCTGGAACGGTCCATGTAGCTATGGGCGACACCGTGTGCATATCGAGCTCGATCGCCTGGAGCGGCTGGATCGAGACCTCGCGCCTTCATACCGGCTATTGCCCACTTCGAGACCGACGGCTGATACCAGCACATGTCGAGGAAAACGCCGTCCGCCGGTGCGAAACGGTCGAGAACCTCGGCGAGCTGCTCGGCAAGAAAATCCTGATACGGGCTCGACACATCCATGATCTGCCATGACGGCTCGAAGTAGTCGAGAACTGGGCGCCTAACCAGTCTTCCCTCCGGGTCGACTGCGATCCACTCCGGGTGGTTGTTTGCACAAAACTCGTTGCATTGGACAGGAAGGTAGATGGGAGCTTCGATCCCCACCCCATGCAACGCAGCAGTTTGCTGTCCCAACAGATCGAGCCCAGCAGGCAACGAAGGATGACGCTCGGGACGATCAGTCAGCCAGTAGGCTTGACCATGATGACAGGTGGCGAAGACGGCAACACTGTCCACATGCGCGTCCTTGAACGTTCGCGCGTAAGAGTCGGCGTCGAAGCTGTGTCCGACATCCGGCACCTTCGGGCTGGTATGAAAGTCGAGATGAATCGTTCGTCTTGGAAAGCCTATCGGCTCCTCCTGTTTCTACGGATAACGAGACCGCCTCATGGATTGTGGGTCACGCTGCTGTTGAGTCTGGATTCACAGACTGCACGAGTCTTGCTTCAGACCACCCATCGAGGCCTCTTGAACGATAGAGCCGAGCCGACAGGGCGTCAACGTACAAACAGCCGCCCATGAGTCTCATTTGGCGCATTCCTGTTCTGCAGTAGACGGGGGAACACGGTCCGCTACACGCATGGGCGAGCACGATACCTGGCGGGTACCGCATGATTCGTCCTGACGAGAGACGGCGGGCCCAACGGGATCAAATCAGGGATGGAACTGCAATTTCTTCGACTACAGTTGAACTGTTCCCATTGCGCCTTAGTAAGAGTTCAAGCATGTACCAAGCGATGCCCGCACGAATTGGTTGAGGGTCTTGCGACCGCTATTCCGCCTTGAGCAGGAGCGGTTCTACGGGTTCAGGGGTGCCTCGTATCTAGCGATTTGTACTGTCTTAGG
>CAYFQV010000303.1:0-2858 GCA_964345195.1 uncultured Spirochaetaceae bacterium
CTTTTGAGCGTAACTACGTCGAGTGCCGCTCAACCCGACACGACTTCACAGTCTGTGGAAGTCGGGGTCGACCCGCGAATTGAGCTGATGGGAGTCGTTCAGCTGCTGACCGAATATCCCTTAGTTACCGACTTCGATTCGCCCTACAAGAAGGAGGTCCAAGCATACTTCTCAGGATTCGAGGGGCATCCGGCCGCCAAGCTCTTCGAAGAGATGGACGGTGAGGGATTCGCGTTCGACGCCGTGCCAAAAGCGATGCTGTCACTGACGAAGCTCCCCGCGCTTGCGCCGCGCGTTCCGTACTCGGAGCGGGTCGTGTCCGCTGCTGGAGGGGCGGACTCGCTCCGCCAGTTTGTCGATGCACTTCGAGACTTCGCTCAGCACACAGACTTCCAGGCATTCTACCGGTCCCACAGAGGTACGTACCGCGCTCTAGCTGATAGCGCACGGGGAGTGGCAAGCGACGCCATGGGAGCGTTGAGAGACTACATGGGAGCATCCTTGAAAAATGCCACTGTTGTACTTGGGCCTCTCCTGCACAATGGTGGTTTTGCAGCTCGGTACGAGACCGAGGAGGGCGAGGAAGCCTACGCATTCATCGGACCTACTGGCATAGAGGATGGGATCCCGACCTTCGGATCGCCGGAACGCCTCGCGAGCCTCACATGGCACGAGTTCAGTCACACCGTCGTAAACCCGCTTACCCATGAATACCGAGAAGACGTAAACGGTTACTCCTCGCTCTACGCTTCTATTCGAGAACCGATGCGGAAGGCGGGATACACGAATTGGGAAACGGTCGTCAACGAACACATCATCCGAGCCATCGAGGTGCGCTTGGCGCGCCGCCGGTTTGGCGAAGAGGCAGGCCGGCGCAAACTCGAGGAGCAGAAGAGGCGCGGATTCCGGTACATAGAGCCGCTGATCCAGGAGCTGAAGACGTACGAGGAGAACCAAGACGCATACCCGACGCTCTCTGACTTCTATCCCCGTATCATTGACGGTTTCGAAGATGCGGCTTCCCACGCACGGTAAGAAGCGGCAGAACACAATGCTACAACTGACTATGGGCCGATGCCACATTCGATGGGTAGCACCTCATCCGCTCGTTCGGTAAAGTGAGCGTGCCCATCGTAGTTGAGCTCCATCGTTATGCCGGCACTCGTGCACGACAAAGAAATCGATACTTATCTCAGTCCCTGTTCCTAAACTCCTCTTTACAATGCAGAAACGGTTCATCGGTGCGTGGCTTGGTATTCTTATTTACAAGGCGATCGCTTGGTCAATTTCCACAGAGGCTTATTCGTGGAGTGACGAGCCGCTCAAGGCTGTTATCATTGCACTTTTTGTGACAGCGGCTCAAGCGCTACAGGAGTGGTGGCTTGGTGAGAGCGATACTACAGCCAGTGAGACTGAGGTAAGTGAGGCGACTTAGCCACAGGCGACGTTGTATGAGATGCCCCCCGACAGGACAAATTTAGGTAGAAGGCTTGTCCGAGTACGGAAGTTGACGCAAAGTAAGGCATAATCTTGTCCGTTATGCCGCACGAGATCCCAAGGAACCGGCCATGAATGTTCTTGGTTAATAGGCATATTGTACTACTTTCACAATAAGAAAAATGCAATGGTAGCACTCAAGCCAAACAAATTCCTCACTACCACCGGTCTAATTTTAGGAGCTGTTGGCCTAATGTCTGGCATTGCTCTGTCCTCTGCAATCGCGGCTACGTCGTTCACCTACGGAATAGCCATAGGCGTGTGGTCGGCTATCACAGGGACGGTTCTTACGACCGTAGACTTTGATGAATCTTAGCCCTGCAAATCATTTCCAATCGACAGAACGTGATTCATTTGACCGGGGGGACCATGGGGAATTGGTCTCGATCATCCATGTCGGAATTCACCCGTTGTCTTCCTCGTGTTGAAGCTCCGGCATAACCCCCGGTGCAACTGACTACGGGCTGCTGCCGGATTCAAATGGTAGCGCCTCTCTTGCTTTATTCATACGTTGATATTGCCCGTCGCAGTTGAATTCAGCCGTTATGCAGCCTCAACGAAGAGCATATGCCAGTGCGCGATAAGTCCAGACCCTTCAACCAAGAGGTGCAGACCGATGACCGAGCACAACACGTCGAGTGTACGCGAACGACAAGACCCCCTGCGTGAACGTTACAAGGACGCGCCCGGCGCGGCCGCTATCACCGACCGGGCGCGTACTACGGGGGGCACCGATACTGATCCCTTCCACGGCCAAGTAGTGCCCGGCAGTGAAGACCACGGTGTTACGTGGCCCTTCGGCATCCATCGTGCCGTCGGCGGTCATCACGACGCCCCGAATCCCGGAGACGTACTTTGTGCTGCCCTCGCCGTATGTCTGGACTCAACCATCCGGATGATTGCCGAGCGTTTCGGCATCCAGTTGATCTCGCTAGAAGTGAATGTCACGGCTGACGCGGACGTTCGAGGAACACTACTCGTCGACAGAACCGTCCCGGTCGGGTTTCAGTCGATGCACTGCTATGTTGATGTGCAGGCGGCCGAGGGGACCGACCCAAAGCTGATGCAAAAGCTTTTGGCCGCTGCGGAGCACAGTTGCGTCGTGATGCAGACGTTGCGCTCGGGCGTTCCCGTCGAGACGAGCTTCGACGGCGCATAGCGCGGCCTGGTCTGTGAACCCATTTCCTGGCCGCATAACCAGCGGCTGCAGGCGGACGCGGGGCTTGACGGTCTTGTCTCGCTCCACCGCTGGCATGATCTTCAACACGCTCGAGCGGTGGAATAGCCCTGCGCCGCTGAGCCGCAAGCCGTTATGCGGCACAAGCGACCGCCGCGATTTACTTTATCCTACCCTCATCAAA
>CAYFQV010000304.1:0-2857 GCA_964345195.1 uncultured Spirochaetaceae bacterium
ACCATAGAGAAGTTGTGAGCCGCATGGAAGTTTGCATTGTCGATGATATTCCTGAGAATGCGAAGTACGTACGACGTGTTCTGAAGGATTACTCCGCCACTGTTTTCACGGATCCCCGTCAGGCGCTCGAGCACTGCACCGACAACACCTTCGACATCCTCATCACCGACCAGAAGATGCCGGGCGTGAGCGGGATTGAGCTCGTCAAGGCGCTTCGCCGGCGGAAGACCGATTTCGTCACGATCGTTATCTCCGCGTATACCGATTCCGAAGACCTCATCGACGCGGTGAACTCGAACGTGATTTACAAGTACGTGGTAAAACCCTTCTCTCCGAGCGTGCTCCTTCAGCACGTGCACCGGGCGGCGGAACACCTCACGCTGTCGCGCAAGAACGATCGTCTCCAGCGAGCACTCCGACAGCAGCATCGGCTTCTCGTTGAGGAAACGCGACTCGAGACGGGAAATGAGATATCCATTTTCGATGTTTTTACCGGCACGGATCCCGCCATGCGGCGCACGAAGGAACTATCACAGCTGTACGCGGTGTCGGATGAGCCCATCCTTATTACGGGGGAGACCGGAACCGGGAAAGAGCTCCTGGCTCGGGTGATCCATGCCTTCTCGCCGCGCCGTGACAAGGCCTTTCTGCCGCTCAACTGTTCAGCCTTCCAGGAGAGCATCTTGGAGAGCGAGCTGTTCGGCTATGAGCGCGGGGCCTTTACCGGTGCCGACCGTCCAAAGCGCGGTCTTATGGAAGCGGCCGACGGCGGAACGCTGTTCCTCGATGAGATCGGCGACCTTCCCATCTCTCTCCAGCCGAAGCTCTTGCGTAGTCTACAGTTCGGAACCTTCATTCCGGTCGGTGGTACTCGAGAGAAGCAGGTAGATGTGCGAATTGTATCGGCTACCAACAAGAATATCCGGCAGCACGTGGAGCGAGGTCTGTTCCGGGAGGATCTCTACTACCGCGTAAATGCGTTTCACGTGCATCTTCCCCCCTTGCGCAAACGAAAACACGATATACTTTCGATCCTCGAGCGCATTGCGGATGCCCGAGGTATCCATCTTCCGTCACTCAGTGATGAGGCGCGCGGCGTTCTGGTCAATCACCCGTTCCCGGGGAACGTGCGGGAGCTGCAGAGCGTTCTCGAGCGGCTCAACCTCGCGGCGAGTCGTGACGGCGAACAGCCGATATCCGTGGGCGTTGTGCAGGCCGCGGTTGACCCCGAGGGTAGTTTTCTCGACGGCGCGGAGCGCGATCGGACCGGTGCGCCGATTCGGGAGCATGAGCTCCAACTTCCCTCCACCGGAAAGCAGATGGTGCCAAGTGGGGTTGCGCCGGAGGAATCGATCGACCTCAACGCCCGTGTTGAAGCCTATCGCGAGCGAGTTATTCGACAGGTTTTCGAGCAGGAGGACGGCAATATCTCGCGTACGGCACGCCGCTTGGCCATGAGCCGGCAGGGGCTGAAGAACAAGCTGCGAGAGTTCGGTCTCCTCTCAGAGCGCGCCTTCGCCACCGACGAGCTAAGCGATGACGAGTCGGGCAGCTGAGCACGCCGGTCGCCGCCTGCGGCGGGGGCTGTTCGTGCTCTACGCGCTGCTAAGCGGTGCGCACGCGGTGGTGGCATTGGCGGTTGTTCCCAACTTCATCCCCGTAGTTGTTCTTTCGGCTTTCCGCGTGACTGCGGCCGGCGCCGTGCTTACACTGCGCGAGCGGTTTCATCGGCTCCTGATTCCCTATCTCATATTTGCCCTGGCCGCTATGGCCGTCGAGATCCAGCTCTTCTACCCCTTTTTCTTGACCTTCGGCGCGCTACAGTCGCTCTTCATCATGCTGTGCGTGACTGAAATTTTCGTGGCTGTCGCCGTTTCCTGCGGGACGCTGAGCCCTGCGGCCCTGCTGCCGTGCGCGCCGGCAGCGGTCTCCTTGTGGCTCATCTTCGAGCACATTCGCGGGGAAGCCGCCGTGCTTCCGGCGGCCACGTATCTGATTGCCGTCTTGGTCGGCGTGTTGGCTGCTGTTGCCGTGCGCCTCTGGGACCAGCACGAGCGTCTTGTCGCCGGCTATCACGAAACCGAACGCCTAAATCGACGGATCGCGGCCGCGGGGGCTCGGATTATGGAACAGCGGCGGCGCGAGAATTTGGCTACGGTTACCGCCGGAATAGCCCACGAGATAAACAATCCCGTTACCTATCTGTCCGGCAATATGCAGTTTCTCGACGATCACGTGGGAAAGCTCCTGAAAGCTGCTGATGACAAGAGGAGTGTTGACGCCGCGGCGCTTGCAGAGGCGAGGCAAGAGGTGCCGGAGATTCTCGAGAGCTTTCGCACGGGAATATCTACCATCCATGAAGTAGTGCGGCGTCTGCAAAACACCTTCAAGGTGGATCGACGGGAAACGCAGGTGGTGAATATTCGCAGTGCCCTGCTTGCCGGTCTGAAGGCTGCGGGGGTGACGCGAAATTCGGCGCTTGCCGTTGATGTCCACGTTCCGGACGAGCTTTCGATCGTTGTGAATCCCGCCGATTTATACACCATCTTCGTGAACGTCCTCCGCAACGCCGTGGAGGTGATGGATGCGGAGGGCCACATTGATATTCGCGCGGAATCCAGGGATGCCGGCGTGTATGTCTGCATTGAGGATAGCGGTCCGGGTATAGCGCCGGAGATGCGCGAGCGCATCTTCGACCCCTTCTTCTCGAGCAAGAGCACGCACGACGGCATGGGTATTGGGCTGGCGCTTTGTAGACTCATTGTTGAGCAGCATGGTGGAGAGATTCGTGTCGCCGAGCCGGAGAAACTGACAACCTGCATATTGCTGCGCTTTCCCGAAGAACCGCAGGCAGCGG
>CAYFQV010000305.1:0-2818 GCA_964345195.1 uncultured Spirochaetaceae bacterium
GGTGTGCCGGGAAACGTTAGCGCCTTTGGCGCCGGCCGCCGCCCCTCCGGCTTCCGTGTTTTTCGAGAACTCGCTCGGCCTCTTGGCGCCCCAGGGCTGAGCTCTTGCGCCGGTATATCTCGCTCTGCATGCTTTTGACCGCTGTCCGAAATGCAATGAGCGGCGCGGGGTAATCCCCGAGACTTCCGTCTGGACCGGACCAGAGGGCGGCTGCGTCTGTACTGCGTCCCACCGCGCCGTGGGAGGGGCTGTCTACGCCGCGCACTGCGTGGGCGATAATTGCTGCAGGCGGCAGCTCACGCAGTTCCGGTACGAAACGTCGGATGAAAGTGCATTCGGGATCGTTGTCGAGGATTTGCTTGCTGGGGTTGTAGACCCGCACCGTGTTGATCCCCACGACGCCGGCCTGCATTTGAAGTTGAGAAAGGTGAATGCCCGGCAGGTAATCGGCCATGATTCGGGCCATTGGGTCGCGAAGGCGGCGCCAGTCGATGTGCATGGCATAGGTGGCGAACGAGACGAGCATTGCTCGCATGCGGAAGTTGGCGAAGCCGGTGCTCGTCAACGCCCGAACCGTTGCATCCACCATGGGGAAACCCGTGCGACCCGCCCAGAGCCGCTCCTCCATCTCGGGGGTTGCATCATAGGGGACGTCCTCGTACGCGCGGTTGAGGGTATGAAACTCCATGGCCGGCTCTCTCTCGAGACGTTGGCAGAAGTGGTCATGCCAGTACAGACGTGATCGGAATGCGCGAAGTGATCCGAGCCATCCGCGCACGGCCGCGGCGTTCTTCGGCCCCCGGCTGCGTTCGGTGCGTATCTCCCCGACACGCTCGTCGAGCGCGTGGAGCACCTGTCGCAGCGTTACGGTTCCCCACGCCAAATGAACCGAGAGACGACTCCCGGTATGCCGCGCCGACTCCGGAGAGCTGACACCCCTGGAATACTCCCCTCCGCGGCTCTGGAGAAAGCTTCGAAGGACAATGCCGGCGGCTTGCTCATCAACGCGCTGCACCGCCCCTGCAGGACGAGCGAAGCCGAGGTCGTCGGGCTGCGGTATTGTGGTTTCTCCACACCGGCGCCGCGTCTCAGTCGACATGGGGATCTGCTCGGGCGCAGCACGGAGCGCCAACGCCATCCGCTCCCGCCACGCGGCCATGCGCTCATTTCGATCGCTAAGACCGCGAATGACGCCGTTGTGTGGGAGCTCCTGAAAGGGAATACCGCGGGACTGCGCCCAGCGTCGGACACGCCGGTCGCGCTGGAACGTCAGGTTGGTACCGGTCTCTTGTTCGGCCACAATCGCCCCAATGTGCTGCCCATTTCCCGGCTGTTGTGCCGTCACAACGACGCCCCTCGCGAGCTCCTCGAAGATCTCTGGTGTTTCTCCGTGCAGGATGAGAAGGTCGCCGCCCCGGGATCGCAGGTCGCGGCGAAGCGCGTGAAGCGCCTGAAGGATAATGTGCATGTGAAGCGGACCTGCATCAGCTGCGGAGAGAATGGAAGGCTCAAAGACGTAAACAGGTACGACTTCGGCGCCGTCACGCTGGGCCCGGCTGCAGGCTTCGACAAGTGCGTGATTGTCCGTCAGCCGAAAATCCCGTTTGATCCACCATAGTATGCGCATTGCTGAAACGTACTGTCGGCGACGGTGGGTGGGTAGAGCGAATGTCTCATTTACCGCCGAACGCGGACACACTGCGCGCTATTGGTCGGAGATCTCTTCCTCGATCATCTCGGCGGTGGGCATGGCACTCTGGGCGCCGAAGCCGGTGCATGCCGCCGCGCCTACCGCGTTGCCATATCGAACGGCCGCTTCTATGGACTTCCCACTGCCCAAGGCATAGGCGAAGCCGGCGTTGAACGCGTCGCCGGCGGCGGTTGTATCCACCGCATCCACGGAGAAGCCCGGAACGGCACGAACACCTTCGTCGTCCGCCACGTAAGCGCCGGCGCTTCCCATCTTTATGATCACCTTGGATGCGCCACGAGCGCGGATCGCCTCGGCCGCCTTGCGCGCGTCCGGCTCACTGTTGATCCGGATACCTGAGAGGGCCGCCGCCTCGCTTTCATTCGGCGTGAGAACATCCACGTAGCCAAGCAACTCATCAGGTAGCCCGCCATCGGGAACTGGGGCCGGGTCCAAAATGCTTGTGCAGGAATGCTCCCGCAAGCGGGAAAGCGCGTAAATCACCGTGTCTACGGGGATCTCGAGCTGAAAGAGTGCGTAGTTCGCGCCGGCGATTGTCTCGAGGGACGCGTCTATGTAGCTCCGATCCACGAGTCCGTTTGCGCCGGGCACAATAACAATGTGGTTTTCTCCGCTTGCATCGACTTCTATAACGGCAACACCGGTTGAGACTCCGGGGATCGTTTGCAGGACGGATGTATCCACACCCTCGTGCTCGAATGTGTCTTGGTAACTCCGTCCGAACACGTCGTCGCCGATTTTTCCGGCCATGGTCACCTCCGCACCGAGGCGGGCCAAGGCAACCGCCTGGTTGGCTCCTTTGCCGCCGGGGTAGGTCCCGAATGTGGAGCCGGTCCGTGTCTCACCCGGCTTTGGAAACTGATCCACCTGTGCTACGAGGTCCATGTTGACGCTGCCTACCACGCAATACCGCGCGCTCATTTCCATCCTCCAGCTTTTTCCCCAGCATTATAACTGAGTGTTTGACGTATTCTACAAGTGGGGTTAATGTCTAGACAATCGGTTGCGCAAACGATTCAATACGGTGCGTATGGCAACAATGAAGGATGTCGCGACACGTGCAGGAGTTTCCGTCTCAACGGTTAGCCATATTATCAACGGGACGAG
>CAYFQV010000306.1:0-2786 GCA_964345195.1 uncultured Spirochaetaceae bacterium
AGATAACCAGGCAAGCATGGCGCTAACAGAGGCGGAAAAAGCCAAGCTCGGACCGACGCTCCAGCAGGTGGTGGCCGGCGATACGACCGCCGTCCGCGAGTCCGCTCGGGCCATGCGTTCTGATGGGACGGCGGTGTATCTGGTATTTATTCGCACCTCGGAGGCCGACGTGCTTCGGCGCGCCGGGTTGCCCATCGGGAGCGTCTCGGGAGAGATGGCCACGGCGCGCCTTAGCGCCGATCAGCTTCGACAAGCCGCTCGGCTTGATGCCGTAAAAGCGATCCGGATTAGCGGTCAAGCGGCCCCGACCCAGTAAAAAGCGGCCGCATGGCCAGGCTAGGAATTTCTCGTTTCTGTGCGTCCTTTCATCGTCAACTCAACATTGCATGTCATTTACCATGTCCCACAGGCTGTTTCTGCTGGCTCTTGCGTCGGTTCTCGCCATGTCGCTTGTCCATTCCACGTTGGCACAGAGCCGGCAGGCGGTCCCTCTACAGAAGATCGGCCCGCAACTTCAGACTCTTTTTCCGGGAGATGACGCCGCAGGAAAACGGATCGGCCCTCAGACGGCAGAGGTCCAGTCCATAGACCAGACTATCTCGGCCGAGGGCTCCAAGACTGCTGGAACAGACCGAGGCGGGGAGCCAAGATACGGTGTCGTGGTCTACACGGAGGACCCATCGGCACTGCGGCAAGCCGGAATTTCGTATGGGTCGGGAACAGACGAGTTTGTTACGGCTCGCCTAACCCGGCGCGAGATCCGCGCGGTGGCGGGTCTTGCGGCAGTGGAGGGCGTGCGCGCCGCAGGCGTGGCGACCTCACACAATGACGTAGTGGCCGGCATCACAGGCGCCCGCATTTTGAATAACGGCCGACTGGCAAACACCAATTACACGGGCACCGGCGTCCTCACATGCGTCATCGACTCCGGCATTGATTGGTCACATCGTGACTTCCGAGGGCTCGGAAGCAACGACACGCAGAGCCGGATTCTTTACCTCTGGGACCATACCCTTACTGCGGAAAGCGATGAGCAAACGCCGGGGGACCGCCGCTCATTTTCAAATGGGTCCTACGACTATGGCGTTGAGTATAGCCGGGCCGACATCGAGGATGAGATCGACGGGTCTCCGGCAGGCCAGGTCCGATCCGAAGACACTGATGGGCACGGGACCCACGTTGCGGGCACCATCGCCGGAAACGGCGGGGCTCATCCGGAGCAGAAGTACCGAGGTATGGCACCCGAAGCGGAGCTCATCGTCGTGAAAGCTGGGAACGGTAGATTTCCCTTTACCAATGTGATCGATGGAATGAACTACTGCGGGGAAGTTGCCACCGCGCAGGGGAAGCCGCTTGTTGTCAACATGAGCCTGGGCTCGAACTCTGGTCCCCACGACGGCACTACCTTTCAAGATGAGGCCGTTGAAAGCTTTGTGGATGGAGCGTCGGGGCGTGCCGTGGTCACGTCCGCGGGCAATTCCGGAGGCAGCTCAATCCATACGCAAGGGACTATTCCCGCGAATGGAGGCGCGAGCTCCATTACCATCAACGTTCCCGTATCGGTAAGCGAGGGCGAGTTTCGCGCGGATCTCTGGCTGGATGACGATAGCGACGTGTCGGTCTCGGTCGAGTCGCCCAATGGAGCTGTCACGTCGGCGTCTCCAGGAGAGGTTGTAACCGACTCGACCGGGGACGGAGAGGTGTACCTGTTCAACTGGACATATTCTTCTGTTGGCGGTGGCGACCGAAGACTCTACATAGGGGTCGACGACGATAAAGAGCAACCGCCCGCGCAGGGGGACTGGACCGTGACCCTTACGAACGCCTCTGCGTCGCCGGTTGGCTTCCATGCGTGGCTCTTCGACAACGCGGTCACGAGCGGCGTTTCTGCGTATGTAGTTGGGGGCGACGGGGCGTATACGATCGGCTCGCCAGGGTCGTCCCCCGGCGCCATCACCGTCGGCGCGTCGGTGCACCGCTGGCGTTGGATGAGCGCCGAGCAGGGTGCGCGATACTATTGTGGAACCGGGGCGTGTGACGGATACCCCAATCGCTCCGACAATATTGCGCGGTTCAGCAGCCGAGGCCCGCTGCGGGAAAAGCCGACGGGAGTCCGAAAACCCAATCTCACGGCGCCAGGGCAAGGGACTGCATCCGCCCTGTCAAGTCAGGCCGGAATTTCTACCTCGAGTTCGCGCGTGCTCCCTGACGAAAAGCACTGGATTTTACAGGGTACTAGCATGGCCGCACCTGCTGTTGCCGGGACGGTCGCCCTTCTTTTCCAGGAGAATCCGAGTCTTGCGCCGAGTGCCGTTAAGTCGACGTTAGAGGACGGGGCGGACGGGGATTTCTATACCGGAAGCGTGCCGAATGCGACATGGGGCTACGGCCGACTTAACGCCGTCCGGGCCATGACGCAGCTTCTCGATCCCGGGGGGCAGGCGCACCAGCTTATCTACGCATATGACGGGTGGGGAAATGTCGGTTCCAGAAACGTCTTAGGCAATGAGAAAATCTCCGTCCAGTTCACTCCCACCGCGGATGGGGTCGTTAGCGGATTTCTGCTCCACCCGTCGCAGACTGTGAACCTATCGGGCAACCTCATTGTCGAGGTCTGGACCGACGATGGCGCGGGCTATCCAGGATCGAAGATCGGAGCAGCTCAATCCCTCGATGCGGCACGCCTCCAAGCCTACAGCTGGAACTATCTTGACATCACAGACGCGGACGCGAGCGTTCAAGCGGGAACCGACTATCACTTGGTACTCTCGTTTGAAAACGGCGCC
>CAYFQV010000307.1:0-2745 GCA_964345195.1 uncultured Spirochaetaceae bacterium
CGGCGGCGCGTTGTCCCGGGCGTCGTCTCTTGCTAATTTAATCCTGAGACCTGGAGCAATTAGATCGGGAGCAATTCGGGCACGCGCCCGTGCGCACGCCGGCGGCATTCCGGATTGCGGTCATGGGTCTCGAGGAGTACGTATGCGACGGATGCGACCCATTCGACGACAGCCGGTTTTGCCCCGAAGCGTCTTGCATGCTGCCACGCGCTTGGGGGGCACCATTGCTCTTTCGGCGCTGCTTGTTGGATTAGGAGGAGCCGTGAACGCCCATGCCGACAGTGAAAACCGGAACCCCTTGCGGAACGCCGCGGATATCCCCGGAGAAGACCCGCTGCTGCTGGACGACTTTTCCCGCGCCGACGCTAGATCTCAGCTTGGTACGCAGTGGGAAGGCTTCACCGACCGCGTCATGGGCGGGCGTTCAGATATGCAGGTCGCGGTCGCGGACAGCGACCGAGGGCCGGCCCTCCACATGACCGGTGAGGTTTCCCTCGAGAACAACGGCGGGTTCATACAAGCGCGGTTGGCGCTTTCGGAGAGCGGGAGCTTCAATGCCGAGGAGTACCGCGGTGTTGCCGTCGAGGTGCGGGGTGCCGGCGATCACTACTATCTCCACATCCGCACTAACCGTACCCGCTTCCCCTGGGCGCATTACGCCGCCGAGATGCCGGTGCGCGAGGAGTGGGCGTGGGTGCAGCTCCCCTTTGACGACTTCGAGCCACAGCTCATGCTCGGCGGCGGCAGTCCCGATCGAAGGCGCCTTCGCTCTATTGCGGTGGTTGCGGCAAAGGCGGAGTTTACGGCTGACCTCTGGCTGCGCCGCGTCGCTCTGTACCGCTGAGTCCGTGCGTGTGATCAGTCTTTGGAGCGGGTCTCTGCGTCGGCCGCTCCGGTCGTTTCCGCTTCCCTCGTCTCGGGTAACGTGATCGTCACCGCCGTACCATGCTCGTCCTCGCCGGTGCGCGACGTAATCGATATGGAGCCACCGTAGCGTTCCACGAGTCGCTTGGTCAGGGGCATGCCGAAGCCGGTTCCCTTCTCTCCGCTTGTCCCCTCTCGGCTGGTCGGCGCAAAGGGATCGAAGATCGTCTCGGCGAGCTTTTGCGGCATGCCGATCCCCCGGTCCTCAACAGTAAGGTGTACGCGTCCTTCCCCGGCTGCTCCGCGCACGGCGCGTATGGAAACACGCGCATTCGGCGGGGAAAACTTCGCCGCGTTGCTCACGAGATTGGCGAGTACCGAGTTCACAAAGGTCGGGCGGTCCGCCGGCACCTGCAGTTCCGCGTCGACATCGACATCAAATCCGACAGCCTTATCCTGAAAGCTCGCCGCAACCCCGCGTACCGCCTCCTCGACCGCGGGTCTCAGTGGAACCACGTCAATGTGCAGCTGGGCTTTGCCGGATTCCACTGCCAGCATGTGGCGGACCGAATCGATGATCTCCAAGCCGCTGGTGGCACTCTCACGGATCAGCTCGAGGTAATTTCGTTCCTCGGCGCTAGCGCCGAGGAACTGCAGCAGTTCCTTAATGGAGGCGAAGGGACTGCGCAGGTCGTGGCTCAGGATGCGGATCAGATCACTGCGCTCGTTGCTAATGCGGGTAAGCTCGGCGTTCGTGCGCTCCAGGCGGCTTCGCTCTTCCTCCAGATCCTGCGTGCGCTGTTGAACGCGTTGCTCGAGCTCCTGGTTCATCTGTTCGAGGTCTCGTAGACGTCGCTGTTCCGCCTCTTTGCGGACCGCCTCGAGGTTGTGTCGTAACTCCGCGTAGCGCAGCTCACGTTGGGAGTCGTTGTTCAGGAGCCTCGAGCGCGTCGAGGAGGCTTTGGCTTGCTCCTGATAGGCGCCGGCATAGTCCCCGCGCTCGGCCAGGAGTCTGGCGCGCTGCTCTCGACCTTCCGTCTCGGCAGAGATCTCACTGGACTCCGCGGCGAGCTCAGCGGCGTCGGCGAAGATCTTCAAGGCCTCGTCTTGCTCTCCGAGCTCCTCGTAGATGTGCCCGCGGATAAGCTCGCTTTCCGCAAGGATCTGCCCGAAAGTTCGGCGCGCCGTGACCGCTTCATCCGCGATTCTCCGGGCCTCCTCCAGCTCCCCGAGTTGCCGGAGGCACGAGGCTAAACCGTTTCGGGCCTCGGCGTAGAGCATGCCGAACTCCTGCTCCGTCACCGAGGCCAGTACGCTTTTAAAGTACTCTTGCGCGGTCTCGTGATCTCCCTGCTTCGCTTCGATTTGACCTAAATGCAGAAGGGTCCATCCCACGCCGATTCGATAGTTGATGGACTTGAAGAGGCTCCGGCTGTGGAGAAACAGCTCCCGCGCATGACGGAGGTCTCCCTGGGCGAGGTAGATCTTACCGAGGTTGCGAAGGCAGTACGCCTCCACGCGCACGCTGCCCGCCTCGCGGGCGTATTCAATGCCCCTTTGAGAATGCTCGAAGGATTGCGCGTACATGCCCACGAAGTAGTAGAGATTTGCAATGGAGTCGTGGACGGTAGCCAGTACAGCCGGCTCGTGCACATCCGGACCGGACAACAGCTCGAGTGCGGCGTTGTGTTTCTCAAACGCCTCTTCGACGTTGTCCAGAATTGCGAGTGCGTAGCCGTGGGTGCGCGCCGCCTCCGCTTGCCCGCGCAGATACCCTATCTCCACGGCGCGCTGTTCGAGGCGCTTTGCCTCGTCCCGCGATCCCTCCGGGTCTTCGTGTGCGGCTTCCCAGATGCGGTGATTCGCTGCATCAATGCTGTC
>CAYFQV010000308.1:0-2716 GCA_964345195.1 uncultured Spirochaetaceae bacterium
ACGCATTCCCCACGAAATCGTGGCCTTTCATGCTCAGCAGTGCGCGGAGAAATACCTAAAAGCACTGTTGATTCAACATGGGCGTCGAGTCCCCTTCGTTCACGATCTCCTTCAGCGAGATTGGTGACCGCGCGGTGTATTCAGCCAGACTCTCCTGGGAGGGCTCGTCGAGGATGCGAACGCTGTTGTCGATGCTGAAGCCGGAATGCTTCCAGCACAGGAGGTTCCGGGCGAATTACTCGTTCAGGAGTTTGCGGTCCACCAGTAGCTTGATCACTCGACGACGGAAGACCTCAAATATGGTAGATGAGCCAAGATACCTCGGCGAACAGGCGCCGATCGTGACGGAAGAAGGGCCGGAAATAATCGTGCCCGCACTCTGGGTTGGTACAGCGTATCCGCGCCGCGCGCCACATACCATCGCGGATTCACCGAACGTTCTCTCGGAGCTCTTGCTCCTGCGAGGGCGCAGGTGATGCGCAGCGCTATCCCGCCTCAGGGCATTCTCGACAAATCCGAACAGTGCCGGCGTGATCGTCGTGAAAACTCTCCTACCCGTGGCCCGGGTAGGCGTCGGTCCCTGCCCGCTGTGATAAAATAACAGTACGGAGATTCCACCACGAAGTATGAAAAATCGACCCAACCGGAGAAGCATAATGACAACCCCTGTTGTTTCAATCGTTGCGAAAAGCGGCACCGGCAAGACGACCCTGCTGGAAAAACTGATCGTCGAATTGAAGGGGCGCGGCTATCGGGTCGGCGCCGTCAAGCATGATGCCCACAGTTTCAGCATCGATCACGAGGGAAAAGACTCCTGGCGGCTGACTCAGGCCGGGGCCGATACGATGATCATCACTTCCCCGCAACAGATCGCTATGGTCAAGCGGAATCACGGAGCGGAGCCGCTCCTCTCGGAGACGATCGCCGGCTATTGTCATGATGTTGACATTGTGCTCACGGAGGGATTTAAACGTAGCACGATGCCGAAGATCGAGGTTCACCGTTCCGCGCGCAGCCCGACACTGCTTTGCCGCGGGGAGGAGCATGACCCGAATCTGATCGCGGTGGCATCCGACGAGCCGTTGACTCTGGATGTGCCGGTCCTGGGGGTCAACGACGCGGAAGGTTTGTGCGACTTGATCGTTGCCACCTTTCTGAGATCTGAAACGACACCTTGATGACAAGCCACCCGGGAGGCTCGGTGTGATCGACTATCAACGCGCATTAGCTCTCGTTCTTGAGAGCGTTACCCGGTTACATCCGGTGAGGGTTCCCCTGGATGAAGGACTGGGAATGGTTCTGGCTAAGGACGTGTACGCCGGTTGTAACCTCCCTCCGGCGGACCATTCAGCGATGGACGGCTACGCCGTTGCCGCGCAACATCAGGATGCCCGCGAAAGCGATTTGCGCGAGGTCGGCTTTGTACCCGCCGGAGGTCGTGTTACAGAACGAATTACCGCCGGTGAAGCGGTCCGGATTATGACCGGCGCGCCCCTTCCGGACGGGTGCGATACGGTGGTCCCGATCGAGGACGTTGAACGACTGGACGGCGATCGCATCAGACTGCGAAAAAAACCACGGCATGGTCAACATGTCAGGTGCCGGGGGGAGGAATTTCGTCTCGAGGAACGGATCCTCGCCGCCGGAAGCCTCCTCGACGCTGGAGCTATCGGGTTGTTGGCGGCAGCCGTAGTCACGATGCTCACGGTCTATCCGGCGCCTCGGGTCGCCGTGTTATCAACTGGCGATGAGCTGTGCGAGCTGGACCAGGTCCAAGCGAACGACAAACTTGTCAATTCGAATGCCCACTTTGTGGCCGCTCGTCTGCGCGAAAACGGCTGCATACCGATCCCTCTCGGTATCGCGAAAGATAACCCGGACGATCTGGAACGCTGTCTGCGTCGCGGGCTGGACGCCGATCTGCTGGTGACCTCCGGTGGCACCTCCGTGGGTGATTGCGACAATGTTCACGATGTGCTGAGCGCGCTCGGCTTCGAACAAAAATTCCGGAAGGTCGCGATCAAACCGGGCAAGTCGGTGTTTTTCGGTATGATTGGACGATTGCCGGTCTTCGGATTGCCGGGCAATCCGACCGCCACTGCCGCGACATTTGACCTGTTTGTTCTCCCGGCCCTGCGCCGACTGGCTGGCCACCAAAATCCGTCGGCGCCACGAATTAACGCACGCCTGGCCGGCCGGGTGACTGGTGGCGGCGGCGCCGGCGGAGGTGCGCGTCAGCGGTTCATCCGGGGGAGGCTGCACGCTGAGGCGGGGCAGCTTTCTTTCTCCCCCTCCGATAGACACAGTGTGGGGCGGATTAGCGGTATCCAGGGCGCCAACGCGCTGCTGCCGGTTGCGATCGGCTCACCTGACCTGAGCCCAGGGGAACAGGTAGAGGTAATAGTGCTGCGTGGCCTCTACGCGATCCGCTCAGGATGAGTATAGAACATCGGAGCGGTGTCGTTTCGCGTAACCAATCAGCGTGACGTCTCGCTTCTCCGCCAAATCGTTCGCCGGCGGAATGTACGGGAAATAGCGACGGATGTGCCCAGTCGAGGAGGCGACTTTGTGCACCTTCTCAGAGCTGATACGCCCGGTCATCAAGATTATCCGTGTTGTGGGCTTGATAGCGTGTAAGAGCAGTTGCCCCGCGAGTTTGTTAAAGCTGTCGTTTGGTTATCATCCAACAAATCATAGGAAAACCTATCTCGGAACC
>CAYFQV010000309.1:0-2715 GCA_964345195.1 uncultured Spirochaetaceae bacterium
GCGCCTCCTCGAGCTCCATCCCCCACGTCACCTCGCAGCGACACCGTCGCCACTCGGGGGACTTCATGACAAGACGCGCCACGACTTCCGCACGGGCAGGATCCAGGTCGTAGAGCGCGACCTCGCCGCCGTCCAACACACCCGGAATGTTCATTGCGCCTCGCAGGATCCCAATGAGCCGATGAGAGCCGCCCCCCACGAATACTGCTTTCATAGATACACGTCTCCGCTGATGAACATGGTGTTTACGAGCTCTCCGACCTTGAGAAGTCAGAAACCAACTCGAGCTTATCCTTGAAGTGGCACGCGGCCACATGACCGGGATCGGCGGACACCGGCTCGAGCGGCGGCACCTCACTCGTACAGATGGCCTGCGCGTATCTGCAGCGTTCGTGAAACGGGCAGCCGGACGGAACGTTGGCCGGGTCGGCAACATCACCGCCGAGGATGATGCGATTCGTCTTGCCCCGCGGGTCAGGTTTTGGAACCGCAGAGAGCAAGGCCTCGGTATAAGGATGCCTCGGTCGTACGAACAGATCGACGGTTCGCGCTACTTCAACAACCCGCCCAACGTACATCACCGCGACTCGATCCGATATGTGACGCACAACGCCAAGGTCGTGGGTAATAAAAAGATACGACAGCTCGTACTCTCGTTGGAGCCGTATCATCAGGTTGAGGATCTGAGCCTGTACGGAAACGTCCAAGGCCGAGGTGGGCTCGTCACAGAGAATGACTTTCGGACTCAAGGCGAGCGCGCGCGCTACGCCTATTCGCTGTCTCTGGCCGCCGCTGAACGCGTGAGGGTATCGATGCATGTAGGATCCGTCGAGACCGACTTGAAACAGCAGTTCTTCTACCCGTTTCCGGAGCGCATCCCCGGTCAAAATTCTGTTGACGAGGAGTGGCTCACCAATAACTTCCCAGACCGGAATACGAGGATTCAGAGACGAGTATGGATCCTGAAAGATCATTTGCATGTCGCGACGCGTTCGTCTCAGTCCGGCTCGGTCAAGACTCCCAATATTGACGTAGTCCCCGTCGTGACGGGAGAGAATCTCGCCACTCGTGGGTTTGATGGCCCCAATAATCGTCTTCAAGAGCGTTGTCTTGCCACAACCGCTCTCTCCCACAACCCCCAGGGTTTCATTGTCACGCAGCTCGAGGTTTACACCGTCGACGGCCTTCACGTAACCTACGGTCCGCTTCAGGACGCCCCTGCGAATCGGGAAATAGGTCTTGAGCTCCTTGGTCTCAAGAACGACGTTATTGCCTTGCATATGTTCTTCCCTGCTCCGTGTGCAAATAGCATCGACTGTGATGACCGTCGGAAACCTCGTACAGGTCGGGCTCTTCCGCATCGCAGAGACCCGCCATGAAGTACTCGCAGCGAGGACCGAACCTGCAGCCGGAAGGCCGCAGGTAGGGACTGGGAACGCGCCCGGAAATCTCGGCCAGTATCTCCTTCGGTTTCGTAGCCTTGCTCGGAATCGAACGCATCAGCGCCTTTGTATACGGGTGCAGCGGGTTCTCGAATATTTCCTGGACGCTTCCACGTTCGACTACCTTGCCCAAGTACATCACAACAACCTCGTCCGCCAGCTCAGCGATGACTCCGAGGTCATGCGTGATGTTCAACACCGACATACGGTGGTCCTCTTTCAGTCGGTTTATCAGCTCGAGAATCTGAGCCTGGACCGTTACATCGAGAGCCGTAGTCGGTTCGTCCGCAATGAGCAATTTCGGACTACACGCGAGTGCCATCGCAATCATAACCCGTTGCCTCATACCCCCACTGAGCTCGAACGTATAGCGATCGAGTAACTGCTTGGGCCTCGGCAGTCCAACTTCATGCAGAAGATCCGCTACTCGTTCACGGGCTTCGTCCTTCGTGACCTCGGGTTCGTGCAGGAGAATCCGCTCGACTATCTGACCTCCAATCTTGTGGATGGCGCTGAGGCTGGTCATCGGCTCCTGGAAAATGATACCGACGTCTTTGCCCCGGATGCTGCGAATCTGCTCCCCTTTCGTGTCGAGACCGGTGAGATCGACCGCCTCATCGCGACCATGGTACCAAATGGAACCCGACACGATCTTTCCCGGCTTTGGCACAAGCTGGAGGATCGACATGCTCATTACCGATTTGCCGCATCCACTCTCCCCGACGATTCCGATCGTGGTGTTGCGCGGCACGTCGAACGTAACACCGTCTACCGCCTTGACCGTACCGACCTCGGTCTCGAAAAAGGTGTGGAGATCACGTATCTCCAGCAAATTATCTGACATATTGAAGACCTCGCTGTTCGGACATTTTCACGATCAACCGTAAGGATCCGCGGCGTCGCGTAACCCATCGCCAAAGAAGTTGAACGCGAGAACCGTTAGAATGACTGGGAAAACGGCAATCAGGAGCCACGGCGCAAAAACAATTGCGTGCACGCTTTGCGCCTGCTGCAGGAGCACCCCCCAGCTTACAGCCGGCCGACGGAGTCCGAGGCCAAGGAAACTCAAGGCTGTCTCGCCCAATATCATCTGAGGTATTGCGAGCGATGCCGCGGCGACCAGGTGGCTGATAAAGGAAGGTAGCATATGGCGAAATATGATTCGGCGCGAGGAGGCGCCGGCCATATCAGCGGCCATGACGTAGTCTTCCTCGCGCAAGGCCAGGAACTTTCCGCGCACTACCCGCGCCATCGTGGTCCAGCCGACGAGCGA
>CAYFQV010000310.1:0-2712 GCA_964345195.1 uncultured Spirochaetaceae bacterium
ACAGTTCATGCCGCCGTTTCGAGGGAGCGGCGATACTCTGCGGGAGTCAGACCGCCAAACCTGATTTGATGCGGTGCTCATTGTACCATGGGATGTGGCTATATAGCTCAGCAGTGAAGGCCTCAAGGCTTGTGTCTGTCCATATTTGCTTGTAGTACATCTCATTCTGCAGTCGTCCAAAGAATCCTTCACAGGCCGCGTTATCCGGCGTACACGCCCTCTTCGACATGGAACGGGTTAACTCAGCTTGGTCCATTCTCGATATCCATCAAACCAGCGACGGCGACGTCGAGCAGGGTGTTGACCAACTCTACATCGGCACTCGTTCCGATGGTCCAAGTTACCACCATGCCCGCGAAGCCATCGATCATCGGCGAGAGATACACCTTTCCGGCTTGCAGTTTTGTGTGTACACATGCCGTACGTTTTGCTGTCTTCATAGAAAAGGACGCTCAGTATGACCAGCACCAGGGCGGCGCGCACAGAGCATATCGAACTCAGAACGAAGCCGGAGGTAAAGTCACTTATCGAGCGGGCCGCGGGGCTCAAACATACGACGATATCGGCATATCCGCTCAATTCCGCCATCGAGAAAGCAAGGAACGATGTCGACGAAGCGAACACTTTCGTACTCTCGGAGGCCGGTCGAGAACGCTTCTTCTCGACGCTCAGCAATCCGCCCGCAGCGAATCAGGCGCTGCACTCACTGTTCTCAGGCTCACCCGATTGAACCTCAGCCTGGCAGCGGTCACTAAGTCGCTCGCGAAGTCACCATTCGATTGCGGCTATCCACAGCTCAACAATTACCTTCGTCGCTACGCGGGCAAAAACGATAGGCTTTCAATCGGTAAAACCTTTCTCGCGCTTACCGACGATGATCACCAGATCGTCGGTTACTTCACCGTAAGCACCGCACAAATCGCCGTCAATCATTGCTTCCAGAGTACCGGCGTCGGTCGCCCGCTGCTCACCCAAGCGTTTCACAAAGCGGTGAAGGTCTCTCAAAATGCCGCGGTATTTGCCGTGCTGCTGGATGCTATCGATGAGAAGGCCACAGCATTCTATCTCAAATACGGCTTCATCCCCTTCGAGGAACATCCACTGACGCCCTTCCTGCCGCTGACAACGATCAAAGAGGCGATGCAGTAAGCGCTTCTTCAATTCACCCCCCCACGACAAGCAGCCCGGGGCGCAGCGGCGTCACCTCCCGCCTCACTTCCGGCAAGGCGCCGCATACCATGACCGGCTCCGGTTCCAATAATGTGACATGATCGCTGAGCTCCGCCTCGCCGTCTCCGCCCCAAACCGCCCGGCGGAACCAGTACCGACCACGAAGAACACAGACGGCTCACCGCTCCCCCGCGCGCCTCCCTGAGCTGCCGGGGCCAGGTTATCCCGCGGCCCTTGGGAAGACAGACAAGGTGTAATCTGTCACCTTGCCGGGCGGGGTACATTTGACATCGTTCCACTGTCAAGCTCCACAGCTTGATGCGCGGATCACGATCACAATTGTTCACTGTAGCTCTGGTAAACGGTCTGAGCATCCCTGTCTTTTCAGCTGTGGCCGCGCGGTACTGCCCGCGGGACCTGTCGGAGCCGGCGATTCCCGTTCATTCCACTCAGTCCGCGTTGCGCACCAGGCGGAGTCCGGTGATAGCACGAGCGTGAAGCGTCGGATGGTGGGGTATCCGCTGAGCGGCATTAAGATATTGTGCTTGTACGACAATGTTGCCTCCACGCATCAGGCGAGTCCGTTCAGGCTCGGCTTGCGGATACCAAGCCCAGACACCGATGTCTGGCCCAGAGGGGTCCGTCTCCCGTGCCCGTTCATAGTAATCCGGCTGGTAGTAGTCCCAACACCACTCGGATACATTCCCAAGCATGTCGTACAAGCCCCACCGATTCGGTTCCAACTGCCCAATGCGGTGCAGCACTCCTCCGGAGTTAGCGGCATACCATGCAAGAGACTGCAGCACCTCAGGATCATCCGACATGACCCGTTCATCCCGACCCCCGGCTCGCGCGGCGTACTCCCACTCCGCTTCGGTCGGCAAGCGATATCCATTGGCGCCCTTGTCCCATTCAACCACGTAGTCCACGCCCCACGCCTCATCCGAAGGGGTCAGCGTATACACCGGCTCAAACCCGTCGCGCCGGCTGAGCCAGTTGGCGAAAAACAGCCCGTCGAAGTAGTTGAGATGAAACGCAGGCCAGTTCTCCGGAATCTCGAAACCCGGTTCTTGACCCACGGACGCTAATACATCCTCGTGGTCCCAATTCTTCGAGTAATCGATTTGCCGCCAGTATTCGCGGCTAAACTCGCGATACAGGTGGAACGGCACCTCATACTTCGACATTTTGAATGCGCCGACGGTCACCTCAGCCAATGGGTTGTCCCCACCGAAGGGTATTGCATCGTAGTTGGGATAGCCGGTGCCGCCCGGAACCCCTCGCGTAAAGGTTCCTCCGGGAATGTCGACCATCTCAATCGATTGAGCGTGCGCACCCGCGCATCCGAGCGTGAGCAACGAAGCGATCATCAGGAGCAAAATCCTTCTTCTGTTCATGGCTCACCTTCTTACCGGGAGCCACTGTAGAGGCGCAACTGATTGAACACTGTAAAGAGTTGCCTCAGCTCGATCCGGGTCAAGCGAATCAAGAGTTCTTCTTGCGCTTCGCCCCGTCAATGACGCCGTGTAATGATCAATTGGC
>CAYFQV010000311.1:0-2693 GCA_964345195.1 uncultured Spirochaetaceae bacterium
CGCCTGTCCCCGCTGATTGGCTCGATCTCTTTTCGCGTTCGGTCCGCCGGTGCGCCCGAGTCGGCTGCCGGCATCTCGCTTGGCTTGTAAAGCGTTGGAAATACCCGAGCGGCACCGGCAATTTGTAGTGCCGGTCCGAGCCCTCCGATCATTGCCCCAACAATCCCGACCGATACAACATCGGAGCCGGAGAGGTAGAGCCCCTTTACGGGGGTGCGTGCCTTTGCGGCGTTTGACTGGTATCGTGCCGGTTTGGCGGCGAGGCCGTACATTCGTCCTGCGGCTCGTGAAGTGAAATGCGTGATGCTCAGCGGCGTGGCCAATTCCTGGTAGGCAATCGTCGAGCGGAATCCCGGGAGTCGGCTTTCAGCCAAATCGATCAGCCCATCGGCAATGCGCTGCTTGAGCGCTTCGTAATCTGCGCCCCGCTCCTGCCAATCGCTCTCGCGCCACGAGTCAAATGCCTTAGGGTCTACGAATGCGATGATCTCGGCAGTCTGTGGCCGGCCGTCACCCGCTTTGTGTCCAGGAAAGGAAAGGTAGGCGTTGCGCGGTGCACCTGCAATCACACTTTCACTGAGCTCTGCCATTGACGGCTGCTCATCTCGCGCGTGCAGCCAGTAGTTTGCCCCTGAGCTCTCGAAGCTCTCCGGGCCTGACTCCAGTCCCAAAAAGAGAATGACGCAACTGTAGCCGTCGTCCTGCTCTTCAAGCGCTTCCTTTGCCCTACGCGCGGCAGAACCCCGGCGCGCGGGCGGCTCGATCCTGCGGAGGGTTTCGGCCGCTCCAATGCTCGAGACCACGTGTTTGGCTTCGTACAGGATGTGTCGATCGGAATCCAGATGGTGCACGAACACACCGCGTGCCTTGCCGTCGCGAGTCCGGATTGCTACGGCATCGGCCTGTGTGACAATGCGCCCGCCACCTGCCTCAATCACCTCTTCGGCGTACCGCGCAATACGTTCGGGACCACCTGCCGGATAGAAGGCGCCGTCGAAATAGTGGGTCGCGATGAGGGAGTGCACACCAAACGAACTCTCGGCCGGTGGTATTCCGTAGTCTCCCCACTGCGATACAACGAGTGCCGCGAGCTGCGGGTCGGAGAACCGCTTCTGCAAATAGCGTGAGGTGTTCATCAGCCCGAGTCGAGAGCCGAAGAGGCGACCGATCCGCGTGAAGGATGAGAGAGGCCGCGGAAGGAAGCGAGCAGCGGCGTCTCGCCTCTGCCATCGCGCCGCACGCTTGAGATCACGAAAGTACTTGCGTATAGCGCGCTTCTGCCGGGGAAACTCTGATATGAGCTTGTCCCGGTAGGCCTCTTCGCCCTCGGGAACCGGGAACTCGCGACCGGGAAACGAGAAGATATCGTACTCGCTCGGCATTTTGTTCCACTCGAGCTTGCCGCCTGTCATGGTGTCGCTAATCCTGCGCGGGAGCTCCTGCGGCGACATCTGCCCGACATAGTGAAGCCCGGTGTCGAAGCTGTAGCCCCGTCTGCGGAATGCGTGGGTGAACCCACCAATCTCATAGTGCTTTTCTACTACAAGCACTCGGAGTCCCGCCGCTCGCGTCAGGATCGTTGCCGTTGTCAGTCCGCCGATCCCGGAACCAATGATGATTGCATCAAAGCTAGTGTTGTACGCTGCTTGCCTATGGTTGTTCATATAAACAGTTTGTATCTCAAAGTATTTAGGTGTCAAGTGTGATTGCAGTATTCTCCGGGAAGCGCTGTTGGGATCGGTGGTCGGATTCGCCTGTCCGCCGTCAGGACCGCGGTCGCGGCGAGAGCGCGAATGCCAGAATGGCGCTCCCAAGGCCGGCAGCGTTTCCGTACCACGGTGCAGTGGCTGGTGTTCCGAGGGTGACAATAATGGTGGCGTACAGGTTCGGAACGTAGAATATGAGCGATAGAACCGGCAAGGCCCAGAAACTCCACGGGCGGTCACGCCGAAACGGAAAGAGAAGAAGAATCGCAATTGCTGCAGCGACCGCCACCCAACCCCCTCCTGCTAGTCGAAGGAGAGCGGAGAAAAGGATCTGTGTCGTTGGTTCCAGCTCGCCCCAATGCAACCCGATCGCGGCCGCGTGGTACGGCATAAACTCCGGCGAAAACAGGTAGATCGATCCCATGATCAGACTGACCGCTGCAACCACCCAGTACAGGATTGCAGAAGTGTTCTTTCTACTAAGCATAGGCATTACTTCAGAATAGGTTCGGCCGCGGCTTCATCGAGTCCCCAAGATGCGAGTCTTTGCAGGGTGTGCTCCAACTCGGCAGTATCAAGATACGCGTGGATGGAGGCGACCCGAAACCAGGAGAAGGTGAGCACATGTACGCCGTGATTCTCATACGGCTCGCCGTCGAGAGGCGTTGCTCGATCGGTCCATTCCGCCGCCACGACCGTACGCCAAGGAGGGCCGGATACCGCGATTTCGTGAATCGTGAACTGCAATCCACCAAAGAGCCGTTGAATACGCCCAAACCAGCGTCTCATAGCGTCGACGGAGGTGCGGGTGCCGCCGAGAGAGTGGTCGCCTGCAAATGTGTGGTGCACATTCGGCAGACACCGTCTGAGCAGTGCCTCGGAGTTTCCCTTGTTTAGTTCACCGAAGGCCCATCGAGTGACTCGTTTCATAATCAAATGGTAGATAGTTCCTCCTTTGCACTCGCGCGCCAACTCGCGCGCGACAAA
>CAYFQV010000312.1:0-2687 GCA_964345195.1 uncultured Spirochaetaceae bacterium
TACGGGAAGCGGGAGTGCCGGCCGGGCCGGAAGATGGGCCACATTACCGCACGTGCCGACACCAGGGCGGCTGCGCGGAGTCGCGCCTTACAGGCCGCCGAGGCTCTCACCGTAAGCGGTGGCCCCGACCACGAGCGGGTGACGTAAGCATCGACCTATTGAGGAGGACGGCATGAGCAGGGTGGACATTGGCATTATCATGGGAAGCGACTCCGACTTGCCCGTCATGAAAGCGGCGGCGGAGGTGTGTGAGAAGTTCGATGTGTCTACCGAGGTCACGATTGTGAGCGCGCATCGTACGCCGCGGCGACTCTATGACTACGCGGGCGGCGCCGGAGACCGCGGTCTCAAGGTGATCGTCGCGGGTGCCGGAGGCGCAGCGCACCTTCCCGGCATGATAGCCGCCCTCACCCCGCTTCCGGTTGTCGGGGTGCCGGTGAAAACGCGAGCGCTGTCGGGCGTCGACTCGCTTCTCTCCATTGTGCAGATGCCCACGGGTGTACCGGTGGCGACCGTGGCGATCAACAACGCCCGCAACGCCGGACTACTCGCGCTGCGCATTCTCGCCCTCACCTCGCCGCCGCTCATGCAGCGCCTCACGACCTTCATGACCGAGCAGGAAAGCGAGGTTCTCGGGAAGGCGGATGTTATGGAGCGGCACGGATGGCGGAAGCTGCTCGACACAGGGGGCTGAGGCGGCGGCCGAGTTATCCTGCCGACACCCGCTCCGTCAGAGAGGCTTTAACCAGAAACCATAATAATAGCCCTTGAAACCATAGTGAAAAGTTATCTCGCAGCGCAACCGCGAAACGGCTGCCCAGGGAGGGTTTCGATCCAAGACACGAGGACACTCACGGTTCCGGCGGTGAAACACGGGGACACTCACGGTTTTGGCGGTGCCGGAGAAGCGGTCGCCAGCTATGTGACGGCGTTCACCCACGGATAAGACGAATCCGGGCTGTTACGGAACCGTTTGTGCCGGGAAACAGACACATGTCTCCCGAGGGGCTTGGCGGAGGAACTTGTCAGGTGAGGCGATCGGGATCAAGTCCAGGCGGGGACCGTCCGATTTTGACGAAGTGTCGTGAGGATCCACCTTAGCTCTTCAGGATCTTCGATGACGGCGATAACCTTCATATCTGCACCGCACTTCGGACACACGAACGGATCAACCTCGTAGACCTTCGCCAGAAGACGGGCCCAGGCGCGTTTGCGTGCGCTATCATCGACCGCTTCGTCTTTGTCCGACAGCGGTTCATACCCCAGATCTTCGCCACCAGCCTGATGCTGATGGGCTGTCTTCCATCCCTCGGGCGCTCGCCCCGCGACCCACGGCATCTGTTCCCACCGGCCTTTCGTACGAGAAGCATACAGCCCATAGCGGCGAATCAGCTGTAGCCGCTTCGGCGGGATGTGTTGGGTGAGCTCCGCGAGAAAGTCGAGTGCGTCGAACATATGCAGCTTCTCCCTGAAATACTCTGAGTAGGTGGTATGAAACAGCACCCACCTCTGAAACGGCTCGTAGCGGATCTTCTTGAGAGAGATTGGTGGGCGTGCAATGTACTCGGCGAGGCTCTCCTGGGAGGACTTGTCGAGGATGCGAACGCTGTCATCTATACTGAACCCGGAATGCTTCCAGGACAGGAGGTTGCGGGCGAAGTCCTCGTTCAGGAGTTCCCGGTCAACCAGGAGCTTGATGACCCGACGCCGGAAGAACTCCGTCATTGACTGGAGCCCGGAGAACGGTATGTAAAAGAAGGTACCTTCTTCATCAAAACCACCCTCGAGAACGATGGGCCTGGTCGCAATTCCGGCGAATTGCTGCTCGGCCATGCATCCGGCGTGGAAATGCGTATTCCACCGGAGCATTTCCCCAAACGTCTGATGCGCGATAACCATGCCGGTGACGAGCGGTCTGCCGGCGGCCTCAGCGTAGAACTCATCGATGATACGATAGATCAGTCGGGAGACGTCCGCGAGAAGGCGGCGATCGTGGCGGAAGAACGGCCGAAGCGCCTTCGGGACGGTGAAGACGAACTGTCAATGCGGTAGCTTGAGAAGGACCTCCTTGGCGAGATGCTCGGCGAAGCGGATGGTCCGTTCGCGACTGCAGGACGGACACAGCTAGAATCCCTTGCTGGAGAAAAGGCGAAAGTAAACATGCCCGCAGTCCGGATTCGTACAGCGGATACGCGCGACGCCCTGGAGATAGTCGCCACACGTCGTGAATCGCTCACCGAGCTGCTGGATACGCTCAAGGCGATACCGGCCGTAGGTGGGGGCGTACTTCTCATCGTAGTGCTCGCAGAAGTCGGAGAAGTGCCGCTTGAAGATGATGTGGAGCTCATTGCGAACACGCGGAACGTACTGGTTCCTCGCCGTGGTCGCGACAGAGTTTGCCGTGCTTACACAATTGTATACAAGCGGAACCAGCCTCGTGCTTCAGACAGAGGGGCCGTTCATCGATCGCCACATCACATGGCGCATTCGCCGGACGCCTTTTCGGAGCTTTCACTCCGGCGAGGGCGCAGGGGATGCGCGTCGTTATGTGTCAATCGCCGGGAACAATTGGCGTGCCGGCCGCCATTGACAGTCAAGTTCGCAGTTGGCACCCGCAGCGGTTGAACTCGTATTGGCATATTCGCTCGCGCATCCAAATCGTTCGAATACCGGGACGGACAAGCTCA
>CAYFQV010000313.1:0-2668 GCA_964345195.1 uncultured Spirochaetaceae bacterium
TTTGGGTGGGGTGTGTTTGCCGGACGGTTACTTACGAGACCCGGAAAAACGTGAACAAAAGACGTATTAGATAGTATGTGATACCCATTCCATCAAGACTTATATGCATCGGACCTCTTTATATTCCGCCACGGATAGCTGCAACTTCTCCATAGCGATTCCCCCTTGCTATCCTTTTCCTGAGAATAGGGATCAGGCGCTACAGGTACTGCAGGAAATCCTTACCCAACTCAAGACGTACGGAGTGCGTAATGGTGCCGTTTTCGGATCGGTCGTGCAAGATAACGCCGGTAGTACTAGCGATATCGACATTTTGCTCGACTTCGATACCGAAGCGGAGTCCTTCGACAACCTCATGAACGTTGCAGACCTTCTTGACGGACGGTTCGATTCTCTGGTTGGTTTGGTGACCGTCAATGGACTCAACCCGTATGTGGCTGCGGCAGTGCACGAGGAAGCTGTACATGCCGAAGCCGCATAAGGTCTATCTTCACCACATCAAAGATGAGATTCGTTATCTCCAATCGCTACCGGAATTCTCGGACAGGCCATCTCGAAAAAGAGATGATGTACGATCCCGAGCAGGTGTGCGGAGCCTCGAGATTATAGGCGAAGCTGCGTCGAAAATTGACCCGGTTTTCCGTTCACAACACGACGAGATTCCGTGGCGACGAATCATCGCGCTGAGAAATCGACTTATCCACGATTACATGGGGATCAACTTCAACATCGTTGTAAACGTTCTCCGCAACGAAGTACCGCAGTTAGCGGAACAACTCATTGGTCTCCTACCGGAAAACACTTATGCGAACGATGGAAACGAATAGGCGTTCGACGCCTCTTCATTGGCACTAATGACGGTAGCCCGTCCGTCCGGATCGACTTCGTATATCCGGCTTGTACTCCCAACGTAAGCTTTTGTAATCTCGTTTAAGCCAAGCACGCGTATCGGGTTGGAATCGGACAGGAGATTACGCAATGACGAAGACTGCACCAAGCCTTACGATAGACCTGCTTTATTTCGACGGGTGTCCCTCGTACAGGCAGACGTGGAACGACATTCTCGACGTTCTCGTAGATGAGAAGATAGATGCCTCGGTGCGGCTTATCGCCGTGGAGGGGTTGGATCGGGCCCAGGAGCTTCGTTTCGCGGGCTCTCCGACTATCAAAGTGAACGGGCGGGATCTGGAAGACTTCGAGGGAGCCGGAGTGATAGCCTGCCGAGTGTACAAGGAAAACGATGGCCGTGGATGGCCCAGCAAGCGGCTCCTCCGAGAAAAGATCAGCAGCGCGGTGTAGTTCAAACGGCTCGTTGTCCCAATGCTTTAGCCGCGAACTTTGGTCAATCCGCTCGGTCACCCGAGCTCATCTATCGAAAGGGAACCCCGCCTACAGAGCCTCATTCGGCCACCAGATCGACACAGAGAATGGCTTCATCGGAGCCGTAAGGGAAGCGCAGAGACAGAGTACGCACACTTCGACCGCTGGCCATGGAGACGTAGCGGTCGGTGAGAAATCGATTGTGACCTGCGGTAACAAGGCCGTAGATGTATTCCTTCAGGGCGTGGTCATCACCTGGACGGGCCGGCGAAAAGAAAGCTCGCTCCTCAAGCAGGCTGACCCCCTCGGCGAACACTGTCTCAGTGATCTGAACGCCGTCGGGCCGAACCAGATAAGCGCACTCAATGTCGTCGCCGCTGTCCAGTAACTCTCGCAGAGCTGCTTCCCACCCTGCATGATCGGAGTCACTAAGTCGGGTGACGTAGCGCTGAATGCGTTCTTGTATTTCGCTCTGATAGTTGATCTGTCGTCGGAGCTCCGCGGTGAGATCCCGCTGCAGTCGTGGCATCACCTCGGACAGTGCCTTGGAAGCCACACCATGCGATTGCTCGACCGACGGCTGCGGCCGACCTAGAAGAAAGCCTTGCGTCAGATCGACCCCCTCCCGAGCACAGAGGATGAGATCCTCATAGCGCTCGACGCCTTCCGCGAGGGCCAACGCACCGGCCACACGGGATAGATAGACCACCGATCGCAGCACGGAGTGCTGGTACACATCATCGGCGACGCCCTGGACAATCGATCGATCGATCTTGATCACGTCCGGCCGCACCAGTGGTACGCGCTGCAGATTGGAGTACTCCGTGCCGAAGTCGTCCAAGGCAATAGCAAACCCCGCGTTGCGGTTGCGTTCGGCAAACCGCCGAATCGCGTCCAGATCGTGGACGTTGGCCTCGACGACCTCGATCGCCACTTGTCGCGGATCCAGTCCGGCGGCGCGGCAGGTCGCACCGATGAGCCCGGGCTCAAGCAAGCGCTCATCAAGCATCCACGACGAGAAGTTCAAAAACAGTATTGGACTTCCGGAACTCTGCTCGACGGCGAAGCTTCGGATCGCGGTGCTCCGGGCCGCGCGCTCCAACGCAACGTGTTGCTCCAGCGCCGCGGCAGCGGCAAAGATCGCCGCCGGTGATACAATTTCGCCGGGAGCGTTGCGCCCCCGCAACAGCGCCTCGTGTCCGACGACTTTGCCGCTCTTGAGATTGATTATCGGTTGGAAGTATGTAAACAGTTCTTCAACACCCAGGCCGTGAAGGATGCTATCGTCCAGTGTAGTGCTCATACAGGAGTCGGAGGTTACACGAGTGTCCATGCAATCGCAATTGCA
>CAYFQV010000314.1:0-2663 GCA_964345195.1 uncultured Spirochaetaceae bacterium
GCGTCAAAGACATTCCCATCGATCAGTGCACCCTTCACCTCAACGGAATGTTCCCTACCGAAATCCAGCAGTGTTTTGACGACCGGGCTGAAATCGTCATGCGTCAAGGCGACAGCTGTCGGCCCGATCAAGAACTCCGAAACGTCCGGCTTCTGGAGTTGCTCGAGGGCGATCTTCGCGTAGCGATTCTTGATGACTTTGAAGTCGGCGTCCTTCTCTCGAAGCTGCCCACGGAGATCGGTAATCTGATCAACCGTCAACCCGCGGTAATTCGCAAAAACGTAGTTCGGAGCGCTCTCAAACTTCTTCTTTACCGCTTCGACGTCGCCGGTCTTCTGTTCGTTAATCTTTGTTTTGTACGCTGCCATAGTACCGCTCCCGTCTATTCACCGTCGGCGTCGTTGCCCGCGATGGCGAGCTTAACACCGGGCCCCATAGTTGATGACACCGCGACGGTCTTCACGAAATCACCTTTAATGTCGGCGGGCCGCTTCTTGGAGACCTCATCAACCACGATCCGGATGTTCTCCACGATTTGACTACTGTCCATAGAGACTTTTCCAACCGGCAAATGCACAACCCCGGTCTTGTCCGCCCGAAACTCGGTGCGCCCCTTCTGCAACTCAGCAATCGCCGCCTCCAGATCGTTGGTTACCGTCTGAGTCTTCGGGTTGGGCATGAGGCCTCGCCTACCGAGGATCGGTCCGAGCTTACCAACGTCTTTCATCATGTCGGGCGTCGCAACAGCCACGTCGAAATCCAGCCAGCCGTCGCGAATCTGTTGAATCAGATCATCATCTCCAACATACGTTGCACCGGCCTCTTGGGCCTCTTTTGCCTTCTCACCCTTGGCAAAGACCAGAATCTTGGTGCCCTCGGTGAACTGATTTGGTAGCACCAGCGTATCGCGAACCGATACACCGCGCTTCAAGTTGAGATTAAGCGAGAGCTCGACCGTCTCATCGAAAGAGGCGAAGGCCGCTTCTTTTATGGTATCAACCGCTTCGAGCGGCTTGTAATACTTCGATCGATTCACTTTTTTGAGCGCTTCCGCGTACTTCTTGCCGCGCTTCATATCACACCTCCACCTCTACGCCCATGCTCCGGGCCGTCCCGGCAACTATCTTCATTGCCCCTGGGAGGTCGTTCGCGTTTAGGTCGGGCATTTTGGTTTCGGCGATTTCCTTCAGCTGAGCCTTGGAGAGCGTCCCCACTTTTACCTTGTGCGGCTCCGCGGATGCCGCTTCCAAGCCAAGCGCGCGTTTAATAAGCACGGCAGCTGGAGGTGTTTTCGTCACGAAGGTGAAGCTGCGATCCTGATATACGGTAATGACTACCGGAATCAGAAGGCCTGCCTCCATGTTTTTCGTGGCATCGTTAAACTGCTGCACGAACTGCGGAGCACTTACACCGTGCGGCCCGAGAGCCGGCCCGACCGGAGGTGCCGGCGTTGCTTTACCGGCAGGCACTTGCAGCTTGATGATTGTGGCAACCTTTTTCTTAGCCATTCGGTTACTCCTTGCTTTGTGGTCGTAACGCTGCGCCTCGCGCCGATTTCAGCCGGCACTACGCAGCTCCCATCCGGTCCCGCAACGCGGAACCTCGCAACTATACTACGCGGTGAATCCTCATCCCGCCGCCGACACCGACAAAGCCGGTCGTTTGGCTGAGCGCCGCTTTCTTGCTAAACCGCGGCGTCATCAGCACGCAGTCGCTCGCGGATACGTCTTCACTTCACCGTCTCACTACACCTTTTCTACCTGCAGGAAATCCACCTCTACCGGGGTGGACCGACCAAAAATACCGACCATTACCCGCAGCTTACCCTTCTCTACATTCACCTCTTCAATTGTCCCGGAAAACGACTCAAACGGTCCTTCCACAATCCGTACGGATTCACCCTCACTGAAGCTTTGCTTGGGCTTCAACGTCTTATCCCCGCGGATTTCGCCGGATTTTTGCAAGATTTCTCTAGCCTCCTCCGCGGAAATTGGTTGCGGCTTAGAACCGACGGAGGACCCAACGAATCCCGTTACACCATTGATGCGACGAACTGTGGACAAGACCGACTTCCATCCAAGATCAGGCAAGTCCATCTCGAGCAGGATATACCCGGGAAGAAACTTTTTGGTCGTGATCCGCTTCTTCCCATCTTTGATTTCAACCACCTGCTCAGCAGGTACTTTGACATCCGAAACAAGCTCTTCTAGTTGCTTGTCTTCCATCATCTTGCGAATGGTTTTCTCGACTTTGTTCTCGTATCCGGAATAGGTGTGCAGTACGTACCAGTGTTTTGCCATAGTATACCCGAACCTCGTGGGACCGTAGACCACCTGACACCCCGCCTTTGGGCGCCGCGACTCAGAGGGGATTCCTGCCCTTAGAAGATCAGGTCGATACCCTGAAGGAAGAGGAAGTCCAAAAGGCCGAGAACGATAGCGAAGAGCGCCACAGAAATAAGCACAACCCGCGTCGACGAACCGACTTCGTCACGAGAAGGCCACACGACCTTCTTAAGCTCGGCGTAACTATCTTTGAAAAAGGCAATGATTCTGCGCATCAATTGTCCCCTTCATGCCAGGTCTATGAATTACGTCTCGAAATCGAGAGCAGGCCAGGCAGGATTCGAACCTACAACATCCGGTTTTGGAGACCGGCGCTCT
>CAYFQV010000315.1:0-2662 GCA_964345195.1 uncultured Spirochaetaceae bacterium
GTGAGGAAGAATCCCACGATCTTTCGTCGTGGGAGAAGTCAGTCCTCCTTTTCGGGCCTTGGGTCAGTCGCCATCCGCTCTCGGTCTTGCTGGCGTTCCATGTAATGAACCACGACACGCTTCAGTTCGCACCCGGCTAATCGCTGAATCCTCCTTCTGCTGAATCTTCGTCATCGTGTTCACCGAGCAATTCAAGGGGAGTTACGAGTGCTGGGACAAATAGCCCGAGCAGGGTATTGATACGTTTGACGTGGTCAAATTTGTTCGCGTTCGCCAACCGGATCGTTAGGCATGACCCGATGCTCGATATAAGCTTGAACGATCTCCTCAACCTCCAGCGTGATCGGAAGCAGGTTTACATCCTCGACCAACTCAAGCGCGTTGTCCTTGACGGGATAGCTCCCACGCTCCAACTCACCGAGAACGGCGTCACTGGCGACCAGTTCGAAACGAGGTCAGGCTCCGATGCTCGACGACAGTCTTGCCCACATGCAGGACCCCGCAATGCTACAGGGCACAGTGCAGGTCGGCGCCGCGTCCGTGCCGACAGTCCCCATGGTTCTCGTATCCTATCGATGGGGCCTGGAGTCAAAGTGGGACCCGAGCATGACACCCGGCTCGCCCTGAGTGCGTTTTAGTGGTGGAACTGATCTGCGCGTGCCAGTTTGATCCGCCAGTACACGCCTGGCTATTTTCTCGACAGCCCATTTCTCTGCAACCTACGTTTGGCATGCCTGACCCCGCCCCCCTCAATCGCCAGTGGTGGAAAGAAGCTGTCGTCTACCAGATCTATCCCCGTAGCTTCAACGATGGCAACGGCGACGGCACAGGTGACCTTCCCGGCATCATCGAGAAACTCGATTACCTCGGCGACCTCGGGGTGAATGTCGTGTGGCTGAGCCCAGTCTACGACTCACCAATGGCCGACAATGGCTACGACGTGCGCGATTATCGCACCATCGCGGACCTCTTCGGCTCGATGGCCGACTTCGATGTGATGCTCGAGGGATTGCATGCCCGCGGTATCCGGCTGGTGATGGACCTCGTGGCCAACCACACCTCCGACGAACACGACTGGTTCGAATCGTCCCGGTCCTCCACAGACGATCCGAAGCGGGATTTCTACATCTGGCGCTCGCCTGCGTCTGGCGGAGGCCCGCCCAACAACTGGCGCTCCTTCTTTGGCGGCCCGGCGTGGACGTTCGACGAGGCCACGGGCGAATACTACCTGCACCTCTTTGACGAAAAGCAGCCAGACCTAAACTGGAATCATCCGGCGGTGCGCAAAGGCATCTACGACATTATGCACTTCTGGCTGGAGAAGGGCGTCGATGGATTTCGGATGGATGCCATCACGCTCATCTCGAAGCAACCGGGTCTCCCCAACATGCCCGAGAACGCGAGCCCGTTCCGCTTTTACGCTAACGGGCCGCGCCTGCACGAATTTCTACGCGAGATGCACGACGAGGTCCTGCGCCACTACGACGTCATGACCGTAGGCGAGTCGTGGGGCGTGCGCCCCGACGAGGCCCTCGACTTCGTGGGGAGCGGCCGGAAGGAACTGCACACCTTCTTCCAGTTCGACCACGTCCACCTGACCCGCAGGCCCAACCGGCACTACACGCCACGCGACTGGCAACTGCCAGAGCTAAAGTCGATCATCGACCGGTGGGACGAGGTCTTTGCCGATGATGGCTGGGGCAGCCAGTTTCTCGGCAATCACGACCTGCCCCGTATGGTGTCGCAATGGGGCGACGACCGGCCCGCGCATCGGGAGGCGTCGGCCAAGCTCTGGCTCACGTTCCTCCTCACCATGCGGGGAACGCCCTACGTCTACCAGGGCGACGAAATCGGGCTCCCCAACGCCCGGTTCGGCTCCATCGAGGACGTTCAGGACATAGAGGCGCTGGGCACCTACCGCGAGCGCGTAGAGGCGGGGGAGGACCCGGAGACCGTTCTCGGTCACCTCCGCCAGCTCAGCCGCGACAACGCCCGCGTGCCGATTCCATGGACCTCCGGTCCGAAGGGCAGCTTTACGACGGCCGATACTCCCTGGATTGGGCTCCACCCTGACCGTGACAGGATCAACGTTGCGGCAGCCCAGCAGGACGCCAGCTCAGTGTGGCATTACCTGCGGCGTCTGATTGAACTGCGACACGACCGCGACGTGCTCGTGTACGGTGACTATACCGATCATACCCCTGAACACAAGCGCCTTTGGATGTACACGCGCTCGCTAGCTGACGAGACCGTGCTCGTGCTGATGAACGTGAGCGACAGGTCCTTGGACCTGACCCTGCCAGAGGATCTGACCTTGCCTGGCAGCATGAAGCCCGAGACTGCCACCGTTTGGATTGGCACGCACAACCCCGATGACCTGTCTCTCGAACTCTTGACGCTCCAACCATACGAAGCTGTGGTGACGAGCCTTTGAAGCGGTACTTGCAACACAGTGTCTGACCCGGCGGGAGATCCCCGTACGTGAGCGCCTGGGTCTCTACAGCAGGACGTGCTTACCCTGAATGCCTCCGGCCACATGAAACTCTGGGACTAAGGCCAGTTCCCCAAACACCTCAGCGAGACCGATTCTGTAAGCGATTGACGGGTGAGCCCCACCGCGTCACGCGTGACTTGGACCTAGTAAAGGCCGCGGATATGGTTG
>CAYFQV010000316.1:0-1452 GCA_964345195.1 uncultured Spirochaetaceae bacterium
AGCTCCCGGAGGATATGGCGGACAATACGGATATCCTTCCCGAAGCCCCGCTCGTCCGGCGTGTCGCCGCGGTAGCTGTGGTAGAAGTTGCCGTGGAAGCGGAAGGCCAGGTGGATCAGCGGCTCGCGTTTCGTGGATTGCCGGGCGGACTGTTTCACGCCGGCGCCTGCGGCCGGCCGGTGGATGCGGATGCCGACAGCGCCGTCATGACCTCGTGCGTGCGCAGGGCGTCTCGGTAGGGGGAGCGAATGCCGGCGTCATCCCCGCTACGTAGGGCCGATAGGAAGGTGCGAGCTTGAAGCTCATACGGGTCCAGTTGGGGCTCCTCTTCCCGCGTTTCGCCCTGCTGCGAACCGGTCAAGCTGCGCAGACGTTTCGGCTCGAACCGGTGCCATGCCGTGTCCGTGACCGTCTCCAGGCCCACGCGCAGCGTCGTCTTTCCCAGGCAGGTGTTGACCAGAGTGGCCGTGAGCCCGCTCTGCATATGTAGAATTGCCGCGCCGGCGTCGGGAACATCGGCATCGTTATATATTTTATGAATCGCTCGGCGCGTCGTTGTTGCATACACGGATGCGACTTCGCCGAAGAGGTAGCGGATCAGGTCGATGATGTGTACGGCCTGCTCGACGAGCTGCCCGCCTGATTCCGCCGCGTGACGCCACCATGGGGGCGGGGGCAGCGTGCCCATCCAGTAGCCGTTTGCGATCACCGGTATCTCACCGGCAAGACGCGCGGCCAGAGCCCCAACGGTGTCGAGATATCGCATGTGAAAGCCAACCGACGTGACCAGGCCGGTCTCCTCTATGGATGCGGCAATGTCGCGAGGTGTCTCGGCGTCCATGCCGATCGGCTTTTCCACGAGGAAGGGAATGCGCCGGGCAATGAGCGCACGCTCAATCGCGCCGTGGGCGTTCGGCGTGACCGCCACTATCGCGGCGTCCGGCTGCTCCCGGTCGAGTGCCGCGGGCACATGGGCGTAGGAAGCGACGGGATGCCCGGTCTGCTCGGCAAGCTCAGTTGCGGCTGCAGCTGCGTGCTCCGCTGTTCGGCTCGCGAAGGCGCTTACGGTGACCCCCTCCAGAGCCGAGAAAAGGTGGGCGTGTTTCCGGGCGAATCCCCCGGATCCGATTACAACGATCTTCATGGTGCGTCTCCCGGTGCGTCATCTCCGGCTTCCCCCCGCTGAACGCGGCCCATGATAAGCCACGCCGCGGCCATGCACAGCGCGGCAAAGACAAAGAGTGCGGGGTATCCGAAGATGTCGATAATGCCGCCGGTGACCGGCGGAGCGGCAATGGCCGCGGTTTGCGAGAAGAAGTAGTAGAGGCCGGTGTAGATCCCCATGGTGGCGTAGCCGGCCATTTGCCATAGCATGGGAAAGGAGTTGGTGATTACCGAGACCCAGAAGATGCCGAAGAGAAAGAGCAGCCCCCAAAACAACGCAACTCTGGC
>CAYFQV010000316.1:1552-2654 GCA_964345195.1 uncultured Spirochaetaceae bacterium
TGGTAGCCAACGAACCAGAGAAATAGCGACAGCAGAACGAAGAAGGCGCTGCGCTCCTCACTGCGCAGTATCGTCCGCAGGCTCTCCCGGAGCGGGACCTTTGATTCCTTCTCCGCGGCGCGGCGTTGTTCCTTCACGAAGGTGAACACCACCGCCGCCGCTACCATGACCAGGAGACCGGAGATGAGAAACGGAAGTTGACGACGGCTGTCGCCGATGATCGGCAGGTTCACGGATACGTTCGCCAAGGGCCCGAGAATGACCGTTCCGACAATGGCGGCAATGCCTCCCATTAGATTAATGACGCCGTTTGCCTCGGACCGGAACTCTCCCGGTATTGTATCCGGCATAAGAGCGACCACCGGCCCGCGGGCCGACTGCTTGAACACGTTCAGCGCGAAGAGCGCGATAATCAGTGCCGCCAGGGAGCTTCGCGCGGCGCTCGGTATGTAGCTGAACATGATTGCGGTCAGCGGCAGCGTGACAATGATAAAGGGCATACGCCGCCCGATAGGAGTACGCACCTGGTCGGACCATGCCGAGACGATCGGGATCAGGAGCACCGCGAAGATGTTGTCCAGCGTCATTATGGTGCCGATCGCCGATCGCGATGTCAGGTAGTCTCGAAGGAAGATGGGGACAAAGGTATCGTACAGGGGATCCATGAGCCCCATGGTGAAGAAACCCAAGCCAATGACGATGGTCGTGCGGTAGAAGCCCCGGGGGAGCTCACTGCGAGCCGTGGATTCACTCATGATCGCCTCCGGCTATGAAGCGTCCGCGAAAATTGCGTGGTAGTCGCCTGCTAAGTGCGTGCACGCAATGTAGGGGCCCATGTTTCGTGCGCACTCTTCATTGGCGTGGCCTATCACATGGCTGCGGCGCCGGTTCGCGAGACTCTCCCACCGCGTCCGCTCCAGATCCACGCCGACCGCATGAGAAATGCGTTTCATGCTGCTCCTTTCGAGACAGGCGCCGTGTCGGCCGACCCGTGACGGGACCTACACACAACGCTATATCGGCGGCACCGCAACTGCCTCGCCGTTCCGTGATGCAGATAGATACGCTGCATATACTACGGCGATGGTGTCTCCTGCAAGCG
>CAYFQV010000317.1:0-2654 GCA_964345195.1 uncultured Spirochaetaceae bacterium
CTTCGGGGGTCGCGAGGACATTCGCCGCAAACGAATACGCGCGATCGGTGATCCCGCTGCACGGCTTCGGGAAGATGGTCTTCGCATTCTGCGCGCGCTTAGATTTGCGGCGCAGTTGCAGTTCGCAATCGAGGAGGCTACGTATGAAGCCCTGCGAGGCGTGCGCCGTGGCTTGAACGTCATTGCGGCAGAACGGATCCGCGATGAGCTGGTACGGATACTCGAATCACGCCGCCCTTCGTTGGGGCTGCGGCCCATGCATGACACCGGTGTGCTCGCGCTAGTGATTCCAGAGCTTGCGTCCTGTGCCGGCACGCCTCAGGAGGGCGGCCAAGTGAACGATCTGCTCGAGCATCTCATTCTGACCTGTGATGCGGCGTCGCCGGCCAACACCGCGGTGCGTCTGGCGGCCCTCTTGCACGACGTCGGTAAGCCCCGATGCATGACCGAGGATGAAGCCGGGGTTATTCACTTTCACGGGCACGACGCCGTGTCCGCGAAAATGTCTGAAGAGATCCTGACGCGTCTGCGGTTCCCCAACAAGACGATTCGCTATGTGTCACGGCTTATCGCCGCGCACATGCGGCAGTATCAGCCGGACTGGCCGGATGCGGCGGTCCGGCGCTTCGTGCATCGAGTCGGTGCGGATGCAGTCTGGGACCTTATCTCGCTTCAACGTGCGGATCGTTACGGGAAACACCGGCGAGTACCGAAGCGCTCGCCTCTGGATGAGCTTTCCGATCGAGTGGCGGATGTCCTGCGGGAGGAGGCCGCCATGTCGATTAAGGATCTCGCCGTTAACGGCAACGATTTGCGAGAACGCGCACACATACCGCCTGGCCCCCGCCTGGGTCAGGTGCTGGAATTTCTATTAGAAACGGTCCTCGAGGATCCGTCCCAGAATGAGGAGGAAACACTACTGACAATAGCACGAAACTTCTACGATACTCGCCTTGCCGTACCCGAAGAGAACTCCGATTCGGAGAGACCCAAAAGAAACGACGGCGTAGATGACGATGTCCGTCGCGCTGACCGTCAGTTCGGTTCGGATTCGCGTTGAAGTCGTGTGTATCAGGTCCCCGAGGGATTGGTGAGGGTGTGACGTCACGGGGTCGATTTCGACTTCGGCGGGACTCTGAATTCGCCGACGGCTTGTTTCTTGGGTATCTTGGCGGACATTAAAATGGACTTGCTGTTGCGGAGAGTTACGCAGCAGCATATGATTCAAGCTTTTGGAGGACTTAGTATGAATCAACGATTCCTTTTTCAGAGCGTGTTCGTGACGTTTCTTCTTCTGCTTTCTACGGCGCTTTTCGCCACCGGCACCGCTGAAGAAGAAGTAAACGAGCAGGAAGAAAAGATCCTTCGCATTGGATTGCGAAAGCTCACCACCATAGATCCCGCCTTGGGAGCCAATGACCCCGAGGTTATGTTCAACCGCCTTCAGTACGATTATCTCATTGAGATCCTTCCCGACGGCACATTAGAGCCCAGTCTTGCCACGGCTTGGGAGGTAAGTGAAGACGGCCTTACCTACACCTTTGACTTGCGCCCTGACGTGATTTTCGAAGACGGCAGCTCGTTCGGCGCAGAGGACGTTGTGTACACATTCGAGCGTCTCGTCTCCGAGGGTTCGTCGATTGTCGGGTTAATGGGACAAAACGAAGACGGGAGCGCCACATGGACCGTGGAAGCAACCGACGATCTTACCGCGGTTTTTCGCCTTGCCGAACCGAATGCGGATTTTCTCTACGGCGTTGCATCCCGCTTTGCCATGATTCTGTCCAGCGATAGCCAGGTGGTGAACGAGTTTGGTGACGGTGAGGACACTTACGCGAGCTTCAACGGAACCGGCCCCTTCGTTTTGGAGGAGTATGCCGTCGATCAGAGCGCCCGTTTTGTGGCAAACGAGAACTACTGGGGAGGCACGCCCGCCCTGGATGGAATCGAGCTGGTCTTCTTCGACGACGACCAATCGCAATTAGACGCCTTCCGAAGCGGAGCGCTGGATTTTGTTATTAAGGTTCCCGATGATCTGGTTCCCGCTCTCGAGCAAGTGCCCAATGCGTCGGTGCTGAGTCGGCCAACCAACACGCATCCGGTCGTACGCGTGCGCACCGACGAAGGCTCTATTGGAGAAGACCTGCGCATCCGGCAGGCATTCAAGTTTGCCACTGATCGGGAGCTGATCAATCTTGACGCCTTGGATGGGGCGGGAACCGTTGCCAACAACGATCCGATCGGTCCCACCTATGGCGAGTTGTACAATCCGCAGGATAATCGTGGTCAGGATCCCGCCCGGGCGCGAGAGCTTATAGAAGCAGTGCTTGAGGATGGCACCGGCAACGGATATGTCGTGGAAGTCGACGGACAAGCGCGGATTGAGGTGCCTTTCTACGTAGGTGATACCTTCGAGTACGGATTGGTGGCGGAGTTCCTTCAACAACAGTGGAGGGAGTCGAACATCTTCGTTGATCTCAACGTGGTGCCGGAGAACGTCTACTACGCGGAAGGCGACAATAACTGGCTTAACGCACAGCTCGGTATGACTGCTTGGGGCGCTCGCCCGACGCCACAAGAGTATCTCAGCGTAGCGTATACCGAAGGCGCCGCCTTCAACGAGTCGCGCTGGAACAATCAGGAACTGGCACGGC
>CAYFQV010000318.1:0-2653 GCA_964345195.1 uncultured Spirochaetaceae bacterium
AGCCGACAGGTAAGCTGCAGCTTCTGGCCTGCGATATTGATGGTACCCTCATGGGCGACGACGGAGATATTCCGACGGCGAATGTGCGTGCGCTCTCTCGAATCCGTGACAATGGGATTGCCACGGTGCTTAGCTCCGGACGGGCCCTTGTGAGCGTCCGTGGCGTCGCGGATCGCATGTACGCGCCGCGTGAGACGGACTTCTACATTGCGTTCAACGGTGCGCAGATCGCCGGTGGGAGCGCTCGTGCGGGCTCGAAGCCGGCGATGATAGTGGATGCCCGCATTGCTCCGGAGCTCGTAGCAGCGCTTGCTTCCTATGCCCGCCGTCACGGTTTGGTGGTTCAAGCCTACGACGGTGAGAAGTTCCTCGCCGAAACGGACTCGGAGCTGTCCCGGCGCTACGCCGTGGATACGGGGATGACGTTTCGCATTGTTCGAGACCTTGCAGCGAGCACGCCGGGCGGTACTCCGAAGCTCTTGGTCATTGCAGACCATGAGACTCTTCAGAGACACAAGGGTGCCATCGATCGTCTCGGCGGCTCACCGGATACGGCTCTCGACGAGTCGGGCACAGACGCCGCGCCGGGGATCGGCGATTCTCGCGACGCCGCTTCTCGGACATCCGAAGAGCCGCCGAGCGCGGGCTTCGTATCAACGTTTTCGAAGCCGCATTACCTGGAGTTGATCCCTCCGGGCGTCTCAAAAGGGGCGGCTTTGGCTCGACTGTGTGGGTATCTTGGCATTCCATTGGAGAATGCGGCGGCGATCGGTGACGGTCAAAACGACGTTGAGATGATTCAAGAGGCCGGGATCGGTGTGGCGGTGGCGAATGCCGCTCCGGCGGTACGGGCCGTCGCGGACGTGGTGACGCGAGCAAGCGCATGGGACGGCGCCGTAGCGGAAGCCGTCGAGCGGCTCTTCTGAGCCGCTCGTTTCGGCGCTTATGCGGTCTTTTTGTCTTGGATGATCTGCGGGGCTTCCGACTTCTCAATCACGTTGCGGGTGATGATGACCTGCTTCTTGCCCTCCATGGAGGGAATGTCGAACATCATGTCCAGCATGACCCCTTCGACAATGGCGCGCAGGCCTCGTGCTCCCGTCTTTTGGCTCATGGCCTTTTCGGCGATCGCGGCGATAGCCTCATCCTCGAACACGAGGTCGACGTCGTCGAGCTCCAATGAGGCCTTATACTGCTTGAGAATGGAGTTTCGCGGCTCTTGAATAATGCGGATGAAGTCTTCTTTCGTTAGATCTCGCAGCGTCACATGGATCGGCAGACGCCCGACGAACTCAGGAATGAGTCCGTACTGAATCAGGTCGTCCGGGTGGAGCTGCGAAAAGACCTCGTCCAGGTCGCGATCGGAGACTCCGCGAATGTCCGCCCCGAAGCCCATGGGATGCTGGGAAACCCGAGACTGCACAACCTTGTCAAGGCCGACGAAGGCACCACCCACAATGAACAAGATGTTGTTGGTGTCGATCTTGATCATCTCCTGACTCGGATGCTTCCGCCCGCCTTGCGGCGGCACTGAAGCAACGGTGCCTTCAATGATCTTCAAAAGCGCCTGCTGAACGCCCTCACCGGAAACATCGCGGGTTATCGAGACGTTCTCGCTCTTTCGGGCTATCTTGTCGATCTCATCAATGTAGATGATGCCGCGCTCGGTTGCGGCCACGTTGTTACCGGATGCCTGGTAAAGCTTGAGCAGGATGTTCTCTACGTCCTCCCCAACGTAGCCCGCCTCGGTAAGCGTTGTGGCATCCGCAATGGCGAAGGGTACGCGAAGCTTGTGGGCCAGTGTGCGCGCCAGTAGCGTTTTACCGGTGCCCGTAGGGCCCATGAGCAGCACATTGGACTTTTCTATTTCCACCCCGTCTTGGATACGGCCCTTCTGAGTAATCCGCTTGTAGTGGTTGTACACGCCGACGGAGAGCACCTTCTTTGCCTGCTCCTGGCCTACTACGTAATCATCCAGATACTCTTTGATCTCTTTGGGACTCGGCACATCTTCAATGAACTCGGTCGTAACAATGTCATCCTCCTCGTCGAGGATGCGCTTGCAGACGTTCACGCACTCATCACAGATGTAGACACCGGGTCCCGCTATTAGGCGACGCGCGTAGTCCGCGCTTTTGCCACAGAAAGAGCAAACCTTGGTGTTGTCGTTACGTTGCTTGCCCATTCGGCTCCCTCTTCAGGATCTGGTCCACGATCCCGTATTCTACACTCTCTTCGGCGGACATGAAGTAATCCCGCTCGAGGTCGGTCTCAATGACCTCCGTGCTCTTTCCGGTGTGGCGGGCGAAGTAATCAATGATCATGCGCTTCATCCGCACGATCTCTCGTGCTTGGATGCCGATGTCGGTAGCCTGGCCCTGCACGCCGCCCCAGGGCTGGTGTATGAGTACCCGGGATGAGGGTAGCACGAAGCGCTTGCCCGGGTTACCGGCCGTGAGTAAGAGGGCCGCCATGGATGCAGCTTGCCCCATGCATATGGTTTGCACATCCGGTCGAATGTAGGTCATGGTGTCGTAAATCGCCAATCCTGCGGTTACACCGCCGCCGGGCGAATTTATGTACACGTTGATGTCCTTTTCCGGGTCCTGGCTCTCTAAGAAGAGCATTTGCGCGACGACCAGGTCGGCGGTCA
>CAYFQV010000319.1:0-2636 GCA_964345195.1 uncultured Spirochaetaceae bacterium
TAGCCCAGAACTCCGCGCGCGCAAACCGGGCGCGGCGAGGGCGGCGATGCGCGGGTTGACGGCATGTTCGAGAGGAGGCGCTCGGTTTCGCCGACGGGCGGGATGCGCCACGAAGAGGCGTAAGGCTGGTATATCCGATCGCCGGCTGAGCGGACTGGGAAGCGAGCGGGGTGACGTCAGCCGAAGCGTCGACCGGCCTGGCTGGTCAGGCGCGATCGACGCGACTTGCAGATTGACTGCGAACCTCTCCCAAGTCGTGGCTCCATAATATCTCTATTCAGAGCATTGCTTGCGAATGTATTCAAGATCTTCGATAGCAAAATTGATACTGATCTGATGCTTGCAGCGATTTGTATCAATTGACATGCAAATAATTTCGGCGATATTTAAAATGATTGTCGTCAAAGGATAAGGTTTATCAATTTCATTTCTCAAACTTGACATGCGAATTTGCAACGCAGCCTCATAAGGTGTACCACCGGCCTTTCGTACTAAATTTGAAATATTTCTAAATATCGATAAATCACCTGGTTTAATTGATGACGTGTATTCCATCTCTTCATGCATGATCTGCAAAACTTTCGCCTGGAAATAGGTTTCTCGAAAAAACACTGGTCATCCTCCTTGCAGCTTATTGCTTTCAGCCAGCTCGGCGCCATGCAAGATTTGCTCAGTAATAGCAGTGTCGGTTTGCGGTGTGCGCAAGTAGGCCTGGGATGTCAGGTCGCACCTCTCGCGGTAGCGACGGCGTGTGGTCCGCGGGAGTGTTCCCAGGTCGCGTCGCTCAGCAGCAAGGGACCGGCAGCGGTGTAGCTCGTCGAAGCCCCCATACGCGCGATCTTCAAAACGTTGTCGGCGGAACCGGATCTGCTCGGCGACGTAGTTTTCCCGGCACACTCGGATCCATGCCCGCATGTGAGAAAGTCGCCACCGCGGCTTAGCGTTTCGAGGCGGGCCCGCACATAGTGAACCCCTTGTCCAGGAGGTCGTCGAGGAAGCGCTCGTAGTCCTTGGCCCCTTCGTGGCCACAGCAGCCATCTATCGCCGCGCATATAGCCAGTCGAACTAGTTTGCGCGCAGAGCGAAGATCACATTCTGGGATTGGGTTCAAACACCGACCATGAATATAATTGCTCCGTAGGTGATACAGTCGCCGAAATTCGTCAGCCGCCTTTTCATCATCCAAAAGTGCCGCAAGGCGCCAGCTTATGCGCTTGGTCCCACCAGGATTGCATCTACCGAAACTGCGTCTGCCTGGACTGTGATCTTGCTTCTTTCCCAACATTGCATCAAGAGTGACGATATGCGCCATCAACTCGTCAATACCCCTCGACATAAACGCCCTAAGGAAGAAATGGAGGACTGGACGTTGCCCGGCGATTGATTGGACAAAACGAGAAAAACTCTCCCAGGGCGGTGCGCTGACCCTGACAAATGTTCCGGCTTGGTGATGTAGCGCCCTTATTGCCGGCCGCTCCTCAAAAATTTCTTCTCCCGATTGGGTAATCCGGACGAGGGATTCCTCCCAGGTGAGTGTCCCAGCGCGTGGTAGCGGCTCGAGCGGTGCGAACAGGTCGGTCGTGTAAGAGTGTAACCATGGCGTGCGAAACGGCCTCCAATCGGGCGCTGAAGGGTGGATCACGTCCTCCCATGGCAATACGAGAAGCGCGCCGAGTGCAATTTCGACTACTGGTGGAAAAACTCTTGGATGCGGCTCGGTCGAGAACCAGCCGCCGAGACGTCTCTCGTCCATAAGCCTGTAGATCAAAGACACTCGGTGCGCGAAACGATGACACACCGGGATAAGCTCCTTGACGATCAGCCAGCGAAAGTTGGCTAACTCCTCCGCGGTCCGTTGGGCTTCTTCATTGTTTGACCCTCCCCAAGCGCTCATTTCGAGCAGCTCACTTGGCGCACGGCTTCGGACCTCGGCGCACCCGAATTTGATTCGGGTTAGTTCGTCTGCCCCATCGAGCGGGACGGACCAAGTCTGCTCAGCGCGTCGCGAGTATACAGCAGCTTCGATACGCTCCGCGGCCTCTTCCGGAGTAAGCGCGCTTCTCTCACCAAACCTGTAACCAAGGCGATGAAGAGCATTAAGAAGTGCGATCTCCGCCACGTGATCCGAAATCTGCTGATCGAGCAAGCGCTTCAGTGCCGAACGCGCCTTCAAAAATTCCACCCGCCGACGCAAATTGCGGAGGTTAAGTTCGTTGCTAGGACGAATCCGCTTCAAAGCGCTGAGTAAGTCACGATCCACCATTCAAGGTAGTCTTTCAGCGGCAATACAACGGACGGCCCGTTTTTATCGGAAGGTCAGCCTTTGCGTTCGCGACATCTCTGCCCAAGCCCTTGTCTCCCAAGTTCATTGGCACGCGAAGGGACGGCGCGTGAGCAGGCGATTGCTGCCACGCTGACAGTCGGGCGGCAAGTCCGCTTCGGGCCGCTCTCGGCCGTTGTGGGGCTCGTCGGTGGGGCGGCGCGCCTCGCGGGGCTGGCGGCCACGGAACCGACGGAGGTCCGGCTCGCGCGCCGGTGGTGGCCGCCGTAGAGTAATAGAGCGGCGAAGCCGATGGCCGGGCGGTGGCGGAGCCCGGCCCGATGGTCTCACGGCCATAGGTGTGCTATCCTAATTG
>CAYFQV010000320.1:0-2617 GCA_964345195.1 uncultured Spirochaetaceae bacterium
GAGGTTCCCTCTCATCGCCATAGGATGGCACCGGCCGAGCCAGAAGGGAATCCTACGTCAGAGAGAAGCCACTAGCGCTGTTCAATTGAGGAGGCTGCGCCATGGCGGAATTTCATTGGAGGCCGCGTTGCCTTCTTGGCGCGTTCGTTGCGATCCTGCTTCTTTTTTCACCAATCGGCGCCCAAAGCTCCGGCACTCCAGCTAACGAACTCTTTGTCAGCGCGGTAATGCTCCATCGTCAGTCTGCCGACCTTCCACCGAGCGAGCGCAACGCCAAGCTGCGAGAAGTCCGCGACCTTTTCGACCGCATTATCGCCGACCATCCCGACAGCCGGGTGGCGGATATTTTAAGGACCGATCCCGCGCCGGCAGGAGTCGTTTTGGCCGATCTGCCACCGTCTAGTGACGAGAGTATCGACATTCTTCAACGTTTTCAAAAGCGCTATCCAGACGATTACTCGGCCTTTCAAGCCGAGTTTGGGCTGGACGTTGCCGAGAAACTTGCAGTCGCCCTAATGGACGCATTCGAGAAGTACGGCATAGTCGAGACGGTCTCTGCGCTCAAAATGGATGATGGATGGGGATTGATCGGCTTCGCCCGGGGACAGAATCTCGACGAGATACCCACCAGCATTGCTATCGAGTATGTCGCGACAACAATCTCGACGTGGGCGCTCGATACCTACGCAAGAGCAACTGGTGCCGATGTGGACAGCGCCACGCTTGTCGAACTTGGGTCACCTGCGGCCCAGTTCATTATAGCGGGAGTGAATGGTGCGTCCGGCGCTGGGCCAGCAGTATCGGCTGGAGTCGTGGCAGCAATGCAGGCTTATTACGCCGCGCGCTCTTCCTACAGCGAGGATGCTCGTTTCGAGGAGATCTCTGGAAATCTCGTCTTGGCGGATGCCCTCCGCCAGATTGCGGCGGGCCTGCTGACCTCCGAACAGCCAGACGAGGCGGAACGCCTCCAAGATCGAGCCGAACTGATCATAGAGGCGGCAGCGCAGGATGCGCAAGGCGTATTCGAAGGCTCTGATGGGCCGGTCGTTGCCGACATGCTGCGCGAGATGGATGACGTGGTCCAACTCCTGCGCGCCGGCGAGCAGCAAAAGGCCCAGAAACTCTTTCGGTCCATCCACACCGCCGCCGAAGCCAATGCGCCTGGTTTTTTCAGTCTTTCAACCAACAACGCTTACGAGCGGTATTTCATGGTCGGCCCACAAAACCGGGCCGATACTTTACGAGCTTTCGATCAATTGGCGCATATACTTCACGCAATATTCGAAAAACCAAATGCTACGGAAAACGTAGGCCTTGGTCGAGAGACTGTCGATGGCACCACGACAGAAGCAACCAATACCCAACAGAGGCAAGATGGAGCCGAGTATCCTAGGCCATGGGTGGTTCAAAAAGACCCCGACTTGACCCTCAAAACCGGAGAACAGGGGCTAGGATTCGCCGTCTCGGCCGATGGCGCAGCCACCTTTGGCGGCAACTCACTTTTCGGGGACTACCGCGCGCAAGAGCCTAGCTATCAACGTCTTGCAATCTTCATTGGCAATGCCGAGCGCCACGCTGTTGCGCTATTCATGCGGGACGGGGCCGAACGTATGGCGCTCGTCGATCTTGAGGCTGCCGCGATACTTAACGACGCGCCGCGCCCGTTCTGGCGCTACGGGCCGCCCGACGACGTGATCTGGGATCCCCTTGGACGATACGCAGCTGTTCGCTTGCCCATGGCCGAATATTCGACCGGTCTTGGAGTCTTTGAGCTCTCGACTGGTGACTACGCCGTTATACCGGATCGTGCTTTCGATGCGAACGCACGCGACTATTGGCTCGCGGACAGTCTCCGGACGCGTCGCGACGGCTCCGTCGCCGTTCAAATAGCGCTCCAGAAACTCGACGCGCATGGCACGCCGATGCCCTCGGGCGGAAATCCGCCCGAGACCCGCAACATCGATGTTGCAGCCGCCTTCGATGCGCCGTCACCGGACAGCGAAAGCCCACGTCATAATAACTCAACCTCGCAGATTGCACGTGCACCCTGGAGTTTTGAGACCAATGCCGTCGGCGAAGCGGCGATTAGAGAAATTGTCGAGGGATTTGTCGGCGGTCCTGTGGAGGTTATTCTCGGATATGCAGACGCCTTTCCATTCGCGGCCATTCCTCCAAAGAAGCTGGCCGTAGATGTCTTTACGACCTTGCCAGAGGCCGATATAGCGGAAGTAGCAGGTACGAAGTTTGGCTATGGTTCATTCAAGGTAAAAGAATGGTCTGCACTTAATCGCTTTTATTTTGAAGATGAACCAGTCGAAGGATTTGCCCTTGCCTCGCTTGGTACTGTCGACGATCTGCGGATCCTCTCTGTAAAGGGGCGGACAGGTTCAAGTTGCGAATGGTCGGTCACTTATCGACTTTGGCTGACCGACAGGACACCATTCGGAAAAGCGCTTGAACAGGTCTCCGACGAGGATGGCCTGACATTCGCTGCCTGTTTCCGGACTACTCGCGACGGGTATGACATCAGCGAATATCGATATGTTGACTGACAATAGCAGGCTGCTGAAGAAGTCGACGATGGCGGCGTTGTGGCTCGGTGACGGTGATCGGCATG
>CAYFQV010000321.1:0-2610 GCA_964345195.1 uncultured Spirochaetaceae bacterium
GCCGAGATTCCGTGGCTCGCCGGTCCGGCAGCCGCGAGCTTGGCTTTGTGGAGTGGCGGCGTCATGTTCGCACTCTTCTATCAGGCCAAGCGCTACCATCCGCGCGGTACCGGGCCGAGCCTACCGAACACCCTCACCACCATCCGGGTGCTTGCCGGCGTCGGCATGCTCTTGTTCCTTGCCGCCGTCGAGATGACTTCGACCGCCGGGACAACGAACGGCATTCCGGAAATGCTCGGGCCTCGGTCTCAATGGCTTCTGCCGGCCGTTTTGCTCCTGGTTGAGACAACCGATTTCTTCGATGGGCTTCTGGCACGGCGCTCCCGACTTGGCCCGTTCGGCGGCACATGGGATCTGGAAAGCGATTCCATCTTTATCCTCGCCCTGGCGCTCACGCTCAGACACGGCTTCGATGAAGCCATGTTTGTCCTGCTCATCGGTCTGATGCGCTACTTGTATGCCTTGCTGTGGCAGCACCCGGTGCCAATGCCGCGGGTTCCACCCGCTTTCAAGTGGTATGCCAAGACGACGACCGCAACCCTCACGATAAGCATGATCGTAGTCACGGCCCCGATTATCGGCCCGGGACTTCGCGTCGCAGCCTTGAGCTTAGCTCTCGGAATGCAGATCGGCTCTTTCGCATGGGACATTTCTTTGCAGATTACCCAGCGACGACGCTCGCTTGCAACGCCGTCCCCCGCGGAAGCTCGAGCACGAACACACGCAACGTGAACCCCGGTGAGCGCCGAGACATCCGATTGCTCGTTGGCGGCAACACGGTGTCCGCGCTGGGTAACGCCGTCTATCTCATTACCGTCACCCTGCTGTTGAAAGAGATCACTCAGTCGGCACTCATGCTCGGACTCTTTCAATTCTTGGCCCTCTCACCCGGCTTCATTCTCAGCCCAGTTACCGGAGCCATCATTGACCGCTACTCGCGGCGGCGCATGGTCATTGTTGCAGACCTCTACCGCGGCATGCTTATGATCGCCGCCGGAGCCGCCCTTACAATCCCCTCTTTGCGGACGCCGTGGCTCATCCTGCCGGTATCCTTCCTCGCCGGGATCGGGCACGCCCTCTTCGTCCCGGCGGCGCACGCGTTGATTCCCTCAATCGCCTCACCGGAGAACCTGCAGACGGCAACCGGCCTCCGAGCCGCGTCGAGCCAGATAGCCAATCTCGGAGGGAACGCAGCGGGAGGAGCACTCTTCGCACTCCTCGGAGCCCCGCTATTGTTTATCGTCAACGGTGTTACCTTCATGCTGTCGGCGCTGCAGGAGCGCTTTATCCGCGCCGGCGGACACGGCGCGCCGCATCTCCATAATCAAGGAGTTATGGCCATGGCCCGACAGGGTCTGCGCGTGACCTTCGAAGATCCCCGACTTCTCTTCCTCATCCTATCCCAAGCCGGTCTCTTCCTCGTGTCTCCAGTGCTAATACTCGCGCTGCCGTTCATTGTGATTGATGAGCTCGGCCTCACGGAAACTGCAGTGGGTCTGTTCTTTGCTGCAGCGATCTTCGGCGGCATTATTGCCTTCACCCTACTCCGGACGACCCAGACGGAACGGATGCTGGAGCGCCCACTTGTCGGCCTTGCCTATCTCGCACTCGGTGCTGCCTTCACGGGGCTCAGCTTCTCCATCCATCCCATTACACTTACCCTCGTCGCTCTGATATCCGGTGGTGCCGCCGCAACGGTCTACCTCTTCGCCACGACATGGATTCAAGTGAAGACGGAGACGGAGCTGCACGGACGCCTCTTCGCAGTTCTCGAAGCCGCAAGCGCCTTTGTTGCACCAATTAGTTACTTGATCATGGGGGCGTTACTCGAGAGCCTCGGCGAACAGCAAAGGTGGATGCTCTTTGCCGGCGTTGCCGCAGCGGGCTTACTGTGGGCCTTCCTGCTCTTGGGTCGATGGCTACGCGGCCCCGGCGGCGCCACACGGGCCCCTCGCTGAAGGCGGCGACCGTCGGTCCGAGCACGGCGAAACCGCCTCAGTCCGCGCCCTGTGCGTCAATCAGTGCTTTCCGCGCCGCCGGGTCCGTCGGTAAGGTTACCCGAGCCGTTCCCGCGATCATTCCCGGACTGAGCGCGATCGACCCGCAGGGTCCGCGCCCCAAGGGCACGACCGTCGATCGACACATACACCTCGTACTTGCCGGGCTCGGGAAATCGCGCATTGGGTATCGGAATACTGAGCTCCGCCTGCCCGGTCTTGTCGTTTGACGAGAAGTTCGCGCCGGCGGAGTAAACAGTGAGATCGGTATCACGGTTGGAGATGTTGAGCGTTAGCGTATGATCCCCCTCCACGTTCGTGAAGGAAACGTAAACAAACCACGGCGGAAAGGCCGCGGGGAAGCTGCGCGCACGGAAGTTCGTAAAGGTTCCTACTATCGTTCGCTTCCGCGTTCGCTCTTCCGTAATGACACGCTCGGCGCACAGCAGTCCAAGTAGCACTGGTTCCATGCGGGCACTATCCGTTTGCACGCCGTGTCTGTCAACTCTTATCAACGCCGTGTGCACCGCCGCCCGGGCCTGTGGAGCGTGCGTAGCGAACTGCCGACTTGCCGCTTCCGCGGCGGTAAGGGAGGCTCGGTACATGTAGGGAT
>CAYFQV010000322.1:0-2604 GCA_964345195.1 uncultured Spirochaetaceae bacterium
GGTTACGTCAGCACCCATACTACCTGGCATTGTCATCTCCCTATGGTGTAACGAATAATGAATTCTGAAGCCCCAAATCGTCCCCCGTGAGGTCGAGCTTGCCGGTAGTCTTGAGGTTTTCCACGATGGCGTGTACGGGGTCTGCGTCGAGATCACCGCGCTTGATCTCCCACGGCGCCCATGGGACGATTTGATCCTTGGTAAGAACCCCAGCCTCGACCAGCCGCTTGATGGTGGTCTGGCTGACTCCGCAGTAGGCGGCTGCCTCCCCGAGGGTAAGGAGCTCCAGATTCGAAGGCTTTCTGCGGTGTCCGGCGATCTGATAGCGACGCCGCACGGTTGCCACACGCTGCTCATTCCAGCGGTTGCCTTTACCGGTAGTCCGTCCAAGCTTGTTCAGCACGCGAGCGATCTCATCGTCGCCGTAGCGCACGCCCATCTTGCGGACGATCTCGATGTCCTCCATCGAGGTCTTCTGGCCGCTACCTGAAACTGGCTTCGCCATCATGAACTGCGTGTGCGTACCGCCCTTCCAGTGAACGGTGAAGATGAGCTTCTCAGTCTCCTCGTCGAGATTGACCACGATCTCTTCGATCACGGTCCGCATGATCCGCTTCTTCATAGCCGGGGTGGCCGCCGTGCTGTTCCACACATCGGGAAACTGTCTGCCAAGTGAAAGCAGTTCCTGCTCCTCTTCGACGGTGAGTTCCTGCGATTCGGCCCACAGACGTTCCATCTCAACCTTCAACCGCTCGACCTCTTCGAGCTTTGCATTCCACCGTCTCTCGAGCTCGGCGGCAACCAGTCGGTGGCGTGGATCGACTTCGTTATACTGCTCAAACGCCCGCTGCTGTTCGTACTCGAGTTCTTCGAGCTGTCGAGCGAGTACCGCGTAGCGTTGGTCACGTTTCACGCCCGTTTTCCGTGCCGCCTCGAGACTCGCCTCCACGCCGAAGGCCGTGATGACAGATAGGAGTTCCTTGCTAAACCTGCGGTCAACGGTGCTGCCGCCAAATCCAAGGCAATAGGTACCACCGGCAGCGAACTCCCCGTTGCAGAGGTAACGAGCCGCCGTGCCGCTCTTGCCCCAGTAGCGCACATGGAGCTTGCGTCCGCAGCGGCCACATCGCAAGAGGCCTGCAAGGATTCCCTGTCCGGCACGCGCCGGTCCCACTGATTCGTCGCGAGTGAGGTTCAGCGCGTTCGCTCGCATGATCCGTCGGTTCTCTTCATAGGTCTGCCACGTAGTATAGCCCTCATGATGGTCACGGATGAACACCCTGCTGTCCTCAGGCTCACGGGGCGAACCCTGACGCTTTCGGATCTGTCCATCGACGACGACCCTCTCCATTGGTCGGCGGCCCCAGACGTACGCCCCGGCGTAGAAGGGGTTCTTCAGCACATCTTTGATGAACACGTATGTGGGCAGCTGCCACTGGATGCCCATCCCGGACTCGCCGGCCTTGTTCACCGGCAACTCAATCCGGTTCTCCCTGAACCAAAGGAACGTCTGGCGAATGCTGTGGATCTCTGAGAACTTCGCGAATACCAGTTCGAGCGCCTCAACCACGCGCCGGTCCGGACTCTTTACGACCGCGCCATTGCGCTCGAGTAGATAGCCCGGCGGTAGCAGATTGAAGAACTCTCCTCGCCGTGCCTTTTCGGTCATTCCGGCCTGCATCCGAAGTTTCAGCGTCGAGAGCTCCACCACGCTCAGCGTGCCCTTTATCCCCAGCACCAGTTGGTCGTCGATGAGGTTCAGGTCGTAGATCTGCTCGGCGTCGGCGATGAGTGTTCCAAAGAGCTGACACACCTCCATCAACCGCGCCCAGTCTTTGTCGGTCCGTGAGAGTCGCGAGATCTCGCGGCTCAAGATCATGCCGACCTCTCCAACCGCTACACTTGCAACAAGCTGGTCGAACCCCGCCCGGACGGCCGCTCCTACGCCCGCGCTCGAGCCCAAGTCGCTGTCGATCACGCGAACCTGGGTAAACCCCAGCTCCCGGGCCCGATCTTTCAGCGCGTACTGCAACCGTCGGCTCTCGCCGTTGTGACGTACCTGCTTCTCCGTCGATTGCCGCAAGTACACCACAGCGGTGCGCTCAAGATGTACCTCGGTGACCTTACTTGTTGCGCTCGCCTGAAGCATCATCGCCAGCCCTCCTGTTCGAGCGCACAACTGCCGTAATCATCGTCGCCATCGATCGAATGAGCTTCTCCCGCGTCGCCGTGTCCATCGGTATCTCTCTGACTCTCGGTCGCTTCACATCGAGCGCCAGTTCCAACTGTCTCATCTTCGCCTCCCGTCGCCGGAGTGATCGCCGGCTCAGAAAGCGTAGCATGGTCGGCAAGCTGCCCTACGCGCATCACTGAGGAGAGAGCGAGCAGTGCTCGGAGGTCTATCGCAGCTTGTTCGGAAATTGTATACCCGACGGCGTCCGGCCGGGTCATCCAGATCGGGATCTTGAGGCGTCGCTCATCGGCAGCAACGACGGTTACCGTCTCCTTGCCACGGCTCACTACCGCAACCGTGCGCCCGCACAACGGGTGGAACGGGTAAAACACCGTGGTTTCCAAACCCATGGTACTTCGGTTGTCTCTGTT
>CAYFQV010000323.1:0-2550 GCA_964345195.1 uncultured Spirochaetaceae bacterium
GCTCCTGCATCGGCCGCATGCCGAGCTCGTTGGATTTGGTCGAGCTGCCGGTCTGGGCGTAGGAAACGGAAACCGAGGGGACGGACCGGGTCATTGCACCCCCCGGATTCTCTTGTCGTACCTACGAAGGAAGAGCCGCGCCGTGATCAGCGTGATTTGCAGCCGGAATGTCGCGTCCTCTTCCTCCGAGAGCCCCGGATGCCCGCCATGGGGATGCATCCGGCTTAAAAGCCCCTGAACGTATTGCGGTTTCTGATTATTTACATTCCACTCGTTATAATCCGGAATCAGGAATGGCGGCTGTACGCCGCTTCCAAGGAAATCTCGCTTCGCCTTACTGTCTCCTTGACCCCTATATCCGAGCTTCACCGCAATGGTATTCAGATATTCCTCGTAGAAATTACGCAACTCACCATTCGCTGACGACCATTCTCCTCTCTGAAATGCGGATAGCGCATATGTGAGATGCCCTTTGGCGACCGAAAGCCCATAGTGATCCAGAAGAACGAAAATCTCATTCTCCGCTTCTCGAAAATCCAGCTCCGGAGCCTCTTCCGGTAACATGCGCCTCAGCGTTACAACCTTCGTCTTGCGGGGCCTTTCCCACGAAGCCATTGCCTCGTCGTCAATTTCATGCTCGACCGCCTCGAAGCCATCAAAGCGAAGACCTGCGAGTAATTTTTTCCATGCCGTACCGTTTCTGTGTTGTTCTGGCGCCTGGGTCGCCATCTCGACAAAAGCGCGCGACAGAGTCACGCGTCCGTTTTCGGTGAAAACTTCGGGACTCTCGGTAGTAGCAATTCTCGCCCAACTGGCGACGCGAGCCGGCTTGCTCGATGCGCTGCATCGTCCGGCGATTTCCCACTGTGTTTCAAGAACCTCCATGTCAGCGTGCGAGCTGAAGCTACCGATCACCTCCGCTGCCGCAACGACGGTCATGGGGTTGAAGTCGTTCATGCCGCCCCCTCGCTGCCGTCATCTTCGTGTACATGTCGAACAGCTTTTCGAGCCGCTCCGTGTCGTTCTTGAAGCGGCGACCAATGTAGATTCGCTCCAGGCTCTCGTCGTTGCGCTCGTGTGCAGCACGGAGCTCCCCCGGCATGGTCTCGGGATCGTAGAGATCGGCAATCGTCGTGGGGAACTGCTCCTCACGCGCAAGCAGGATCTCTTCGGCGCACCGATTCAGATCCGCCTTGTTCTTCTCGCTTAGCTTTGGAACGGGAAACGTGTTCCAGCCAAGCGTATTGGAGTATCGTATATCCGTTTTCATCTTGCCGCAAACAGTTGAAGCCCACGCCAAATGCAACCGCGAGCTTATAAGCGCGAAACTCCACAACGGAGCATCAAGCATTGCAAATGCTTCAGTTGCGATAGTTCCCACCGGAAAAAGGTCGGCCGGCAGATACTCCCGCGACTCCGAGCAGGTCTTCGCGACAATGATTACATTTTCTTTTCCTGTCTGCCTCACCTCACCAAATCTGTATGGTACGGAGGCAAGACGAGACGTCGCTGCTCTTGCGCTTGCTGCTCGTTTGTGGGCCACTTGCTCAAAGCGAGCAGCGAGAAGCGGGTCCTCCAATGCTTCGCTGTATTCGTCTTCTCGCACCCAGATGCATCGCCTTTCGATACCCTTTATAAATTCATTTGTACCCACGGCGCCGCGGATAAACCTGGACGCTGTCGGCGACTCATCCGACAGCACTTGCGCCTCCTTACGCTTCAAGAGTAAAGCGCCTCCGTCGTTTGGCATGCTGCCGAACAACATGTGTGGGAGCGCCGCAAGAGGCGCCCGTCTCTCTTCAACAACAGCAGTAACATCAGGTATTAGGTATGGACCAATAAAGTGCACCTGTCTGGCGAGCCCCCCGTCGAGCACAACCTTTTTTCTGGTGCCGCGTCGTGCTACACCAATCACGGAAACGGTGACAACGGCTTTATTTGACGCAAGATTTTTCCACTTAAACGAACGGTCTGCGTAAAAAATTTCGAGGTCAGAACCCAACAAGCGGGGCCAAAACCGGGCGACCGGACGGCCTTGATGAACACTATTTGTCGTCACAAAAGCGAACGCGGCATCGATATCGCGCAAATAGGAAGATGACTTTGCGAACCAACCAAGAACATAGTCAGCCGAGCCGGTAGAGATATTGTTTGTAAAGACGGATCTGAGTTCCTCTTTTTGCGCTACGCTTTGATCCTGACTTCCTTTGTAAGGAGGGTTTCCGCAGAGATACGTCTCACCTCCCGCATTTTCGAAATCAATCTCCGCCTGATCCAAAGGAGTACTGAAAAGATCGTCGCCTCGCATCTTCACGCCCGTCCCCGTGGGCGGGCAGATGGTCAGCCAGTCGAGCCGCAGGGCGTTGCCGCAGGTGATCCAATTCATCGCATCGAGCGGCAGAAAGTCTTTCAGCGCCTCCTTCTGGCCCCGATAAGCCACGTCGCACTGGTATTCGGCGATGATCAGGGCCAGGCGCGCCACCTCCGCCGGAAAATCCCGAAGCTCGATCCCGCGAAAGTTCGTCAGGGGGATATCGCTCTTGCGGCCGT
>CAYFQV010000324.1:0-2542 GCA_964345195.1 uncultured Spirochaetaceae bacterium
TGGAGAACAACGCTTTCTCCGGTCCCGGCGCGTATGTGCTCGGCCAGATCTCGCTCACAACGGCGGCGGGTCTCAATACTGCCGGTACATCCACCGCAACTGTAGGAGATCCTGCGGGCGGTAACGTCATTGCCGCACCGAGCTTTACAGACGCGACCACCGGCGACTTCACCCTCGACGGCGATACTCCCGCCGCAATAGGCGAGGGTGGGCTCGACCTATCGGGAATCGCCGCGGGCATGCCCACAAGCGATCTCGAAGGAACGGCTCGCACCACGCCGTGGTCGATCGGTGGCTACGAGTACGACGGGCCTTTTGCCACGGGCGCAGTCGAGGTGAACATCTCCTTCGACGACCCGACTGACCCGGACGTGAGCTTCTCCGGCATCGCCGACGGCAGCTCTATACTCAAGGGTACTGATGTCACTCTCAACGCTCCCGGCGGCTACTCCAGCTATTCCTGGTATCTCGACGGCACGAAGGCGGACACGACCGGACTCAACTCCGGTGGTCAGAGCGCCACCTTGAAGACCGCGGTTGTCTCCTACGGCACCCACTCGCTGAGCCTGGTGGTCACAGACGGCACGAAGCTGTACTCGGCGCAGCTCGAGTTCACGGTAGTTCAGTAAGGATGAAGGAACATGAATACACGAAGCAATCGAAGTAGCTCCAGTGCGCGAAGGGGGGCGGCCCTCCAGGCCGCGGCACTCGCCGCGGTCGCGCTCCTTGTTTTTGCGGCATGCGCAAACCCCGTGTCGCCGGCACGCTCCTCCGACGGTGCCGGCGGAAACAATGTCCAGGCGGAAAGCGGCGCGGTGGCGGTCCGTGTAGGTGGGGTGGGTCCGCAGTCGATTATCCCGGACATCTCGAGCATTGTGGACCACTACCGCGTGACCTTGTCACGAGACGGGTATCCTGATGTCGTCGAGCTTGGTAGTTCCAATCCCGGCCCGAGCGAGACCGTCACCGTCTCCGGCTTGGATGCCGGCTCTTGGGAGGTGCTCGTCGAGGCCGTTGATACTGACGCCGAACCGCACGTCGTCGTCGGATCAGGTACGGTGTCCGCGAGTGTCTCAGTCGGCGCGACGGCCTCCGTATCGGTAACCGTTGAGCCCACGAACTCCGGTGCGGGAAGCCTCGACCTGACCCTCTTATGGCCCGCCGGAGAGATTACATCGATCAAGGCCGCAAGTCTCTCCGCGATTGACATCACCAACGAGTTCACCTTCACGGGCACGCCCACGAGCGGCGCCGATTTTCAGAAGAGCGGCTTATCTTCGGGCTCGTACGTGCTTACGGTCCTCTTGCAAGGCGACGCCGGATCCGGTCTCAAGGTTCTGGCAACGATCGTGGAGGCGGTGCATATCTACGATCATGTCACCACCCTTGGAACCATCACGCTCGAAAGCGGGGATATTGCTCAGGCGCCTGCGGCTCCGACGGGCCTTACGGCGACGGTGAGTCCGACGAGCGGAACGGACACAATCGACCTCAGTTGGACAGACGCCTCCAATACGGAGACCTTGTTCGTGTTGCAACGCAGCAGCAACGGCGGCAGCTCTTGGCAAACGATTAAGGAGCTCGATGCCGGAGCGACCGGTTACAGCGACGGTGGTCTGTCAAGCGGTGCGACATACGACTATCGGCTCCGGGCGGCCAACGACTTCGGCGCCTCGGCTTGGAGTGCCGGTGCCGGTGCAACAACCGACCTTGGACCGCTCTACGTCTCCACCGGCGGAAGCAACACGACGGGTGACGGCTCAGAGGCCAATCCCTTCGCCACGATCCAACACGCAATCGAAAAGGCCGTTACCGGTCAGGACGTACGTGTTGCGATAGGCACCTACAGCGTCACCTTTCCCGGCATTGAGATGAAAGAGGGGGTTTCTCTATACGGTGGCTACGACGACTCTTCCACGCCGTGGGATCGAGACATTACCAAGAACGCCACTATCATCGAAGACACGAGTCCCGCGGAGCCCACGGCCGGCGACTATGACTACACCTGGTCCGGGGGAACCCTGAGTCACGGATACAACAACCCCACGACGGCGGTCCGCTTCTTCGACGGCATAACGGCGAGTACGGTGCTTGACGGATTCATTATCCGCGGGACTACCAACATCTCTCGGCCTACACACGGCGGCGTGATCCTCATATACGATTCCTCGCCGACCATCACGAACAACACCGCCTACGGCGCCGACGCCCAGACCGGTTCCTACGTGATCCAGGCCTACGAAGGGGCCGCTCCGACCGTGGACGGGAACGTCCTCACCGGCGGCGACGTGAATAGCACGTCCAGTTCGACCGACTCACTGGTTGTACAGGGCTGGCAGGCTTCACCGGTCTTTGTCAATAACACACTGAACGGAGGGACTTCGACTGGTACGGCACCAGGAGTATCGACCGGCGTCGTCCAGGTCGGCGGACTCGGCTCGCTGTGGACGTTTCGCGGCAATACGATTGAATCCGGGGAGTCGGACAACTACCTCGGCGGCACGGTTCGGATCGTTAGCGCGGAGGGGATATTCGACAAGAA
>CAYFQV010000325.1:0-1101 GCA_964345195.1 uncultured Spirochaetaceae bacterium
CGCAGATACAGGAAGTCGACCCCTGGCTCACGCTTTCGGGGCTGAAGCTCATTGCGGACCTCAACCGTCGGTAAAATCGCTGCCCGTGTGGGCATCCTCGTCCGTGTCGTGCTCGTTCTCGCCGCAGGGCTGCTGCTGTCGGTCTTTCACCCGTGGGTTCAGACACGACTCGCTGAACACGTATTGACCAACCTCTCCGAGCGCTCCGGTGCATCGATCGTGATCGAACGCGTGTACGCGCGGCCCTCGGGGGAGTTTCGTTTGTGGGGAATCGGCGTGACAGCGCCCGATGGGTCGCCCATGATCGCCATCGATCGGGTGCGGGGTGCGATCAATCTTCGGGCGCTCCTGCAGCGCACCGTGGAGCTGGATCGCCTCATCCTCGCCGGCGTCGAACTAAATGTGCGCCGCGACGGCGACGGCGAAGTGAAGGCTCCGGATGAGCCCGCGGCAGGTTCACAGGCGCCCGACCGCACGCCGTGGTCGATTGAGCTCGCGGATGTGGCGCTTCTCGACGGCGATGTAGAGCTGAGCCTGTCCGCCGATGAGCGGGAGACCGTGCACGCGGAAGGGGTGTCGTTTTCGGTGGAGAGCGCGGCGGTTTCGCAAACCGCCCTGAGCTTCCACCTGCGACAGCTCGCCGTACGGAGTCTGAACGGCGTGGAGATCGACCGTGGCGAGCTCGCGCTGAGCGCGACGTCCCGGGAGGTGGAGGTGCAACGGCTGTTGCTTCGCAGCACGGCAGGCACCCTGCGACTTACCGGGCGGATGGAATCGGGCGACGGCGGCGCGGACGATGCCGGCAGCCCGGACGATGCCGGCGGCCCGTTTCCGCGGCTGGACGCGAATACGGCGTTCGAGATCTCCCTCGAAGAGGCCTCCCTCGAGGCCCAGGGGGTCGATCAGCTCGTGCCGCTGCTCCCGGCGTTTGTCAGCGAGGCCATCGGTGAGCTACCGGCCGGATCGCGAATCCGTGCCGGCGCCTCGGCTGCCGGCACCGTTGACGATATCCTCCTGCGCTCAATCGACGTCTCGGTGGGTGATGTGGCTCACCTGTTGGCCGAGGGCCGCGTCCGGGGACTCGCCGGTCGCGCGGAGCTG
>CAYFQV010000325.1:1201-2526 GCA_964345195.1 uncultured Spirochaetaceae bacterium
TCACCGGGCGGGGAATGCCCCTCTCACACCTCGGGCGTGTGATGCTGCGGGGGACCGTGCGTGCCGCTTCCGCCTCCGGGTTTCTCGAACTCGACGACGAGGACGGGGTGGAGCTGCTTCGCATCGGCGCTCGGGCGAGCATCGAGGAAGACAGCGCGCTCGTGAGGATTGCGCCCGGGATAGTGCGGGTTGGCTCTGTTCCCGTACGGGTATCGGAGAACCACTCGATTGCAATCGACGACGAGAGCGTACGAGTCACTGACCTGAGCCTGGCGCATGAGGACACGTTCAGCGCGACCATAGATGGGGAGTATCGCTTCGCCCCGGGCGAGGTCGAACTGTTTGCGGCGCTCGATCGCTTCGAGCTTGGATATCTCTCCGAGTATATGCCGGAGGAAATCTCGGACACGCGAGGTCACCTCGTCGGGAGCCTCTCCGCGCGCGGTCCGGTGTCGTCGCCCCGGCTCGACGGGGAGCTCTCGTTTCGAGACACAGGCTTCCGCGTCGCAGAGCTGGGCACTTCGTTTTCGGTGGGAGATGAGTCGATCGCGGTGCGAGACGGGGTTGCACGGTTTTCTGGCTTTACGATTCTCGACCGCAGCGGCAACCCGGCCGAGGTGACAGGCACGATCTCTACGACAAACGAGCCGCCCGGGCCGGCGCCTGCAGTGGCGTTCGATCTCAACGTGATGAGCGATCGATTCATGCTGCTCGATACCGCGCCGGACCGCCGGCGCCGTTTCCACGGCAGGCTCGTGGTCGACAGTGATCTACGGCTTACCGGCAGCCCGGAGCAACCGCGCGCCTCCGGCACCGTCGGCCTGCGGGCCGGGAGTGCTCTCAGCGTCGTGCTGAACGATCCCGACGGCGCGGTGGCGGACGCCACCGGTGTCGTGCGATTCACCGACGACGTGGGAGAGGAAGAAACCGAGGAGCCGGAGCTAACCGCGCAGACGATCTTTCGGGGCGTAGACGTGAGCGCCGCGTTGCGGATCGACCCCGCGACCTCGGTCGAGGTGGTGGTCGACCCCGACAGCGGGGATCGCCTGAGAATGCGCGGCGGCGGGGAGCTGACCCTCGGGATCGATCCGTCCGGCACACTGAGCCTGACCGGCCGCTATGCGGTCGAAGAGGGCAGCTACGTCCTGTCGTTCTACAACGTGGCGAGGAGGGAGTTCCGCATCGCCCCCGGCAGCGCAGTCGTGTGGAGCGGCGACCCTCTCGACGCTGAGCTCGACGTGCGCGCTCTCTATACGGTGAGAGCTCCGGTCTCCCCGTTGCTCTCCTCGCGCGGATCCGCGGATGAGCGCGTGGTATCGGCCGGC
>CAYFQV010000326.1:0-2524 GCA_964345195.1 uncultured Spirochaetaceae bacterium
CGAAAGTGTTACCGATGAAGCCATGAAACATGCAGCGCATGTACGCCGCCACCGCCATGGCGTGTGTCGGCAGGGTCGCGGCTGTGGCCGATGCCGGCGAGCGATTCCGGCGGCGAACCGAGCGGGCGATCTTTGCGAGCGAAGCCAAGCGGTAATCCCTGCCTGCTCCCTTTGACACGGCGCACACTTTCGATATAGCCTTATTTCCGTAAGAAAACAAAAGCACGGATCGTGGAGCAGGCCGGCGGCGGGACGCGCGGTGGGTGGCGGGTGGGCGTCGGCGTCGAGAGTCGTGGTACGCGGCGGGGCGCCGCCGAGCGGTGGTGAGGACTGCTATGAGCAATGAGCGGCATCAGGAGATTCTGCGGATCGTTGCGGCCAGGCGGCGGGTGAGCGTCGGCGAGTTGGCCGAGCGGCTCGGGGTCTCCGAGGTGACTATCCGCAAGGACTTGGCGGACCTCGAGGACGCGGCGCTTCTGCAACGCACGCGCGGCGGCGCGGTGCCGGCCCAGGACCCTGCCGAGCCCAACACCATACAGCGCCGCCGCGGGCGGGCGATCACCGCCAAGCGCGCGATTGCGCGAACGGCCGCGCCCCTGGTGCAGGAGGGCGAGACCGTATTCGTTGACTCGGGCTCGAGCTGTGCGGCGTTGGCCGCGGAGTTGCGCGGACGGAGCGTGAACGTGGTGACCAACTCCCTGGACGTCCTGAAGGTGCTCTCCGGGGCGGAAGCAACATCGGTCTATTGTCTGGGCGGACGCTTCCGGCATGATGCGGCAAGCTTCGTCGGTCCCGGCGCGCTCGCGGCCCTGGCGGATCTGCACGTGGACATTGCCTTCCTGGGAACCACGGGTTTCTCCTACGAAGGCGAGTTGGCGTCCCAGAACGCCTTCGAGAGCGAGGTCAAGCGCGGGGCCATGCAGCACGCGAGTCGCAGCATGGTTCTGGCGGACGCCGGCAAATTCGGTACCCACGCCTTCAGCGTCTTTGCCCGCTGCCACGAGCTGGATGCGCTGGTGACCGAGGGGCGCCTGGAGGAGTACCCGTTTCTCACTTCCCTGGGGACGGAGGTGATCAGCGCCGCGGGCACACAGCAACACAACGAGCAACGCGAGGAGGAGGAGGAGAGATGAGCTACATCAATGAGATGTTCGGACTGGCCGGCGTGCGCGCCGTGGTGACAGGCGGTGCGGGTGTACTGCCGAGCACCATGGCGGCGGCTCTGGTGAAGGCCGGGGCAACGGTGAGTATTTGGGGACGCGGCACCAACCACCCCGTGGAAGAGGCCGTGAAGGCCCTGGCGGATGAGACCGGCGCCCCGGACCGGGTCTCCGGCGAGACGGTGGACACCGGGGAATCCGGGGAGGTCGAAGCGGCACTCGGTCGTGCCGAAGGGGCCATTGGGCTGCCGAACCTCCTGGTCAACGGCGTCGGGGGCAACAAAGGCAAAAGCGATTTTGTAGACATCGATACTGAGCTCTTGATGCATGTCATGCGCATGAATCTCCTCGGTGGCTTCATCATCCCGACGCAGATCTTCGCCCGGCGCTGGCTGCAGGAGGGCATAAAGGGAAACGTCATCAACCTCGCCTCCATGACCTCCTTCAAGGCGCTTTCGGGTGTGTGGGCCTACAACGCGGCGAAGTCGGCGGTGAAGAACATGACTGAAGGTGCCGCCCGGGAGTTTGGCCCCGCCGGCATTCGCGTCAACGCTATTGCGCCGGGTTTCTTTCTCGGGCATCAGAACCGACGGCTTCTCATTAAGGACGATGCCACCGGGGAGCTCACCGATCGAGGACAGGCGATCATTGACCGCACGCCTTTCGGGCGCTTCGGCGACAAGAGCGAGATTGCCGGTCTCACGGTGTTTCTGGCAAGCGAGGCCGCCTCGGGATTTCTGACCGGGACGACGATCCCGCTGGACGGCGGCTACCTGACCGACAACATTTGATAGTGTCGGGTCCGCCGACGGAGCACGCGAAAAGGAGTGATCCAGCATGAATAAAGAGAAAAACGGCTTCATTGGTGAAGACTTCCTCCTCCACAGTGACGTGGCGCGGGAGCTCTACCACGAGCACGCGGCAAAGATGCCGATCTTCGACTTTCACTGCCATCTTCCGCCGGACCAAGTCGCCGAGAACAAGCGCTTCGGCAACCTCACTGATATCTGGCTCCGGGGTGATCACTACAAATGGCGGGCCATGCGCAGCGACGGTGTGGATGAGACGCGCATTACCGGCGACGCCGATGATCGGGAGAAGTTCCAGGCCTGGGCGGAGACGGTGCCGCACACCCTCGGCAATCCCCTCTACCACTGGACACACCTCGAGCTGCGCCGTCCTTTCGGGATCGACGACAAGGTGCTCAATCCGGATACCGCCCAGTCCATCTGGGACGACACCCGGCGCATGCTCGCCGAGCCCGGCTTCTCGACCCGGGGCCTGCTGAACTACATGGATGTCCGGGCGGTCTTTACCACCGATGATCCGGTCGATTCCCTGGAACACCACCGGGCGATTGCGGA
>CAYFQV010000327.1:0-2523 GCA_964345195.1 uncultured Spirochaetaceae bacterium
ACCCTGATAGGCCGCAATGAAGGCCGTGTGATCGAGGTCTTCATCGTCACGGTTCTGTGTCGCGGAGACGCAGTATACCGTCCCGTCCTCGGCGACCAGCCGGCTAGTCATGTTGAGAACGCCCGGCTCGGAGCCACCCTTATACGAAATGCGTTCCCATTGCTCCTCAGCGGCGACACCGGGGTTCACGGTGCTTAGATCGAGGGGAGCAAGCTCATCGATCAGATTGCAGAGCTCAGCGGCTGAGAAGAACCATTCAACCTGCGGAGACACCGGACCACCGGTAAAAAGATCCGCCCCCGGCAGATCCCGCGAGGCAATGCTGTCCGGTCCGCTTCGATCGAGGATTTCGCGCTTCCGCGCGGTGGATGCGCTGAGGAACTCCTCCGTAAGTGCGGCGTTCGCCGGATCCTTGAGTAGGAAGGCTTCCCGGGTTGTCAAAAGCGGGCGCGAGCTCGGCGCGTACTCCTCGACCTTTTGCCGGCCCACCGTCCGGATGAGGGCGTCGGTTGCGGTGTTGTCGCTTTGGGCGATCATGAGGGTGGCGAGGGTCTCGATGGTCACCGCGGATCCGATCGGCCAGTTCTGCAGGAGCCCGCTGGGCAGACTGCGCCAGGCTTCTTTCAGGCTTACGACCGTATCCCAGGCAAGCTCACCTTCGGCAACCGCTTCTTGTACCGCGGCAAGTACGGCCAACTTAAAGCTCGAGCCGACGGCGAGTGCGCGGTCTTCATTCTCGCTTGCAATGGCTCGGCCGTTCTCCGTGACGAGGAACGCGACCTCTCCCGGGAGCTCCCGAAACTTCGCAACGGCTTCGTCCAGACTCCCCGCAGCCGGGACGATCTGTGTGAAGCGGATGCCGGATAGGGCGCCCTCTTGGCTGAGCTGCACGATCGCGGTAGCCGTTCCATCGGAGAAGACAAGGGTATAGGGGTTGCTCTCCCCGCGGACTTCCCGAAACATCCCAAGCTGACCGGAGATCTGGTTCAGCACCCCTTGGAGCTGCGAGACCGATAAGGCCTGAGAGAATCGGTCGGTGTACTCGAGCACCTCCGCACCGTCGGTGAATAGCCGTTGCAGGGCGCTGCGCTCATCCATGCTGCGTGTAGCCTCCTGACCGGCCGTCTGTGCGCCGAGAGAGGCCGCGACGACTACCGTCGCAAGAAGCACGATCACGATGCGCTTCATATATCATCTCCTTTATTCCTTCTTTTTGTGTCCGGATCCGTTTCCACGCTTGTCCGCGCGCCACGCCATGTAGGAGTACACGAACGCCGTCACCGCTATGAGGAGCGCGGCTGCGGTGAGGGCTCCGCCGACCACGCCGAGAGGTACGAACAGCCCCATCACGAAGAGGCCGAGCCCAAAGACGACCATGAGGATCCCAATGAGCTTATGCGTTTTGCGCCATGCGTACTCGCTCGAGAGAGTCCACGGCGTACGGACGCCCAAGAAGTAGTTGCTGCGCACCTTCGTGATAACGTTCCCAATGATGGCGAGCAGCAGCGTCGTCGCCGTAAGGATAATGCGTTCGACGGGCACCGCGTATCCGGCTGCGCCGACGAGGGACAGGGCGTGTCCGAGGGTAAGAACCGCCATCACCGTAAGCCACACCGTCCGATACGCCTTGCGTGACTGCAACAAATGACCCCGCCGGGGCGAGATCGATGGGATTATGACTCCGAGGAGAAGGAACGCAACTTGAATCGCCGGCAGGAGGATGAGGCCGAGCGGCTTAGATACGGTGTTGGTCGGGCCCTGGGCGTTCCACTGGATTGCGATCCGGGCATCCTCGTCGACCGCTCCCGCGGCCCACAGGCTCAGACCGATAGAGATGAGGCACAGCAGAACCATGAGCCACAGGCTGGGCCCCAGCATCTGCACCCCTGTCTGCGCCGCGTTCGCACGATCCCCACCGCGCGTCTCGTCATTCTGGTTCCTGTGGTCCGCCATATTCATCCTCTCCCTCACCGGTCGATGCGCGTGGTAAGCCGAGGCCGTTCATGAGTCCGATCAGAGCATCCTCGAGAACCGATAGGTTCGCGCTATAGCGAATGCTTGTACCATGGCGCTCTCCGACGATCAGGTCCGCCTCCCGCAGCACTTTAAGATGGCGGGATAAGGTAGGCTTCGTGAAGTCGAAGTGTCCGGCAATCTGACCTGCGCTTAGGCTCCGGTCGGACAGCAGGCGCAGGATCTTCCGCCGGGAAGGGTCCGCAAGTGCACGAAACGCATCTCCGCTCTGTCCGTATTTCGTGCCCTTTCTGTTTACGCCTAATCGTTTATTAGCCATTCAGCTAATAAAAGAGTAGCGTCGCTGGTGCCGGTTGTCAAGGGATGGCCGGCGACCGGCGACAAACCACAGCACCTATCACCTCGCAGTGACGGTCGTGCCGACGGTGTCGGCCGGCTCGAATCTCCTGGCCGTGGAGTGGCCTGCGCACTCTTGTGTTCCTGACAATCGGCGTCGGCTTCGAGCGCTTCATTGCGGGCGAGTCGGATATCTCCACCGCGAGTCGCCCC
>CAYFQV010000328.1:0-2521 GCA_964345195.1 uncultured Spirochaetaceae bacterium
AGTCGAGAAGACCTTCGTCAGCTACGACGATTCACCCGGAAGCTGTCGGTCGCACTCGCTGTTGTGTACTTCACCGTTGCGCTTTCGCCCTTGAGGGATCTCTGGTTTACCCACGTTGCAGGATTGACACCGAATCTGGTGGCTCTCATTCCGATACCGCTTCTGCTCATTGCCGTGTTCCCGAGTCTGGGGACCTTCACAGCCTTCTTCCGCGGCGTCCTCGTTCAGCAACAGCGGACTCCGCGCATTACGAAGGGAATGGGAATTCACGTGTCGGCTCTGGTCATTCTGCTCTTCGGAGGGGCAGCGCTCTTTGCGTTCGCCGGTGTTATCACCGCGGCAATCGCGTTCACCGGCTCACTTTTTGTAGAAGTAATCTATCTTTCGTATTATTCTACCGAACAACGGTTAGATTTGCCGGAGCAAGCGGCGGAAGTATAGAACAGAAGCGTAGAAGGTATAGAAAAAAGGGAGCGGAAGCGCAGGAAGTAGACGGGTCGTTGCACGTAACGGAGCGGCATGACGAACTCCGGAGGGCGTGCTCGTCGATCTGCACGATCCGCGAATGAAACCTGGAAACGTGAGGACGGCGTCAATGTCGCGGAGTTATCCCCTGCATCGAGAGATTTTTAAATCGGGAAGCAAGACCTACTTCAATTCCAGTCTCTTTTTTCCCGGAGACGTCCGGCAGGACGTATTCATTCTCTACGGTTTTGTACGAACGGCCGACAATTTCGTGGATGCGGTGCCCCAAGACCCCGATGGATTCTCGGCCTTCGTGGCACGGTACCAGAGGGCTCTCGACGGATCGGAGACGGAGGACCCGGTAATTGACAGTTTCGTCGACCTTTCTCGACGGCGGAACTTCGATACCGCATGGACCGACGCGTTCCTTGAATCCATGGAGATGGATCTGACCAAGAAGGTCTACGGGAGCATTGAAGAGACACTGCACTACATCTACGGTTCCGCTGAAGTCATTGGGCTTTACATGGCAGGTATCCTCGATCTGCCTTCGGAGTCGCACCATGCCGCGAAAATGCTCGGTCGAGCTATGCAGTATATCAATTTCATTCGCGACATTGATGAAGACAACAGTCTTGGGCGGACCTATCTCCCAATCGACGAGACTGTTCTTCCGGACCTCAGCGCGGAGACCGCGCGGCGGCACCAAGAGGCATTCCGAAGTTTCGTGCGGGCGCAGATCGAACGGTATGACATCTGGCAGGGTGAGGCCGAGATGGGTTTTCAGTATATACCGAAGCGATACCTTATCCCGATTCGTACCGCGTCCGCCATGTACAACTGGACCGGCCGCGTCATCAATTCCGATCCCTTCGTGGTATATCGCCGGAAGGTGAAGCCGTCTCGTCCCCGAATTCTCGTGGAGGCTCTCGGCAGCACGCTGCGCCCGACGGCGGGAGTGACCGCAGGTGCTTGAGCAATTACGCCGAGCCCGCGAGCAGATAGCCCCGCGGCTCGAAGCTCACCTTGAGAGCTACGCCGGCGAACTGCAGGGGGTGAACCGCTGGGGGCCCGACGTGTGCAGCCGGGTTGCCGCCTACAGTACGCGTGGAAAAATGGTACGCGGCGCATTGGTGCTTGCGGGGGCGAAGACCTTCGGAGCGGATGTGAATGATCCTCAAGTCTCCGAGTCGATCCTCGACGTCGCCGTCGTCATGGAGCTTCTGCAGTCCTTCCTGCTGATTCACGACGATATAATGGATAATGATGACACGCGCCGCGGCGAGCGGAGTGTTCACGCTCAGTATCGTGAAGAGGCGGCGACCTGGGGTGTCGCCCATGGCGCGTCCTTCGGATACTCCATGGGAATCTGCGCCGGGGACGTCACCATGCTCTTGGCGCAACGGATCTTAGCCGCGTTGCCCCTCGACGATGAACGCTATCGACGATTGCATCGCCTTGTGTCGCAAGAGATCGCCTGTGTAGGCGTTGCGCAGATGGATGATCTCTACTTCGGCCACCTCACCGGCACCGTCCCGGAGGACGAGGTGTATCGGCTCTATCGTTACAAGACCGGTCGCTATACCTTCTCCTTGCCCTTGGCCATGGGGGCCATTTTCGCGGAGCTGCCGGAAGCCGGCGTGGAACGGCTCATGCGCTATGGAGAAGAGCTCGGCGTTTTGTTTCAAGTAGTCGACGACGACATTGGACTCTTCGGCGAGACCGAGGTCACCGGCAAGCCGGTCGGATCCGACATCGGCTCCGACAAGAAGACTTTGCACCGGCGATTCTTCATGGAAGCGGTCGGAAAAACGCCGAACGGCCCGGCCGCGGCAACGGCCGGCTACTTCGGGAAGAGCGACCTCCAGCGTCGTCATGTGGAAGAAGTTCGGCGCGCCATGCATGAGAGCGGCGTTCACGCCCGCATTGGCGAATTACTCTCCCGGCATGCTGAACGGGCACGTGCGCTTGCACGAGAAATCGCCGCCACGGACATTGCCGCCGACGCGGCTGAGGAAGCTCACTCCTTCTTGGATCAACTCGTTGACTATAATCT
>CAYFQV010000329.1:0-2515 GCA_964345195.1 uncultured Spirochaetaceae bacterium
AGTGCTTCGAACAGAACCTCCATTACGCCCGGGCCCTCTCAGCTGCGGCGGACTCGTATCCGACCGACACGTTCACTAGACGAAGCGCGGACACCTCGAGGTTGGACGTGATACGGTCACTCCAAGAGGCAAGCAGATTCCCAATCAGGAGCGTGGGAATGGCGACGGCAAGACCGAACTCGGTCGTGATGAGCGCCTCCGAGATTCCCCCCGAAAGCAGTCCCGGATCACCGGTACCGTACTGTGTGATAACGTCGAAAGTCGCGATCATACCCGTCACCGTCCCCAGGAGCCCGAGAAGCGGCGCAACAGCGGCGAACACCCCCAAAGCAGTGCGGAAGCGATCCAGGGCCGGCTGCTCGTTCAGGACACTTTCGGAAATGAGGTCCTCAATGTTGGACGGGTCCTTCTCAAGACCCTTCACGGTTGTGGCAAGAACGCGCCCCTTTGCCCCGGGCAGGCTCTTCGCGGCTTGATAGGCCTCAGTAAAACTGCCCTGCTGAACCAGGGACGAGATCTCGTCAATGCTCTTGCGATTCCCGCGACCAACCACCACGAGAGATGCAATTCGCAGCACAATGAACAGAAGGGCGAATGCAGCGATTGCAATAATCACAAGGCCAATGACACCGGCCGCCTCCACGGACTCGCGGAAGGTCGTTCCGGTCTGAACCTCGACAAGCTCATCTAGGGACTCATACAGGAAAATGGGGAGGGTTTCCGCCGCGGCCGCTCCCTCTTCGGCCAGGGCGCGAGCGGTGGGCGCCGTCTCCTCCTCGACCAGGCGCAGCCGTCCGCTGCCCGCCGGAGCCAGCGTTCCCGCCACGTCATCACTGACGCCGAAGCTCGCAATACGGCCGACATGGACCAGACTGCCCTGCACTTCCTGCCCGTCCTCGAGAAAGAAAGTCCCTTCCTCACCCCGAATACTCCCAAGTCGCCCCAGTGTTCCAAAAGCCTCGTCGAAGACGTAGCCGAGCTCGGCAAGCAATCGATCCTGGGGACTGAGGCTGTCGAGATCCTGATCCGTGGCCTCCGAGAACGGTGGGACACCATACTCCTCGAGTCGGGAAGTACCTTGTTGAAGCACCTGATCGAGGGCGGAGTCCGCATCCCGGCTATCCGCCGCCTCTCGTTCGGCGGCCTGCAGATCCTCCTGCCGCGAATCGATCGACTGGTTGAGCCGGATCAGCTCCGTCTCGAGCTCCTCGAGACGGGCCCGTGCCGCCGCGACCCGCTCTTCGCCGTCATTCCTCACTTCCTCGAGACGTTGTTCCAGAAGCCGAATCTCGTTGTCGAGAAACACGAACTCCCGCTGGTAAGCCGAAACGAGTGGATCGGTCCGATTCGCGCCGTTCCCCTCAGTGTCTCCCGTACCTTGGGAAGCTCCTTGACTAGCCCCGTTATTTCCGGCCCCGTTATCTCCGGAACCGTCCTGACTGAAACCCATGACGGCCGCGAAGAGGAGAACAAGAGCGATTAGCCCCGCCCGGGAGCCTGTTCGGACGATTGTGTTGCGTATCATCTGGAGCCCCCTGTCGCGTAGGGATTTGGGACCTCGAAGAAACCTTCGCGCAGATTGCGCCGCAAGGACTCGAAAAGATTGGTGATCTGCTCCTGTTCCTCCCGGCTCGCCGCGATCCGGTAGCTCCAGCCGTCCTGCGTCGGTACCGCGTAGCCGGCACGCCCGTCGAAGGTGCGGAAGTAAAGCAGGACCGTTCCCAGGCGCGCCACGTCGGCGAGTTTGGACTCGCCCTCGACGCTTATGGTCTGTTGATAGATCCCCGACTCGGTGGCAAGGCGGAACTCGGAGTCGACCATATTCCACAGGCGGGTGATCGCCGTAGTGTCCTCAATGGCGCCGTCTTCCATCCGCCGTTCCACCGTGTCCACGGCGGCCAGACGCTGGGACACCTGGAAGGGCAGCGCAGCGTTAATGTGGCCGCGAAGCTGCGCCATGGTCTGGTTGGCCAGGGGCTCGACCCCTTCCACGCGCCCTTCCGCCTGCTGAATCTCACTTCTGGCGTCCTCGAGGTCCTGCTCGATCTGCGAAAGCCGGAGCTCCTGGCGGTTGATCTGCGTTTCAACATCCGCGCTTTGCGTAGCCAGGGAGCGTAACTCCTCGTTGTACTGCGTCTTCGCCAGCTCAAGCTCGTCGGAAAGCGACTCCAGCCGGGCGCGCTTCTCCGCGATCTGTCCCGCAAGATTCTCTAAGGTGCTCTGGTTGCTTTGCGTCCAGCCAAAGGGCACCGCTGCAACCAGCACAAAGAGCAGCAGCGACACCCGCCCCGTCGATTGCCGTGGTGAGCCGTTCGTTCTCTGCATGGTTCTATGAAATCCTCTCTATCATGTTCGCAGGCTCGAGCTCGGAGGCTCGACCTTGTAGGCTCTCAGCCGGCCCTGGGCTCTCAACACAGCCGGCGCTGCGGCGTCGGCTCTGTAAAAAACCCGGGGAAAAGCCACGCGACCGGTGCCGGACAAGCCGGAGCGCCGGTCGCGCGCATGATTCATTCTT
>CAYFQV010000330.1:0-2514 GCA_964345195.1 uncultured Spirochaetaceae bacterium
TCGTGAAGCGGTAGACACCGGGTCTCGGAGGCGCGAAACGTATCCGCCACACGCCCTCCGCCGCGAAGAACCCGGGAACGACCATAGATGTGTCACCGCCACTCCCCGACCCGTCGGAGCCTTCCGTGGCACCAGGACCGATGACGGTAGCGCTGAACTCAACAGACATGACCTCATTGCCGTAATCGCGTGATGTTGTATAGAACCACTCACAAACCTGGTTCTCTACTGCTTCAATCGTGGCACCATTGCCCATTTTCCCGTCCTGTATATAAGCTCTGAGCCGATCATCGTGACACTGTCTTCTCTTTGCTATACTCTAAACGAGAACATATCGTACTACAACATGTTGCATCTGAGGAGGCGGCAATGAAAATCGGAGTAGCAGATTACGGTCTTAACGTGTGGGATGGTGGGCTCTTCGACCTTGAAGAGCGGTTTCGTAGACTACTCGAAATCGGGTACGACGGTGCCGAGAAGCTTCGAGTCAACGACGCATCGGATCTCGTAACGAAAGCAGCGCGTATCCGGCGTCTCGGCGGCGACTTTGCCATGGTTGAAGCGCGGAGCGCAGACTTGACCATCGAGTGGACCGCGGCGATGGGCAAGCGCTACGTGTGGACGGACGTGTTGGGAAAAAAACGGGATTTCGAGACGTTCTGTCGTCAAGTCGAAATTCAGGCTGAGGCGTGCCGGAAATGGGGTATAGATGTGGCGCTGCACAATCACATGGGAACGCTCGTCGAGACACAGGCTGAACTCGAGGCGTTTCTGGAGAAGTGCCCGAACGCCAAGCTCGTGTTGGATACGGCCCATCTCGCCGCAGCCGAAGGCGGCGATCCGCTCAAAGTGGTGAAGCAGCACGTCGACCGGTTGGCGATGGTGCACGTCAAGGATTGGTTCTCGACAGACCCATCTGCCGAGCACTGGGGCGATCGAGGCTACTTCGTAGAGCTCGGTGCCGGGAACATCGGTCTCGACAACGCCACAATCGTGAAGGAACTAGCCGCTCGCGGCTACGACGACTGGGTCTGCGTCGAACACGACAAGCACCGGAGAAACCCCATGGAAGACCTCGCAGTGAGTCGCGAATACCTCCGAAAAGCCGGCTTCTAAAAAGTCGGCGTGGGAAACCGTCCACTACGAGAAGTGGACGACTCGCTTTTCTCGCGATGATGTCCTGACCGCGTCAATGACTCGAACGACGAAGGCTGCCTCTTCAGCGCTGACCGGAGGTTTTCCGCCCGAAACGACGGCGTCGTAGAGCTCGCGATAGTAGTCCTGGTGCTCGCTCTCCACACACGGTACTTCAATGTCGTTGTTCCCGTCGTCGCTGTTTACCCGCACCTGAACCGGCTCTTCTTTGTTCAGCTCGTGCTTGAGTAAGGCCCCTTTCCTCCCGAGCGCGTACCAGCGCCGTTCCTTGAACGGCGAAATCCAACTCGTCTCGATCCGAAACAGGACACCGGATGTGAATCTGATAGCGTACGTGCCGTACGTGTCGACTTCATCGCTCAGCACTTCGTTGCGCAGTTCTCCCCACACGTAATCGATATTGTATCCGAACATTTGAAGCGCCTGATCAATGAAATGAGAGCCCCACTCGTTGAGCTTGCCGCCGCCGTAATCGCGCTCTATCCGCCAGGTAGGATGGTAGTCGGCAGTACCAAAGGTGTGGGGACTTCCCATCCCGCTCGAGTTGCTCTCAACGACGAGTACGTCGCCGATCTGTCCCTCGTCGATAATCGAACGGACGGTTCGGAAGTCCGGATCCCACCGCCGATTATGATGACCAGTAAGCAGCACCCCCTTGGTGCGCGCCTCATCGATCAGCGGCTCGAGCTCGGCGTACGTCATCCCCATCGGCTTTTCCACGATGGTGTGTTTGCCCGCTGCAACGACGCGTCTCGCAATCTCCGCGTGCGCGCTCGTAGGCACCGCAACCAGGACAAGCTCGACATCGCTCGACAGAAAAGACTCGAGCGTATCGTAGGTCGGAATACCCAGCTCGTCACTCACGGCTTTGCGCCGTGCGGGCGTGATATCACACACACCGACCAACTCGTATCGGTCCTGCAACTCGTGCATCGTTCGCGCGTGATAGCCGCTCGACCACCTGCCGTAGCCTACGAAGCCCATCTTCAGTCTTCTCACGTCTCCTCCCTCTTCCTGCTTACTGGCCGCAGTGTATTGCACCACGATACGTTTTTTTATCGTGATGCAAGGCGATGTGCTTGTCAATGGCCCGCCTTGACGGTCAGCGCCCCTTCAGCTAGTATTCATTCACAAAGGAGCAAAGAACAGTGAGTACTCTACGAATCGGCGTGATCGGCGCCGGTAAAATTGCGCACGGAACGCTTCCAAAGGTCTCCGGCGATCCGCTGGTGATCACCGGGATTACCGACGCATCCCGGGCGGCCGCGGAATCGCTCTCGGCAAAGCTCGGATCCGGCGTGGTGTTCGACACGATCGAAGACCTCCTCGCGAGCGACGAGATCGACGGCGTGTACGTGG
>CAYFQV010000331.1:0-2507 GCA_964345195.1 uncultured Spirochaetaceae bacterium
CTTCTCCGGGACGCAGGCGGAGCGTAAGGACCGTGAGGCCGCGGGGCAGGCGGCGCCGGCGCAGCCGGTGGAGGAGCGCTTCCGCGACCTGGTTGATCTGCGTGCGGCGAGGATCGTTGAGGTTGAGCGGCATCCGAAGGCGGACAAGCTCTACCTTGAGAAGATCGACGACGGCTCCGGGGAGGAGCGGCAAATCGTATCCGGGCTTGTTCAGCACTACGGCGCAGCCGAGCTCGAAGGTAAGACGATTGTCTTGGTGAACAACTTGAAGCCGGCAAAGCTCCGGGGAGTCAAGAGCCAGGGCATGCTCCTGGCGGCCGAGGGTGAATACAATGGGGAAGAGATCGTGGATGTTCTGTTTCTTCCCGATTCCGTGGCGCCGGGCAGCCGAGTTGTCGCCGAAGGCTACGAGCCGGACACCGAAGCCTCAACGGCCGAGGGCTCGAAGCAAATCGATGTCGACACCTTTTTCTCGATTCCTCTGACGGTGGAGGGGGGAACCGTGAAGGTTGGTTCAGCGCCGTTGCGGGCGGAAGACGGGGTTGTAACCGCGCCGCGGGTCATTCGGGGAACCGTCGGATAGAGGGTTTCGGGGCGCGGCGAGTCGCCGGGTATACGCGGCGGCTTGACGGGTTCGCAGCCATGAGCACCGAGGAAACGCTGGTAGCATCGTCCTTATTTCAAACTCGTTTCTGGGGCGACTTCAAGGGACAGTTTGGATGGCGTCCGTATAGACGTGCCTGTTGCGGACGGACGGTGTTGGTTTTGCTACGGGAGCTTGCGCCGGGGATGCGCATTGGCTATGTTCCGCATCCAGACGGCGACATTGATCCGGCCACGCTTGCTTCGCAGCTTCGAATGGAGCACGTCACCTTCCTGCGGGTGGACTTCCAGGACCTAAGCTGTGCGGGTGCGCCGGACATTACAAGGCGGCTGGAAGCGGCGGGATACCGCAAGGCGCCGGTGGATGTGCAGCCGCCCCGGACAATCGTGCTGGATCTCGCGGCGGATGAGGATGCTCTACTCTCCGGGATGAAGGCAAAGACGAGGTACAATGTGCGCCTTGCGGCCAAGCGGGGAGTGACGGTGCGGCAGGCCGGACCGGACGAGCTTCCGGAGTGGTACCGCGTCTATGAGGAGACGGCTGCGCGGGACCGAATTGCGATCCACAGCAGGCGCTACTACGAAGTGCTTTTCGAAACGGCCGCGGAATACCCCGGAGAGGTGGATCTTTCGCTCCTGCTCGCCGAGCATGAGGGGGATATTCTGGGGGGTGTCATTGTTGCACGACACGCCCGGCACGCTATCTACCTCTACGGTGCATCATCCAACGTAAAGCGAAACCTCATGGCGTCTTATCTGCTTCAATGGAGCGCCGTCCGGCAAGCTAAGGCGGCCGGCGCCGAGCTCTACGATTTCTTCGGCATCCCGCCGGCCGACGCCCCGGGGCACCCCATGCATGGTCTGTTTCGATTCAAAGTAGGCTTCGGGGGTAGGATCGTTTCCGGTCCCGGCTCCTACGATCGTGCCCTTCAGCCGCTTCGTTACAGCCTCTATCGGACGGCCGAGCGGGTCCGCAACTACTACTTCAAAGTGCTCCGAAAACGCGGAGGAGGTGGCTCATGAGGCGGCGGACCACCCTCCTTATTGCCGCCCTCCGAATCGCTTTTGCGACGGTTCTGCTCGGCTTCCTGATAGGCTGTGCGACGGATCCTGAAGAGCGTGAGGAGGCGGAGGTCGATGCTCAGGACCAAGTCGAGCAGCGAGAGCTGCAAGCGCTTTCGGTCGAGCCGGTGCTTCCTCTCGACGGCGAGGCGGTCACCGAGCTTCCGGTTTTACTGAGCCTTGCACCCGTCGGAGACGCTGAAGATCCGACGGATGATCCGGCACAGCCGCTGCGGCTTCTGCTCTACTCCGCGGAATCGGCGACCCAGGAGAGTCTCCTCTTCGAGACGCGTGTGGCGAGCCTCCGAGAGATTTCCATCCCCGCGGACGTTCTCGCGGACGATCGCAGCTACTACTACCGCTTGACCGCGCCGGGTCGGCCGGCATCTCCTCTGTTCAGTTTTCGCACCGCCTTTGGCGCTCCGGTGCCCACCCCCGCGGCGCCTGTCGACGGGACGGCTAGCTTCGACCGTACGCCGGCGCTGCGCTCCGACGTGGATGTCGGCGAGGCCGCGGAGTGGAGAATCGAGCGCTACGCGTATGAGCTGCGGCGTGCCGGCTCCGAGGAGGCCCGAGACCTTAGCGTATCCGAGGCGGTCGCCGTCGCGGAGCCCTTGAGTTTTGATGAAAGCTACGAGTGGCGTGTTCGCATCCTCTTCGAATCAGGGCTTCGCGGCGTCTGGAGCGACTGGGTGAGTTTCAGGGTCAGCCGTGATTTCACGCTCGAGCCGCTGACGCTGGGTCGCGGGGTGGCAAGCTTCGGTCTTAGCCCGGTGGCCGCGGTCAGTGAGATTCCCGGCGGCGTGCTCTATCGCTTCGAGATCGCTCCGGTCTCCGAACAA
>CAYFQV010000332.1:0-2488 GCA_964345195.1 uncultured Spirochaetaceae bacterium
AGGCTTGAATGGTATTCATATGATGCTCACTCATAACGAATTCGCGGATCCACTAAGGCAAGAAGGATATCCGAGATAACGGTGCCGATGACGGTAAGGGTGGAGAATATCATGACGAAAAAGCCCGCAAGGAACATGTCCTGCTCCCGCAACGCCTTCAGGAAGATCGGCCCTGTCGTAGGAAGGCTTAGTACAACGGAGGTGATTACAGCACCACCTATCAACTGAGGGAGCAGCCACCCGACGGTTGAAATCACCGGGTTTATGGCGAAGCGCAGCGGGTACTTGAGAATAATTTTCCACTCCTTGAGACCTTTCGCTCGCGCGGTCGCAACGTAGGGCTTATTCAGCTCGTCGAGCATGTTCGCCCGCATAATGCGAATCGTACCGGCGGTGCCGGCGGTTCCCACAACGATCACGGGCAACCACAGATGCTTCATGAGGTCAAAGATCTTGGCAAGCGACCAGCCTTGCGTCACGAACTCTCGCGAGAAGAGTCCGCCTGCGCTCGTTCCAAAGTACTGCACGCCCAGGTACATGAGAACCAACGCAAGCAAAAAGTTCGGAATGGACAAACCGAGAAATCCGAAGAATGTGGCCACGTAATCGCCGATCGAGTATTGCTTCACCGCCGAATACAAGCCGACCGGCACGGCGATAGCCCACGCAAAGAAAAGAGAGGAAACGCTTACAACCAGCGTCAGGGCCAGGCGATCACCCACTACCTCCGTAACGGGAGCACGCCACGATAAGGAGTAGCCAAAATTACCGCGAAGGTATCCACCAATCCACCGCAGATAGCGGACGGGCATGGGGTCGTTCAAACCGAATGATTCTCGTACGGCCTCGATCTGCTCAGTGCTGATCTCGGCGGACTGCTCCATTTCCTGAATGCGAGTGTCGATGATGTCACCCGGCGGCAGCTGGATGATGACAAATGAAATAATCGAGATTACGAAAAGCGTCGGTATCATGACGAGTACTCGACGTACAAGGTATGCAGTCAACTGTTATTCCCTTCCGAAGGCGCATTTCGTCGTTTGGTGTCGAGCGAACGGCGGTCCCTCCACGTTGGTGGAGGGACCGCACTGTTCTTCTTAACGAGAAGCTTCAGAGACACGATCGCCAAAGAAAATTACTCCTCGATGTACCACTGATAAGCCCTGTGAACACGGGAGAAGCTAAACCACTGGAATACTCCCGTCTCTACCACATTGCGGAGACGATTCGAGACGATAATCGGTTGCTTGGGCGGATTGAGCGTTCCTATGGTCCACACGTTCTCGGCCGCGATATCCGTCAGCTCTTGAGCAATTTCGACTGCTCTCTCCTGGTCCGTTTGAACCTCGAGCCGCTTCGACAGCTCGTACGTACGCTTGTGTATTTCCGGTGGCTCAACGCCCTCTTCGCCGCCCGTGCGATTCCACCGAGCATAGGCGGGCGCCCACATGGACGACCACTCAGCTTCGGGCGTCAACGTTCTGTTCGTATCAAACTGAAGGTCATAGAACGGATCGCCCCACCATACGCCTGCATCGTAGTCCTCGTCGTTTGACCTCATGTTGTCCATAAAGGCTGCTTTGTCGAGGCTCCGCAAGTTGGCCCGAACGCCCACTGCATTCATGTAATCCAACCAGAGCTCCGCAACCGGTCCAATATTTCGCTGCTCCGTGGCGGCCGTGATGTTGACCTGCAGCCGATCACCGTTCGGGAATGCGCGAAAGCCCTCATCATCAACCGGGAGTCCCATCTCGTCGAGCAGCTCTTCGGCCCTCTCGGGATCGTACTCAACGTAGCTATTGCTCAACTCGGGGTTGTAGTAGAGGGAGTCTTCAGCCGGAGCGAACTGCGAGGGTTCTCCCGCAAGCCCTTGATAGACCAGTTCGTTGATCTGTTCTCGATTGACCGCGTGAGACATCGCGCGTCGGAACCGTGCATCTCCAAACAGTTCACGCTTCTGAGGATCCGGATGAGAGAGGTTGAACATTAGCAAGTCGGTGCTCCCGACTGTGTTCGTCCACATGTTGACGGAGTATTCGCCGTCTTGGCGGTTCTGCATGTAAAGCGGTATCTCACCCGCCACGGTGTGCCTGGTGATGTCTACGTCGCCGCTGAGTATGCGGAGGTTGAGCACTTCCTGATCTCCGGCAACATTGAACACCATTTGATCGATATAGGGCAGCTGGCGACCTTCTGTATCTACAGCCCAGAAGTAGGGATTGCGCTCGAGGATCACCGGATCGCTCGGGGCGCCTTGCACGAGCATATGCGATCCGAGAGTTGGTCGCTCAGTGTTGGAATCGTACCAATCGTTCCACTTCGCCTCGAACAGTTCCGCAACACTACCATACCCTTCTTCATCCACGAGCTCCTCGAGGTCTTCCAGGTCCACGTAGTTGGGATGGAACTGACTCAGGTAATGCTTCGGCGTGCGGAGCAATCTAAAGCTCGAAAACTCGGCCAGAGCTCGTGGAAAGGCAGGCTTTGG
>CAYFQV010000333.1:0-2483 GCA_964345195.1 uncultured Spirochaetaceae bacterium
CCTCCGCTCTCGGCTGCAAGCACCTTCTCGACGGCCTCTTCGCCGCTAGCAGCTTCTTCGGTCTCGTATCCACAATGCTGGAGGAGCTCCCGCATGATTTGCCGCGCATTCGCGTAATCGTCGACAATGAGGACCCGATTCCCTTGCGTTCCCGGACATTCGGACATCCGTCCGGACTTCCGGCCAACCGGCAGTGTGACGGTAAAGAAGAAGGTGCTCCCCAGTCCGGGTTTCGAGTCAACCTGTAGTTCACCGCCCATTTTGGCCACCAACTGCCGGCTTATGGCCAGCCCCAGCCCGGTCCCGCCGAAGCGGCGTGTGGTGGAAGTATCAGCCTGACTGAAGGGGCGGAACAGGCGAGAAATCTGCTCCGCGCTCATGCCGATCCCGTCGTCTCGCACGCGGAAGCTCAGTGTCACCTGATCATCCCGGCCGGCCTCGAGGGATCGGATGCCCAGCTCTACCACGCCCCCCTGGTCGGTGAACTTGATCGCGTTACTGAGGAGATTCGTCAGGACCTGGGAAAGCCGCAGCGAATCGCCCACCACAGCCTGCGGCAGATCGGGTTGGATGTCGTAGAGGAACTCCAGCCCTTTCGATCCGGCATCTTCCTCGAAGAATGTCGCCATTTGGCCAATGACATCGCTGAGGTCGAACTGCCGATCCTCGAGTTCGAGCTGCCCCGACTCGATCTTCGAGAAGTCGAGGATATCGTTGATGATACCGAGCAACATCCGAGAGGAGTGATAGACTTTGTTGACGTAATCCTGTTGGCGCTCGTCGAGGGAGGTCTGCATCAAAAGCTGACTCATGCCGATGACCGCGTTCATCGGTGTACGGATCTCGTGGCTCATGTTGGCCAGGAAATCGCTCTTGGCGCGACTGGCCTGCTCAGCCGCCTGCCGAGCTTCTTCCGACGCCTGTTGTGCCTGCTTGACCTCGGTAAGGTCGTCGTAGACGGCCACAATCTCTCCCGAGGAGAGGCGGAATACGCGATTATCCCGCCACCCCGAGATACGCCCGTCGTCATACTGCGTCAAGGGAAGGTCTTCGGGCGTACCGTTTCGTGCCACCCGCCGGAATACCTCGAGCAGCCCCATCTCCTCGACCGCGGGGAAACACTCGGTTACCCGGCGGCCGATGACCTCGGCACGGTCGATCTGGTCCATGTGCGCTGCCGCCGGGTTTATGTCGATAAACTCGAAGTCGGTGCCGTCGTCGACCGGCCGGTAAACCGCTACCCCGCTCCCGGTCTGCTCGAAGATACCGCCGAAACGCTCCGTTGCCTCTCGCAGGGCCTGTTCTGCGGCCTGTTGTTCGGAGATGTCCTGGATTATGGACCAGATCACCTCCCGCCCCTCCTGCGTGGTGGTTTTGAAGCCATGGAGCAGTACGGGGTAGCGGGAGCCGTCTTTACGCAGGTACTCTTTCTGGAAGGGGCCGTAACGGCCTGTCTGTTGCATGGATTCGAGCATGGCCTGTTCGTCGGCCATGTACTCCTTCGGCGTCACCTCCCAGTAGCTCAGCGTCTTAAACTCCTCCCGGGTATAGCCGGCCGGCTCGTTCACGGCGTCATTGAACTCGAGGAACTCCCCGGTTGCGAAGTCATTCATGGCGATCCCCACCGGGGAGAGCTCGAACAGATTGCGGAACTTCGCCTCCTCGGCAGCGAGCCGGCGCCGGTTTTCCTCTTGCTCCGTAATGTCGCTGTTGACCCCGACCACGCGCACCGCCTCTCCGGCGTCGTTGCGGATCACCTGGGCCCGACCGTACATAGTGCGAAAAGCTCCGTCGTCGGCACGGCGGATGATCATGTCGGTTTCGAAAACGCTGCCGGACTCCAGCGCGGCCTGGAACCGGGATACAGCCCGGTCTCGCGATTCCCCGATCAACGTCCGTTCCCAGTCCTCGAAGCCGTGGCCAAAATCAGCCGGATCCACGCCGAAGAGGCGAAACATGCCTTCGTCCCAATCGAGCCGGCCGGAGGCGACGTCGTAGTCCCATATGCCGAGCCCGGCGGCCGATGTCGCCAGATGCAGGCGCTCGGTGAGCGCCTCTCGAGCCTGTCCCGCTTCTTTTTCCGCGGTAATATCCCGGCCGGTCCCCCGGAAGCCGAGCAACTCGCCGGTTTCGCTGAGGATGGGGAGGCCGCTTACTCGCTGATGAACCAAACTGCCGTCCGAGCGCAGCGAGCTATGCTCGAGCCCCTGCCATGACGTCTTCTCGGCAGCCAACTGCGCGAGCAGTCCCTCGACCCGCCGGGCCTCCTCCTGCGGCATAAACTCGAACGGGGAGTGGCCGATGATATCGTCTATGGGATATCCCAGAAGGGATTCCGCCTGCGCGGTGACAAAGTGGTAGCGACTCTCGGCATTGATCTCCCAGATGTATTCGCCGGCAGCCTTAGCCACATCCATGAAGCGCTTCTCGCTTTCGGCCAGGTCGCGAAAGGCCTTCTTCTGCTCGCTGATATCCCTGAACAC
>CAYFQV010000334.1:0-2480 GCA_964345195.1 uncultured Spirochaetaceae bacterium
AGGGCCCATCGGTGCTGAAGACGGAGGTCGCTCGAGCGCTGATCTTCGTGAGCAAGAAGCTCCGTACACGTTACAAGTCGGTCGTGGTCGGGGATCTGAAGCCCGGGGAAGTGCGGTCCTTCATGGGATGGCTGCGATTGACGGGAATGGCGATTGGATTCTTGATGGGTAGGACGGATCTGAGAGGCGTGTCTCTTCACGCCAGGTTGCTTCGGCCGAAGTACTGACCCAGGAACGGTGGTTCTGCGTGGACTACTTGCAGCGGCATGCGCTGTATGACCGCACGGCCTCCTCGAAGGTCCGATACCAAGAAGGCAGAATAGTCCCCAGGGGGGCACCATGTACCCAGTATCGGCGCTTTCTGGCGTCGTAGCCGATGGCCTTGCTGCCTCGATACTTGTTGCCGCATTTGACGAATGTCGTCTTCCGGGTCCTACGAGTGATTTGATAACAAGGCTTAGGCTGGCTCGGTCGCTTGGAGCGTGACCGTCGATGTCGGCGTGAGCGGCGTGTTCGACGACGACTCGAGCCCGAAGAACCGCCCCCAAAACTCCTGAATAGGGCGGCGAGGCTGATGTATCGCGGTGCCGTGGCTCGGTGTCGGGTGCAACCGTTCTCCCGCCCTCTGGCGTACCTACACGTGTAGAGCAGCCTGCCCCGTCGATCCCATTGCCGGGATCGGCCGACGGGCCGCCCGTATCGTAACCGGAAGCGGGCCTGGAGTTGACCGCTCTCGAAGTAGGAGTACAGGCTGCCATGCAGCTTCCCCTTCTGGTAGGACCCCTTCATCCGTTTCCGCCCACTTCGGTAGTACAACACGCTCGGGCCGTGCAGCTTGCCGTTTCTTTTCACGTAGGTCGCCTTGAGCTTTCCGTTGTCGAAGTAGATCTTGATCGGGCCGTGACCGACGCCGTTTCGATAGCTCAAGACGGCTTCGCGCCAACCATCCTTGTCGAAAAAGTGCATCTTTCCGTGGCGTTTGCCGTTTCGTAATCGGAGAATTTTGCGGATGGGGCCTTCCCGATAGAATTCGACGTAGATCCCGTGGCGCGTTCTTCCGCCCCGTTTCACACAACCGAGGCTTGTGCCGTCAGGCGGTGCATTGCCGACGAGCTCTGTGCCTCTGGGGCATTTGCTCGAAAGGGCGATCGCGGTCATTTCGCCGCGGTAACGGAGCTTCACCCTGTCGAGCCAGCTCGCGTCACAGCCATGCGCCTTGCACTCGCCGTCGATGAAGTATTTGATGCATCGAGCGACATACTCAGCTTTCTTCCAGTAGCGACGCCGCAACTTGTTGGGCCAGTGGCTCGCGGCAATAGTGTTGCTGATGATTGAGCGAATCGAATCCCTATCGCCTACAAAGGCTCGGATGGTCTTCGCGTAGATGTTGAAAGGGAAGGTACAACCGTTGTTACGGAGGCGCTCCGATTTCGCTGCATCCCATTGAGCCCGTCGTTTCGCAGAGGTGGACTTGTAGAGCGGGGTGGACGCCTGGCTCGGTGGGGCCAAATTATGAGGGCGCGTATGAGGACGGCTGACCCTACGTTTCACTGGAATCGGTCTCTTGCGTACCAAGCTATTGTCACCTTCGCAGCTCAGCCTACCCGGGAGATAATGGAGCCGGTTTTTCCTTTTCCTCCAACGTCCTCGAATCCAACGACAACCGGCGCGCCAAAAGGAGGGTTTGATAACACAGCGCGGTTGAGACCAGATCCATTTTCCGCGACGCCACCTGTATTTGCCGCCTCGTAGATGTTTTTTGGGACCGCATTTGCTAGTCACACGTGGCGGTGCCGGTGGAAGCGTAGTCGGCGCCCGAAACTTCCTGGCTTTCGTGTTGTTGCTGAAGGAGATGGTTGCTATTATTGCGAAACCGGCAAATGCGGCGAGCGTTTTATTACGTGTTGAGTTCATCGGCGGTGTCTCCAATAACGGTTCCATTCGTACATAGGTCTCATTTATTTAAACAATGAGACTCCTCAATCGACTGACACTTATTTCAAAACCTTCCGGAATCTAGCTTCTTTTTTGCCGACTTCATGCCATGTTTCGAGTTATGATCAAGGAATTGAGTCTAGAGGTCTAGAGCCGGTGAGATCGCGATAACTCATTATGATTGCTCAGAATGATTGGCTCGATCAGGGAGGACACACCTTGGTGAGCGCGATGGGGTCGGGCTGGAACCAGATGCGCTGGTTTTCGTAGCCGCCGCTGCCGCCGGTGATCAGGAACAGGTAGCGGGTGGTGCCGCAGGGGGCGGCGAGAAAGTCGGCCTCGGTGGGCCAGACGTCGACGGTCTGGGTGAGCACGGGGACCCCGAAGCTCCAGGTCCCCTCCGCGAGGTAGGGGGAGGAGCTCAGGTCGGCGCAGGTGGGGTCGGGGCCGGGGCTTTGGGCGATCCAGTAGTGGATGTCTCCCAGGGGGCCGCCGCCGGTGACCTTCTGAAACTCCAGGTCCACCCGGTGCGGTGGGGGCAGCGG
>CAYFQV010000335.1:0-2479 GCA_964345195.1 uncultured Spirochaetaceae bacterium
CTGCAAAGCGAGTTCCTCGGCGTACTGCGGCGCTACGGCGTGGATGACCCGACCATTCACAAGCTGATGGTCACCAATCCTGCACGGGCCTTCGCCCTCGGGACATGAGAACCGATCCACAAGCGCGCCTTCACACTCCTGCAATAGTCCTGCACCTTGCTCTCTTGCAGAGTCTATTACAGCTTTTATCTCTAAAATCTTGCCTTGTTTTATTAATGGTGATATTGTCGTAGCGGGTGCAATAACGCAGCACGCACATGGTACGCATATGAGAGTTGCGCTATGGTTTCGTATGGATGGCCGTTCTGATTGAACGGCTCAGGTAAAAAACAGGTAATAATCTTCGAAGGAGCTCCCATGAAGCGCCTAAAGCCAGTGATCGGCTTGATCACACTCACCCTCCTTATTGGAGCGGCGTGCTCACTCCAGCCTCCGGAGAGCGTGCGGATACAGGCAGATCCGAAGCTACAAGTTCCGGGTGGAAACCGTCGGGTCACGTTGTCGGAGGTGTGGGACATTCAGTCCGCGCTCGAAGACGCTGCAAGCGCGGACGACGGGCTATCAGTCGCAGACACGCAGGATGGCGACCCGCTCGCGCTGTCGCTCGACAAGCCGCTGATCAGCGTGGCCGTGGATGATTTTGCCGACGAAAACCTCAACCTGGGTGCAGTGGATCAGTCGATCGACGTGAGCTACAGCGTGCCGACGATCGGCTTCGCCGGCGAGAGCTTCGAATCGAACATTGATCCGATTGAAGTGCCGGGTAGCGTCAGTGTCCCGGACGTTTCGTTCCCAGAGACCACGGAGGTCAACGGCTCGGCTACCTTGACGGCACCCACCATTGCCGCAGACGGCTTCGATTCCGTCACGTTTGATACGGGCACCCTCCAAGTAACTCCAAGCGTAAATGATCCCGACAGTAGTGTGATAACATTAGATATATCGGATGCACGCATACTCACGACGGGCGGCACCGAGATCGCGGCGGCAGCGAATGTGCCTGTCAACGCCCTCGGAAGCGGCACCTTGGATTTCCCACTTGCCGGTGCCGAGCTACCATCGGACTTCGATGTTGAGTTGACCCTCAGCATTTCTACTAACAACCTGGGCTCGACGTTCCAGCTCGACCTCAGCTTCGGCTTCTCCACCGACACCCGCATTTCCGGTGCCTCGGGCATCGACTTCAGTCAAACCGTGACCGGCACCTACAGCATACCCGTGGACTCCTCACTGGACTTTCAGCAAGCCACGATCGGTTCCGGCGATCTCAGCGTGGGGAACGAGTTTCCGACGGACTGGTCCGGTTTCTCCGACGACGTAACGGTTACCCTCAGTCAGGGTGGCACAAACATCGCCGGTCCGGCCCCGACAACGACCGATAGTCCTCTTGACCTCGACGGAAAGACACTGGTTCCCGTGGATATCGACGTCGACTACGAGCTAACGGTTACGGGCACGAACGCGACCTTCGCGCTTGACTCAGCCAACCCCGAAGTGACGAGTACCATCGACGGGGGAATTGAAGAGTTCTCCAGTATCGACATTGACTCATCGACCTTCGACGCCGGTGAAAGCGTGAGCACATCGGTCGATCAGAGCACCCGCGATCTCGTGGAATCGGCAGTTTTCCTCAACCCGGTACTGGACATACAGTTGAATAATCAGCTCCCGATCGATGTAGACGTAAACATTTCGTCGACTACCGCCAGCGGTGCAAATACCACCGGCGTGACGGCCCAGCAAGTCACGTTTGCCCCCGACACCGACAGCACGAACAGCTTTCCACAATCGGCGGACACCACGAACAGTTGGGACATTTCCCCGAGCAGCGCAGGTGATCCGTTCTACGTAGATATGGAGAGCATAGATGTGGATGTCGGTGTCGAGCTTGACGACGGGTCCCCCGGAGACAGCACGACAACACTCTCGAACGTGGTCCCCGGTGACACATATACGCTGAGCGGGCAGGTGACCGGCACCTTCGAACTCGACGAGCTCACCATTGCCGCTGCGACGATCAGTGATCAGTTCCCCGCGACCGGAGCCGAGGGTCTCGACTTCTCCTCGGTGGGCAGCTTCTTGCCGAATGAGTTGGAGTTCGACAGCATCAGCTCCAGCTTGGGCTTTAGTGACGGCGGGAGTAGCGGTGATTTTTCCCTCTACCTCGAAGCTGACTGGTCGGGAAATGCGCAGCCCCTTGTCTTGATCGAGGATCCCAACAACGAAGGACAGCCAAAGAGTCTGAGCTCAGGAACGGATGAGCAGATCGAGCTGCAGACCATCATCAATGACCGTCCGTCCGGGCTTTTCTTCAACTACACCATAGAGGTCACGAGTGCGACAATAGAGGTCGACGCCACGAGCAGCTCAGACCAAGAACTCGCCGCCGTGCTCTCCGGCACCATCCCCCTCTCCTTCAGCGCTTCGGCGGATGCCGAGCTGACGGATGACGCCGGCGAGCCGATTGTGCCCTCCGGGG
>CAYFQV010000336.1:0-2478 GCA_964345195.1 uncultured Spirochaetaceae bacterium
GCCGCCGACATGAGCAGCAGAGAGATCGCCACAATGCCCATGACCGTGACGAGGCGCGTAGAATGTCTTCTCATAATAATACCGTCCTTCGTGCTATTGGCTTGGAAATACTACCAAGGTTTGGATAAGCGCCCCGTTCCGGGCCGCGATTCTCATTATAGTGCGCGTTGTAATAGTTTCCAATCCATACAATCGAACTATTGTTAGAAGAAAATGAGTGGCCGAGCGCGGTGGGCCGGCGCGGTGCGTGGCTCAGATCGATACCGTTGCGCGCTCGCGGTTCCAGCATTACGGTGTATGCAGGAGGACGTATGAACGAACTGTCTGTCGGTGGAATTGTGGGTAACGGCGTGAAGCAGGGTCTCAGCAATGCGGGGGCGATCGTTGCGAATGTCATTCTGTGGGTGCTCACCGTATGGATCCCGTACCTGAACGTGGGCACGACGATCGGGCTGAGCGTAGGGCTTGTCGCGAAGGCAGGGCGGGGTGAGCCCATCTCACCCACCGAGATCTTCAATCCGACTTATCGGAAGCAGATGGGAGACTACTTCCTCGTAACCGCTCTCGTGTCCATGGGAACGAGCATTGCCATGCTGCTCCTCATTATCCCCGGCATTGTGCTGAGCATTGCCTGGAGCATTGCGACGCTGCTCGTTGTGGACAAGGGGCTCAACCCTACCGCTGCGTTGACGAAGAGCAATAACCTCACATACGGGAAGAAGTGGACGATCTTCTTCGGCCTGCTCGTGCTCGGGCTCATCGTTGGCGCCGTTGCGGCCATCCTCGCGGCGATCGGTTCCGCCGTCGCGGAGACCTTCGGCGTGGTGCTCGCGGTCGTCGGGGTGATCATTTCGGTGAGTATCGTCATCTGCGGCAACGGCTACATCTACAACACGCTGACGTCCGACGTCGAAGCCCCGGCCTAGGTACGCGGCGCCGGGCGCGTATGAGCGGGGACCGGCGGGAGTGGCTGCATCGACCCCCGCCCGGAAGCTATAAGGGTCCGTGCCTCAGGTGGGCACGGCAGAGAGCCGGCGCGAGAAGGGGATTCGGTCGTTCTCAGTAGGTTTGACCATCCACCGCATCCGCCGGCTGCGGTCCGGTAACGCGTACGAAAACTTCATTGGGAAGGCAGGCAAGCCATTCGCCGGGCCTGCTGACCGCGCCCTTTCGCACGCAGATTTGCAGGGGGCCCGGATCCTCGACGACCGACACTGCTCCGCCCTCAATCTTTACGACGGTCGTACCGAGTGGTCCGCTGAATGTAAGGCGGCGATCGTTTTCGAGAGAGTAGAGGAAGCGTTGCTCTTCGGCCTGCACCACGACCTCGGTGGCGGTTTCCTGGATGCCGGAATACGCGGCGATCGACACGGCGGTAATGGCAAGCACGGCCGTGAGAATGGCAATAAGGTCGCCCGATCGTATGCGTGGAATGCGTGACCGGAGCTCCGAAAGCTTCATACTTGTAAGATCGCAAAATTGAGGCGGCGGGTCACGTGGCTCATGGTTGGCCGCCCGGCCGATGGGTGATTGGCGCCGACCGCGGGAAGTGTTGTCCGCGGTCGGCGCGAGGCTGCCCGTCCGGCGATCCACCGGGGGTGCCGAGAAAGCTGGTAGTTGCCGGGTCCATAACTCATGCTACAGTGACATATGGCCGGAATACTCGTGATCGGCGCCGGGGTGACCGGCGGACATATGGCTGCTCGTCTGCAGCATGCCGGAGCGGAGGTCTCTCTCTTGGCGCGGGGAGAGACGGCAAGGCGCCTGGAGGCGGAGGGCTTGCACGTACGCGACGGCATTGACGGTACAACGCGTACCGTCCACCTTCCGATCCTTCAAGAACCGGTCCAAGATGAGTTCGATGTCGTCATGGCCTGCGTGCAAGATATCCAGCGGCCCGGAGTTGAGGAGCTTGTGGCAGAGCTTCCCGGCCGGCCTGTGGTTTGGTTCTTGGGCAACACGGTCCGCGGCTACGACCGGGCGGGAGAGCTTCTGGGGCGCGACCGCGTTCTCGGCGGCTTCCCGGACATTGGCGGCACCTGGGACGGGAACGTCCTTCTCTACGCCGACCGCGAGCGCCCGGAGGACAAGCCTTTCAACAGTCTGGTAATCGGCGAAGCGTTCCCGGAATCGGCGTCGGCGTGTGCAGGTGTTCAGGAGACCATGGCGGGCTTCCGAATCGGCGTCACTCGCCATGACCCGATCATGGCGTGGCATCTCTGTCACCTGTGCATGATTCTGCCCCTTGCCGCGGCGGCGTATCGGCATGAGGGCAACCTTCAGCGCGCCGCCGACGACATGGAGCTGCTAAGCACCGCGGTCGGCGCAGTCGGGCAGGGCTTGGCCATGCTTCGCCGCCGCGGCTATCCCATCCTCCCCAGGAATCTCAAGCTCATGCGCCTGCTGCCGGCCTCCTGGGGTGCCCGGCGGGTGGCCGGAACCTTGGAAAGCCCATTCGGCGCCATTGCCCTCGGGGGC
>CAYFQV010000337.1:0-2477 GCA_964345195.1 uncultured Spirochaetaceae bacterium
TCGTATCGGACACCCTCACCTTCACACCCCTTCCCGGCTCCATCCTGCTGGAAGGCACCGTCCGCTGCCGGGACGGCATCTACATCGACGTCCGCAAGCGGCTCGATGTCCTGGACGGTGAAGGCGCTAATGCGCTCGTCCAGACGGCCAGCTACTCGTACAACGTCGCGCTGGAGGGGACGGGCAACATCGTTCGGTACGACAGCCCGCACCGCACACACCGGCAGTTCCATCACGTCCACCGCTACGACGTGCTCGAAGGCGACAGGGACGGCGTCGTCGAACGCGTGCCCGAGGACGACTGGCCCACGCTGGGCGAGGTCCTCCGCGAAGCCGAGGCCTGGTACTACGATCACTATGACGCGCTGAACGAGTAACCTCTTCTTGCTTCCGCTGTCGCCGTCGTGTACCATGTGAATGCATAGGGTTTGCACATCCGTGCACAGACGTGCTTTCCTTGATCTGTGTACCGGCCCGGGGCGTCGCCTCTCTCGGCATTACCCATTTCGGAGTGCTTTTTGAGCATATTCCTTTCTGTCATTTAGCCCCTCGGTTCTTCTCTTCGTCCGTTTTATGAAGCAGACGCTCTTCAGCACGACGACCTATCCCGTCACGAAGCTCATCCAGGACATCGACCTGGGTGAGATTGCACTCCCCGACATTCAACGCCCCTTCGTCTGGAAGACGTCGAAAGTGCGTGACCTCTTCGACTCGTTGTATAAAGGCTTCCCGGTCGGGTACCTTCTCTTCTGGAACTACGCGCCTACGACCGGCGGCCGCCAGATCGGTACAGCGGATAAGTCCAACGCGCCGCGCCTCCTGATCGTAGATGGGCAGCAGCGACTCACCTCACTGTACGCCGTCATGAAGGGCCAGCCGGTGCTCGACGAGGACTTCGAGGAAAAGGACCTCCGCATCTCGTTTCGTCCGAGCGACGCCACCTTCGATGTGCAGAGCGCGGCCACGCGGCGCGACCCCGAGTACATCTCCAATATCTCATCCATCTGGAGCGGCAACACGGACCTCTTTGATTTCGTGGACGACTTCATGGAGCAGCTTCAGGGCAAGCGCGAGGTGCCTCCTGAGGAGCAGAAAGCGATCAAAAAGGCCATCCAGCGGCTGTACAGCCTCGACCAGTACAACTTCACGGCACTGGAGCTGAACGAGTCGGTCAATGAGGAAGAAGTCGCCGAAGTCTTCGTGCGCATCAACAGCAAAGGGGAGGCGCTCAACCAGGCCGACTTCATTCTGACACTGATGTCGGTCTTCTGGGAAGAAGGTCGCCGCCAGCTAGAAACCTTCTGCTACGAGGCACGCACGCCGAGTAAGAACGAGGCGTCGCCATATAACCACTTTGTCGATCCCGACCCCGATCAGCTGCTGCGCGCCTCCATCGGACTCGGCTTCCGCCGGGCTAGGCTTCAGTACGCCTACTCAATCCTCCGTGGCAAAGATCTCGAAACAGGCGAGGTCTCCGACGAACAGCGCGCTCGCCAGTTTGAGCGGCTCCGCGGGGCCCAGGAGTATGCCTTGGACCTCACCCACTGGCACGAGTACTTCAAGGCGCTCTCGCATGCGGGCTTTCGGAGTGGCGACATGGTCACTTCTGATATGACCCTCTTCTACTGCTACCTCATGTACCTGATCGGGCGACGCGACTTTGGTCTCAAGGGGCACGAGCTACGCGTCGTCATCGCTCGCTGGTTCTTCATGTGCAACATCTCGAGGCGTTACACAGGCTCGTCCGAGAGCACCATGGAAGCTGACCTTGCACGCCTCAAGGAAGCGGACACCGCGAGCGACTTCGTTCAGGTGCTCGACCAGATAATCCAGAACAACCTCACCAGCGACTTCTGGACCATCACACTACCCGATGAGCTCGACTCGTCCGCGGCCTACAGCCCGACACTTTTCGCCTACCACGCGGCGCTGAACGTACTTGATGCCAGGGCACTCTTCTCCGACCTGAAGGTGTCCGAGCTCCTCGACCCGGCGGTGAACGCCAAGAAGAAGGGCGTCGAGCGCCACCACCTCTTCCCGAAAAACTACCTCAAGAAGCAGGGCGTCACGAACAACACCCGTCGCAATCAGATTGCCAACTACGCCTACGTCGAGTGGGCTGACAACATTCAGATTGCCGATCGCTCCCCGGCAGAATATTTTCCCGAGTACGCGGAGCGGTACACCAATGGCGAGCTGGAGCAGATGATGGAATGGCACGCGCTCCCCGACGGATGGGAGCATATGGACTACAACGCCTTCCTGGAGGAGCGGCGGCAGCGGATCGCGAAGGTTACCCGAAAAGGCTTCGAGCGCCTTACGGACAAAGTCGAACACGTTCACCAGACACTCTCATGAGCGGCGAACGCAATGCGGGGGAGCTTATGCCCGACGACACATCCTTATCGTTAGTCGGTGATGACGCGCCGCTCGGTGACCCCAACGAAAACCTCTTCGAGGAGACGACCGTCGAGCGG
>CAYFQV010000338.1:0-2434 GCA_964345195.1 uncultured Spirochaetaceae bacterium
TACCTTTCCCGATTCACGGCGTAGCCCGCGTTGAGGCTGACAAGACGGACGCGTCGGAATTGGCGTGGGGAGAAGCTGCGCAGGGTGTGTTCGATCGTGGCATCATCGACGGCAAGGAGCCATGTTACGCGACTAGATCTTTGCAGCGAAGAGGGTACACGCTCTCGGGTGAGAGCGGCCAAGGAGACATCGACCTCGACTGCAAGTACGTGAGAACTCGCCGGTAGACGCACGAGCAGTGTGTCGAGCCCATAAGCCAGGAGGGGCGAAGGAACAATGTAAAGTGTCTGTTCCTCCGGTCGCACGGCGGCGGCCCGGCGCTCAGCGGAGGCAACGGGATCGCCGGCGGAATACAGTGGTTTCCCGACGTGCGTGACCTGGTATCCACGGCCTGCCGGGCTGAGACGCGGTCGTTCCGGTAAGCCGCCTCTACTGGCCAAGGACGTGGCGTGCGAAAGCCTGGGAGAAGTTGTTGTCCAGTTTTTCCTGGTCGATCAGACTCCGCTCCAACTGGCGCGCCTGGAATTGCTGTACGAGGGTGCTGTAGTAAGCGTCCAGAAAGGCGAGGGAATCCTCCGGCGCCTCCCGCTCTTCGATGAGGGACATGACGACCACGGTGTTTCGGAGAACGTGTGGTTCAGTGGTCGTTTCCGGTTCAATGGAGAACGCCTCGATCAGAAGGTCTTGACGGAACGCGGCGTTCTGCAGCTCCTCGCCGTTGGAGGAGACCCGGGTGAAGAAAGGAAGGTTGCCGTAGTTTATTGGAAAGAAGGGCGTTTCAGAAAGCTCATATCCGGCCGTCTGCACAGCGGCTGCGAAGTCACCCTGCTGGGATGCGTCGCGGATCTCCTCGGCCTCGCCGATGAGGTAATCTTCGATCCGCCCCCGCTCAAAGGATTCCATGTAGCTGCGCACTTCGGCGACGCCCTCGTCGCTTTCGAGATCAATGGGAACCGCCGGCTGATTGATCCGAAAAATAATCCAGGCATCTCGAGTTTCCAACACCTGAGTGGTTGAGCCGGAGTCCATCGCGAAAACCTCATCGAGTTGATCGGAGTTTTCGAACTCGCGCTGTAACTCGTAGAAGTACACTCTGCCCACTTCGCCACCGTCTTCGGCATAGCGGTCCACTGAGTGAGCCTGTGCGAGCTCTTCGAAGCTTGACGTACGGTTTTCGAGCTGCTCGCGTATGCGCTCGGCCTCCTGCCGTCCCGAGTCAATGGTAATCCGGGAAAGGTTGATCCGCCGGAAGAGATCGTCGTTCTCCCGGCCATAGGCGCGAACTTGTTCGGTAGGGTAGTCACTAAAGGCCAAGCCGACGACGTTGAACTTGCGTTCGGGGCTGCCCATGCTCTTCACGAAGTCAACCTCTCCTTGGCTGGTCCGCGTACCCTGAAGCTTGTCTTGAACGAAACGCTCGTGAATCAGGCTCTCTCTGAGATAGTTACGAAGGGCGAACTTCTCTTGGCTGGACGTACGCTCATAAGCCGCCGCGCTGAAACTCCCGCCCTCTTGAAACTGCGGATGCTGCGCAATTTGGCGGTCAACCTGACTTGAGGCAACCGTAATGCCGCTCGCTTGCGCTTGCTGCATGATCGCAATGTGAAAAAGAGTTTGATTGAACGCCTGTCGCCATATGTTGCGCAGTTGTGTCTGCAGGTCCTGACCTTCGTCCTGTGCCTGTTGCTGCTGCGCGATCGACTGATATTGTCGAGCGAAATAGTTTCCCTGGGCGTAGGCGATTTCTTCACCATCATACGTGCCGAACACGATCCGGCCGCTCCTGGAGGCGGTCCCCGATGCTATTGGTCCACCGACGAAAGTTACCACAATGATGATAAGGATAAGCAGGCTGAAGATGTAGAGCAGTGGTCGCTGCGTCATGGGTTTGCGGTCGCGTCCCGGTCGCTCGGGCCCACCGCCCTTAGCTTGATTCGAAGCCATATACTCAATTCCTCTTTGGTGCTTGTGTACGCATTCCGCGCGGAATACGTAGTCACCGGCAATGACTGATGTCGCTACATTAGATCGAGTTAGAGACGGTACCATCAGGGGACCGGAGTGTCAATTCGGCCGTTTATTCTGTAGTGTAGCGTCCTTCAGCCCCGCGGTACTATCTGTGTGGGGAACACTTCGGGCGGAACGTTTCGGGCGGAACGCAGAGGCTCGAACCGGTTGACAGCTTTTTTGTCTTTCTCTATATTGCCTGCCTACACACGGGGGCGTGGCGAAGTTGGTTATCGCGCCGGCCTGTCAAGCCGGAGGTCGCGGGTTCAATCCCCGTCGCTCCCGTAGATTCCGCTACGGCGGATTCCTTCGGGCTGTAGCGCAGTGGCTAGCGCGCGCGGTTCGGGACCGTGAGGTCGGCGGTTCAAATCCGCCCAGCCCGATTACCCCCTGCACACAAGCGCTTTGTCGCCCGCGCCGCGGGTCT
>CAYFQV010000339.1:0-2423 GCA_964345195.1 uncultured Spirochaetaceae bacterium
CCCTACATTGCTAGCGCGCTTCGCACTAGGCTGCCGCCGGTGCCGGCCACGGTCACGTACCGGCCGGCTCCCGGGACACCCGGAACGCCTACTCCACCAGCCGCACCGTCTCCATCCGATCACCCTGACTGATTGAGTCCACTACGTCGTGCCCGTCGACCACCTCACCGAATACGGTGTGCCGGCCGTCGAGATGAGGTTGGGGCCCCAAGGTAATGAAGAACTGGCTACCGTTGGTGTCCGGCCCGGCGTTCGCCATGGAGAGGACGTGAGCAGTGTGCTTCAGCGGATTGCCCGCTGTCTCATCCTCGAAGCGGTATCCCGGTCCACCGCGCCCCGTACCGGTCGGGTCTCCGCCCTGCACCACGAAGCCGTCGATCACCCGGTGAAAGGCGACACCGTCGTAGAAGCCTTCCTGCAGCAAAAAGACGAAGTTGTTCACGGTTTTGGGTGCGTGTTCAGGATAGAGGTCGATGCTTACGGCACCCCGACTCGTCTCCATACGAACCCGATAGGTTCTGTCCGTTTCGATCCGCATCTCCGGCGGACTGTCCCACTGTTTGTGTTCACTCATTCCGGCAAGCTACCCAAGCCGGACGGCCTCGGCAACCCGTGGCCGAACACAGCTGTGAGCATGTACCTTCGGTGACATGAAGGTGTGGCGATATGTGATACCTACCCTGGCGCTTCTTGCGGCCGCTGCTGTTGTTCTGTGGATCAATCGCCCTCGAGAGATCGTCGAAGAGCCCTTTGAGCCGCGGCAGTCTCACCAGAACTACCGTGAAGCGCTGGATCGCCTGGAGATCGCCGACACCGCCATGGCCCGGGCTTGGACCGAAGCATACGACCGGGTCATGGAAGAGCCCGCCGGCGTGGCCTTGCCGTTCTCGGAGACGGTCTACATGGACCCGAGAGACCCGGACGCCCTCGGCTACTGGTTTCCGCTCACTCGCGGGCGACGCGTTGTGATAGAGCTCGAGACGGAGCACGATTACTACTTTGCAGATGTGTTTCGTCTCTCAGACACGGGCGAGCGCGACGGCGAAGACGGAGAGCCACGGCTCGAAGTGGAGGAGCTCGTTGCGAGCCGCCCGGAGGAACAAGACCGGGTGGTCCTCGAGGCGCGAAGAAACGGCTTCTATCTGTTCCGACTGCAGCCGGAACTGCTTCGCGGCGGTGAGTTCGAAATCACCATCATTGAAGAAGCGTCTCTGGCCTTTCCCGTACAGGGAGCCACGGAGGCGAACATTTGGAGTTTCTTCGGCGACGACCGGGACGGAGGGGCACGGCTGCACCACGGTGTGGACGTCTTCGCAGCCCGCGGAACGCCGGTCCTCGCGGTGAGTGACTCCGAGGTGGTTCGCGTGGGCACCCGAGAGCGCGGGGGCAAGATCGTGACCCTCCGGGATGAGCAACGCGGGATCATGCTCTACTACGCCCATTTGGAGGATCAACTCACGACCAGGGGTGCCGAAGTCAGCGCCGGAGATGTGATAGGCACTGTTGGAAACAGCGGAAATGCCGTCACCACACCGCCGCACCTTCACATCGGCATTTATCAGGGAAGCTGGCGGCGTCCGGTCGACCCGTGGGGCTACTTCGTCGATCCGCCGGAATCAACCCCTGCATCTCCATCCGACGACGCCTTGTACAGGATCCGCCGGTGGATAGTGCCGTCCGAAGAAACCACTCTTGTGTCCCGCCTCCCCACCGCATCTTCGGGTCGGCCAAGGCCGCGGAACCGTAATCCCTTCCTCGAGGGTGCCGGTGACAGCTTTGCAGGGGCGGAGGCGAGGCAGGATCCCGAGCTACAAACACCGGACGTGCGACGGATCTCCGTTGAAGCGGGCACACCGCTTCTTGTGACCGGCGCATCCGCAGGCCTCTTGCGGGTGAAGACACTAAAAGGCCACGTGGGCTTCACTGCAGCCGACGGATCGGTGGCGCAGGGCAGGACCGTGACCGTTGCGGAGGATCGCATCCTCCGGGACTTCATAACGGGCGATGCCTTCGCTCGTCTGGATGCCGGACAAGGTGTCACGCAGCTCGCGGAAACCGAGCGAGGTGCGCTTGTTCGCCTGGCATCCGGGCGCGTCGCCCTGTTGGATCCTGAGCCTGTTGGATCCTGATTGATACACCGGAGCGGGTCGCAACGGACCTTGTTGACGTGAGCCAACAGAATCTGTATTATCTTGATTGAGAATATAAACAAAAAGAGCCCGCAGAAAAAGAGACCGCAGCAAGAGCGGTCACGCCGCCGGCCGATTCCGGCGGTGCATCACCATATCTTTCGACAAGGAACAAGAACATGGGATTACTACTCGGCGATGAAGCACCCAATTTCACGGCAATGACCACCGAAGGCGAAATCGACTTCCATCAGTGGACGGGGAACTCATGGGTTGTCCTCTTTTCCCACCCGG
>CAYFQV010000340.1:0-2422 GCA_964345195.1 uncultured Spirochaetaceae bacterium
GCCGCCGGAACCCACCTTGTGTTCAGAATCCCACTCCGCGATAATGGCAAAAACGAAACTTAGGCGAAGGTTTGAACTACTTACGCGCACTAAACGCCGTCGAAACAACGCTGGATACGCTCGAGCAACGGATCCTCCGGATTGGAGCTAGCATCTCGCAGGCGCGAGAGAGCTTTACCGACCAGTCAGAGGACCCCGGCCGTTCCGGCAATCGGGACGGACGGACCGGCTCCGAGGACGCTGAGCTCGGAGACTCACTCTTCGACGAGCTCCTCGAGCGAGTCATTCAGGGCCACCACGCTCGGCAAGGCCTGGGCCTCGAGCAGCAGGATCCACGCCAAGTGCTCAACCGCAGCACGGACCCCGCGGTAGAGCTTCGACCCGACGGAACCGTCCAGTTCGCCAATCCCGCATTCACCATGACCACTGGATTCGCACTGGATTCCATACTCGAGACAGGGTTCGTCGACATTGTGGAGCCACAGTATCGGGAGCACCTCGAGAGGACAATCGCCGCGTTCACCCATGACGAGCCCGAGCGCCGTGTCTACCGGCCGGACGACATGGTGCTCTTCCGGGCGCGCACCCGGAACAAGGAAACGCTGTCGCTCGAGGGGGTCCTCAGCTCCGTGCGGATCGCCATGGAGACACGCCTCGTGCTGGTCATGCGCAACCTCGCACAACAACGGGGCCTATTGCAGGAGCTTCGGGAGACACAGCACAACTATGACATCCTCTCTGAAACGCTGAATGAGGCGATTCTCCGGCTCGACGAGGATCTGAATATTGTGTTCGCAAACTCAGCGGTCCGCCAAACCTTCGGTCACGAGCCCCAAGAGCTCCAGGGAAAGCATTTCAGTGAGCTTTTTCCGCCCGGAGTGTTCGGGCGACATGAGCATGAGTTTCGCAAGTACTTCATTGTTGACGACCGAGATCGCTCCGCCTTCGGCCTGAAGAACAGCATGGAGCTGCTGGGCACGCACAAACACCGCGGCATCTCCCCGGTGGAGATTTCGTTCGGAAACTCGAAGGATTTCAATGGGCGAAGCCTCACCTGCATCATTCGCGACATTACCCAGCGTAAGAACGATGAGCGGCGCCTTCGCCACTTGGCGTACCACGACCAACTCACCGGTCTCGGCAACCGCGATCTCTTCCATGCAGACATTGCGGATCTGCCGGCGAGCCTCGAACGGATAGCCACGGGACTGGGGGCCGTCATGTTCTTGGATCTTGACGGCTTCAAGCAGGTGAACGACACCATGGGACATGAGGCCGGCGATGAGCTCCTGATCGAGACGGGTAAACGCCTGCAGGGCACCCTGCGCCAGAACGATCAGGTATACCGATTCGGCGGCGACGAGTTCGTGGTGCTACTGCGCTACATCCACCAGCGAGAAGACGCGGCTCAGGTGGCGAATAAGCTTCTTGCTACGGTGCGAAGCCCGTATCAGCTCAAGAGCGCAGAGACCGACGGTGCCGCCGCAACCGTATCGGTGGGCGTGAGCATCGGCATTGCTCTGATTCCGACTCACGGAGACAGTGTGGAAGCCCTCACGAAGGCCGCCGACTTGGCCATGTACAGCGCAAAGGGGGCCGGCCGCAACACCTTGGCCTTTTACAGCTCCTCTCTGGATGCACAGGCCAACGAGCGCTGGCAAATTGAGCAAGGCATTCGCGGCGGCCTGGAGCGCGGCGAGTTCTACCTCAACTACCAACCCTTAGTCGACAACGACGGATCCGTGCTGGGCTTCGAGGCGCTGCTGCGCTGGAACCACCCGACCTTGGGCGCAGTGTCGCCGGGCATCTTTATTCCCGTGGCGGAGGAGACCGGGCTCGTCGTTCCCCTGGGTAACTGGGTCCTCGAAACCGCGTTTCGCGATCTCAAAGCCTGGAACGACGCCGGTCACACCGACACCTACGTCACGGTCAACCTCTCACCGAAGCAATTCGATCAACCCGACCTGGTAGAAACGATCGGAAACATCCTCCGAAACACCGGCGCCAACCCCGCCAACGTCAAACTCGAAATCACCGAGACCTGCATTATGAGCGCCCCGGACACGGCCACCCGGAAGATGCGACAGCTCAAGGAGCGCTATCCGGGTTTGACCATTGCCATAGACGACTTCGGCACCGGCTACTCCTCTTTGAGCTATCTCTCCCGGCTTCCCGCCGACACCATCAAGATCGACCTCTCCTTCGTCACCAAGCTCTTCGCCATGAACAACGACAAGATCGTCAACGCCATCATTAATTTGGCACACTCTCTCGATCTGGATGTCGTCGCCGAGGGCGTGGAGTCAAGCGACCAGTGGGAGTTCTTCAACAAGCACCAGTGTCGCACCCTCCAGGGCTACCACTTCAACAAGCCCGCCTCCGTCGAGAACGCGGTCAAAATGCTCAACGGCGGACGCCTCGG
>CAYFQV010000341.1:0-2390 GCA_964345195.1 uncultured Spirochaetaceae bacterium
CAGCGGATCGAAACCGATCTCACAAACAACGCAGGGAAGCTCGATCCCCCAATTGCTCAGCACGCGCGGATGCACCTCACCGAAAACGCCGACGACGCGATCCGCAGACCGGCCCGCTGAGGACGTCGGCAAACCGCCTTCCGAGGCGTTCACCACGATCTCCCCCGCACGGCCCGAAATAAAACGCGGATCCTCCACCGCCCGGACGGCATAAGGCGTGTTCAGGTAGTAGAAAAGAGCCGTCAGATTTGCAGTCACCGTGTTGAAGTCTGCGTCGGCATCCGCAGTCAAAAAGGCACATGTGTTATGCGTTTCCGTCCCGGCAATGGTTCCCGGTGCGACCGTAACGGTCTTGCCGACTTCGAAAATGTTGTGCGGATACACGGCATTCGCGGAAACACTCTCCGCTTCCAGGAGCAGTGGGATGGCCGAATTCCTCACGTACTCGAACTTTTCCGAAACCGGATTCGCGATCCGTACCAGCTTTTCAAGCACACCGGCACGCGCATTCTCCGGATACATCCGCTCGACGAGCTCTTCGAAGGAGGCAAGATAGTTGAACACCATCTCTTGGAAGCCCAGCCCAACGAGGAGACTCTTCAGCTCGCGTGCGTAGACCTCGGCGGTGGAGAGCCGGCCGACGGTAAACTCCGAGGACATGTCCGGCTCGAAGTTGTCCATGCCCATACCGATCATAATGTCTTCCACCACATCCACCGAATGAAGAAAGTCGTTCCGGTACACCGGCGGATACGCCAGAATAACGTTATCCTTTGCCTCGGCCGGCACCCCCACACGCCGCAAGCCCTCCACGCCCTGCTCCGCGCTAATCTCACCACCGAGCATCTTTCCGGCGTGACTTACATGCGTCTGCTGTGGCTGCTGAAAGTAGTACGGGGTGACAATGTTGCGCCCCAGCGGCGTGTCATAGGGATAGCGAACCTGCACGGGCCGAATCTTGTAGCCCAGATCCGCCAAATCTACGGCAACGATCGAGCAGGCAAGCGTCAGCGTGTAGAGATCCGTTCCCGTGAGCTCCACGAAGAGCCGAGTATCTCCCGGCTGCACGCCGCCAATATCCGCGCTGTTGATCACCGGCGGGAAACTGAGCACACGCTCGTTCGCGTCGACAAGGAGTGGATAGCGGTCGAGGTCTTTCACAATTCCCCCGAATTCACGCCCCTTCTCATGATCCGTCAAGATGGTGGCAAGGTTCATGGCACGGTCCATGCCGAGCGGCGTGAACGACACCGCCTGCGGATCTACCGCCCGAAAACGCACCGGGTACGAGAGCAGATCCGCCCGATAGACCCCCATTGCAATGCCTCGCCGCTTCTGACCGAAGTTCCAGGAAATCTTCTCCTGCGACTGGATAATGTCCTCGAGAACCGCCTCGGTCACCGCAGGTCCCGTGAACTCAAAGGCAACGATATACGGCCGAATATCCTGGGTCGATGTGTCTACCTCGACCACGCGGTCTCCCGCATCCTGCAGGGAACCGTTCCGTGAGAAAAACGGATACTCTGGAGCCGATCCCCCACGGTAGATCCGAAGCTGCCGCGCGAGTCCCGGCGTCGACCAGAGATCGGGACGGTTCGTGTCGTTCAGCTCAAACTTCACCACGCCTTCGGCGTTTACCGGCTCATCCAACTCCGCCTTAGCCACCGTGAGCAACTCTTCAAGCTCATGATCCGGCAGGTCCGCGCCGAGGAGACGTACGAACTCATCTTTGCGTGATTCAATTTTGGGCATGCCTACTTCCTTCTCCGCAATCGCACACGCTCAATGTCGGTCGAGAAAAGCTCCCGTAGATCATCGAGGCCCAGATGCATGAGCGCCATGCGGTCGATCCCGAGTCCCCACGCCAATACGGGCACATGAACCCCTAGCGGTTCCGTCACTTCAGGCCTGAAAATGCCGGAACCTCCCAATTCGAACCACCCGAGCACCGGATGCTTGATATGAACCTCCACCGACGGCTCGGTAAAGGGGAAATAACCCGGGACGTACTTGATGTCGCTTGCTCCGGCCAGCTCTTCCGCGAACATCTCCAGAAAGCCGAGCAATGTCCGGAGGTTCACATCCTCTCCGAGAACGATACCCTCGGTCTGATAGAACTCCGCGAGGTGTGTCGCATCCACTTGATCATTCCGGAAACAGCGGACAATGCCGAAGTACTTTCCCGGAACCTTCGCAAGGGGAAGCGTCTTGGCCGAGAGCACCGTGCCCTGACTGCGCAGAATGAGACGCCGGGTAAAATCGCGGTCGAAACCGTAGTTCCATCCGCGACTGCCGGTCTCCCAGCCGTCCTCGTGGGCCGCCGCGACGCGAGAGACGTAGGGCTCTTCGATCCGCTCCGCGTGAGTGGGTTGATCAATGTGAAAGACGTC
>CAYFQV010000342.1:0-2383 GCA_964345195.1 uncultured Spirochaetaceae bacterium
TCTACACGCGCCGCATCCGGTTCTACTACCCTGACGACATGGTCCAGTCCACCCTTCGCCGGGAGGCCCTCCTGGAGCGAGAGGCGCGAAACGTGATTTCGATGAACCCTGGCTTCCGCCTGGAAAACCTGAACTTCAACTACGAGTGGTCGCGGGACAAGGGCTTCCCCTTCGACCTGGAGCAGGTATTCGACGATGGCGCCCACACGTACCTCAAGCTCCCCAGCACGGCCGCGCACGACGTGGCGCCCGTGCTCTTCATCACGGTGGGCGGCGAACGCCAGCTCCTCAACTACACGGTCCGCGCCGCTGGCGAGACGAGCCAGTACTACATCACCGACCGCGTCTTCCGGGACGGGGTCCTGGTCGTCGGGGCGCGGGGTAAGAACTGGCTTGGACGATCGAAGCACAGCGAGGAGACGCTCCGCATTCGCAACCGAGACCGGAGATAACTCGAACCGACTGCGTGTTCTGCGCAAGAACTCTGTACACCCTACGATCCAACCACGACGAGGACGAGTTGAAGACCGACATGACGACCGACGAAACGCGCCCTTCGGACCAGGATATTCGCCCCCCGGAGCCGCCAGCGGCGACCCGGCTCAACAAGCTGGCCCTCATTGTAGCCGCTGCCATCATGAGCGCGACGCTTCTCACCGTCGCCTTCGTGATCGGTGGAGGGAGTGACGAGCCGTCCCCGACGCACGCACAGGAGGACGCCCGGCAGCCATCGCGGCGGCACGCTCAGACGTCGTTTCTCGACCGCCCACCGGCCGAAGAGGGGGGAGTAATCGACCCGTTTACAGGCCTCGGCGCTGCCGACCTGGAGGCTTCGACCCTTGATCCCGACGCGGCCTTCATCACGGCCGATGGGCCATCTGTCTCCGACCAATCCGGACTAACGCCGCCCCTTTACGGCGCATCCGAGCCGTATCGCACGCGCGCATCGCGTCAGGGCCGAACCGCCGGCGCGCCGGACGAGCAAGCCCTTCACCGTGCGCTCCGCTCCAGCCTGCGCCCCCGAGGTTCAGGCGCCGGTGTGGCAGCGGTGGGGAGCGTATCGCCCGCAGGGCAGGGGGGAGGTGGATTCTCAGAACACTCGGTCCTCGCCGGCGACGCCACTCTTGCCTACGACCGCGGTTACCTGGAAGCCCTCGAAGAGATCGGCGCGGCGTCGGGCACTGCAGGCGCGTGGCCTTCCCCTGGCGCGCCGGCGCCGGGTTCTGCTGCATTGGGCTCTTCTTCCGAGAGGGCGCAGGCTTTCTTGCAGCAGGCAGACGGGGCACAGCAGGGATCCAACTACATCGCAACAGCCATCCAGCAGCCCATGAGTCCCTTCGAGGTCCGCGAAGGGACGCTCATCGAAGCGTTTCTCCTGACAGGCATCCACTCCGACCTCCCGGGCGAGGTCGTCGCCCAGGTCTCGCGCTCGGTGTACGACTCGCACACGCAGCAGACGCTGCTCATCCCGAAGGGGACCCGGCTCATCGGCAGCTACGACAACCAGATCGCACTGGATCAGAGCCGCCTGCTCGTGGCCTGGACGCGCATGGTGTTCCCCGATGGGCGAAGCGTGAACCTGCCCGGCCTGAACGCGAAGGATCTGACGGGCGCGAACGGACTCACCGGCCAGGTCAACCGGCACTACTGGCGCGCTTTCGGCAACGCGATGATGCTTGCCGTGGTGGGCGGAAGCCTCTCCTACGCCGCTCAGACGACGCGGCGGGACGGTGCCTACGGCTATCCAACACCCGGCGAGGTGATGGCCGGCTCGGTGGCGACCGAGCTGAGCCGCGTGGCAACAGAAATCCTGCGCGGGAGCGTCACGCGCCGGCCGACCATCCGCATTCGTGAGGGAACGCCCTTCAACGTGTTTATGAACGGCGACCTGGCGCTCGCGCCGTACGCACCCCAGGACGGATTCATGGAGCCGGTGAGCACTCCGCCTGACTTTCAGATCGCGCCGAATCAATGAGAAGATCCATGACTGGCGCGTTGCTGCCCTGAGTGAGACTCTCTTGGACAACATCTATCGGCCTCCGTCCGCTCCGCCACGCCTAGCGCGAATCACGAGCCCCTACGCGGTCCTGGTGGTCCTACTGGCGTGCCTGGTCGTCGGCCTGCAGACGGCCACGCAGTACGTAGCTTGGGGCTTCGGCTTTCACGCAAACCTCGGCGCGCCAGCGCTCGTCTTCCCACCCGGGAGTGACATGGCCTTCCGCGCCGGCGCCGTCCTCTTCGGCGGTGGAGCCCTGACGCTTCTCCTCATTCCGATGGTCCGGCGGTGGGCTACGCCGCTTTTTGTTCTCTCGGCAGCTGGCGCCGCGCTGAGCCTCTCTCCAGTGCTCTACGCGCCAATCCGCTACGTGAACTGGGCCATCGC
>CAYFQV010000343.1:0-2383 GCA_964345195.1 uncultured Spirochaetaceae bacterium
GCGATGGCCCAGTTCACGTAGCGGATTGGCGCGTAGAGCACTGGAGAGAGGCTCAACGCGGCGCCAGTTGCCGAGAGAACAAAAAGCGGCGCAGCCCACCGCCGGACTATCGGAATGAGGAGAAGCGTCAGGGCTCCGCCGCTGAAGAGGACGGCGCCGGCGCGGAAGGCCATATCACTCCCGGGTGGGAAGACGAGCGCTGGCGCGCCGAGGTTCGCGTGAAAGCCGAAGCCCCAGGCCACGTACTGCGTGGCCGTCTGCACGCCGACGACCAGGCTCGCCAGCAGGACCATCAGGACCGCGTAGGGGCTCGTGATTCGCGCTAGGCGCGGCGGAGAGGACGGAGGCCGATAGATGTTGTCCAAGAGAGTCTCACTCAGGGCAGCAACGCGCCAGTCATGGATCTTCTCATTGATTCGGCGCGATCTGAAAGTCAGGCGGAGTGCTCACCGGCTCCATGAATCCGTCCTGGGGTGCGTACGGCGCGAGCGCCAGGTCGCCGTTCATAAACACGTTGAAGGGCGTTCCCTCACGAATGCGGATGGTCGGCCGGCGCGTGACGCTCCCGCGCAGGATTTCTGTTGCCACGCGGCTCAGCTCGGTCGCCACCGAGCCGGCCATCACCTCGCCAGGCGTTGGATAGCCATAGGCACCGTCCCGCCGCGTCGTCTGAGCGGCGTAGGAAAGGCTTCCGCCCACCACGGCAAGCATCATCGCGTTGCCGAAAGCGCGCCAATAGTGCCGGTTGACCTGGCCGGTGAGTCCGTTCGCGCCCGCCAGATCCTTCGCGTTCAGGCCGGGCAGGTTCACACTTCGCCCATCGGGGAACACCATGCGCGTCCAGGCCACGAGCAGTCGGCTCTGATCCAGTGCGATCTGGTTGTCGTAGCTGCCGATGAGCCGGGTCCCCTTCGGGATGAGCAGCGTCTGCTGCGTGTGCGAGTCGTACACCGAGCGCGAGACCTGGGCGACGACCTCACCCGGGAGGTCGGAGTGGATGCCTGTCAGGAGAAACGCCTCGATGAGCGTGCCTTCGCGGACCTCGAAGGGGCTCATGGGCTGCTGAATGGCTGTTGCGATGTAGTTGGATCCCTGCCGCGCCCCGGCTGCCTGCTGCAAGAAAGTCTGCGCCCTCTCGGAAGAAGAGCCCAGTGCAGCAGAACCCAGTGCCGCCGCGCCAGGGGAAGGCCACGTGCCCGCAGTGCCCGTCGCCGCGCCGATCTCTTTGAGGGCTTCCAGGTAACCGTGGTCGTATGCAAGAGCGGCGTCGCCGGCGAGGACCGAGCGTTCGGAGAATCCACCTCCCCCCTGCCCTGCGGGGGATACGCTACCCACCGCAGCCACGCCGGCGCCTGAACCTCGGGGGCGCAGGCTGGAGCGGAGCGCACGGTGAAGGGCCTGCTCGTCCGGCGCGCCGGCGGTTTGACCCCGACGCGGTGCGCGCGTGCGGTACGGCTCGGATGCGCCGTAAGGGGGCGGCGTCAATCCGGATCGGTCGGAGACAGATGGCCCATCGGCTGTGATGAAGGTCGCGTCGGGATCAAGGGTCGAAGCCTCCAGGTCGGCAGCGCCGAGGCCTGTAAACGGGTCGATTACTCCCCCCTCTTCGGCCGGTGGGCGGTCGAGAAACGACGTCTGAGCGTGCCGCCGCGATGGCTGCCGGGCGTCCTCCTGTGCGTGCGTCGGGGACGGCTCGTCACTCCCTCCACCGATCACGAAGGCGACGGTGAGAAGCGTCGCGCTCATGATGGCAGCGGCTACAATGAGGGCCAGCTTGTTGAGCCGGGTCGCCGCTGGCGGCTCCGGGGGGCGAATATCCTGGTCCGAAGGGCGCGTTTCGTCGGTCGTCATGTCGGTCTTCAACTCGTCCTCGTCGTGGTTGGATCGTAGGGTGTACAGAGTTCTTGCGCAGAACACGCAGTCGGTTCGAGTTATCTCCGGTCTCGGTTGCGAATGCGGAGCGTCTCCTCGCTGTGCTTCGATCGTCCAAGCCAGTTCTTACCCCGCGCCCCGACGACCAGGACCCCGTCCCGGAAGACGCGGTCGGTGATGTAGTACTGGCTCGTCTCGCCAGCGGCGCGGACCGTGTAGTTGAGGAGCTGGCGTTCGCCGCCCACCGTGATGAAGAGCACGGGCGCCACGTCGTGCGCGGCCGTGCTGGGGAGCTTGAGGTACGTGTGGGCGCCGTCGTCGAAGACCTGCTCCAGATCGAAGGGAAAGCCTTTGTCCCGCGACCACTCGTAGTTGAAGTTCAGGTTTTCCAAGCGGAACCCGGGGTTCATCGAAATCACGTTTCGTGCCTCTCGCTCCAGGAGGGCCTCCCGGCGTAGGGTGGACTGGACCATGTCGTCAGGGTAGTAGAACCGGATGCGGCGCGTGTAGA
>CAYFQV010000344.1:0-2361 GCA_964345195.1 uncultured Spirochaetaceae bacterium
ATCGACGTGCAGGAGGCTGTCTGATGGAGAGGCGGCGCATTAGCAGATATTCCCCTTCCCCCTTTTTCCTTCCCTCTCATGTCCGACTACTCACTCTGGAAGCAAGGCCGAGACGCTTCCGGCAAAATCGTCTCGATGGAACCGCACACCTGTCCGGGAAACGCAACGCCGCTCGGCGTTCTCGAACTCCCGTTCCGGGCCCTCGAAGTGATCGCTGAACTTGGCCAGTGGTACGAACAGCATCAGATGCGCAAACTGCAGGAGGCGCAGTTTGCCGAGCGACGGCACCGGTGGATGCGAAACATCCTCAGCCAGTGGGCCGAAGAGCACCGGAACCGCCATAGTATCCGCATCGATGTTACGCAGGCCGTCGGCGATGAGTCACACAAGATGTTCAATGATCTCGTCGAGAACAAGAGAGCGGACGTCCCGCAGACGCTGCTCGTCTACTCCGCTCGGATGGCGGATCTATTCGATGAGGCCACCGCATTCTTTGGCAAAACGATCAATGTCGTCAAGAAGTCCGGGGAAGAGCATGTGGCTACCTACCCTGTGCCGGATGCGTCCGGGCGCCGAGCGCGCAAGTTCAAAGATAAGCTCTTCTACCGTTCGCGTGGTGGATTTAATGCCTTCATGGAACGGGTGAAGGAAAACGTGGAGGAAAACCCCTGGTCAATGGCTTTTGCCGGGTGGGCAGGCCCGATCATCGGTGGCGAATTGACCCGTAAGAAGCTCCGACGTGTCGCCTACACGGCGAAGAACTACATGGAGCTTGTGCGGCTTCGCTTCGCAGCGTACAACCTCGTCGAGGTCACGAAGGAGTTTCGTAAGACGATGGAGACGCGGGATGTGATGGAGCATGTCTTTGCACGCAAGCACAACGACCACATCCAGATCGCGAGTGTTGACGACTCGCAAACGGCTTCACCGCCAGGCGGTGTGCGGACGATCGATCTCACGACGTCGTGAGGCATCCACTCTTTTGCCCACAGCGAGCCACCCGTATGAGTCAAGCGATCATGATTCCGGCGGGACCTAAAATGTACGGATTCCGACCGCACTTTACCGCAGCGTACGTTCATCACGCCTACCTAACACCCGGTGTCGACCGTGCGATTAAGCAGTTCGTGAAGCACAATGTGCCGATTGACGAAGAAGGGTTTCGCAGTCTTCCGACGCGGCCGCGGAAGCATTGGGGTGACAACTCATGGGAGATACTCGGAGAGCTGCATGAGTTCAAGCGAGATCTGGACGAGCATCTTGTCGCGGTCTTTGGCTCAGGGGCGTTTGGTGACCTCCGGTCGGCGCACATCAACGTCAACGGCGACTGGGATCAGCCGCTATACAACCGGATGCGCATGATGGACAGGATGTAAATCAATTGTGCCGCAGTGCAGCCGGAGAATCCTGATGACGTTTGTCGCTCTCAGCTTAGCCGGAAAGCTTCCCTTTACCTGACCCTATCCGTTTAACCGGGTGACCGTATGTCCGACATCAAGCTCTTTCGTACGGCAAACGGAGCGGTTGACGAGCTGGAAGGCAAATCCGTTGCCGTAGAGAAATCGATTCAGCAGCTGATCGAGAAGCACCTCGAAACCTTTCTCGGCGTGCAATTTCTTGCCTCCGAGCACAGTACGGGTCCGAAGCACGGCGGACGCATCGACACGCTCGGCCTCGATGAAAATGGCTACCCGGTCATCATCGAGTACAAGCGGGCGATGAACCAGAATGTTATCAACCAGGGGCTCTACTACCTGGACTGGCTGATGGATCACCGAGGTGATTTCGAGCTGTTAGTGATGAAGCAGCTCGGAGAAGAGGCGGCCGGCAATATAGACTGGAGCGGGCCACGTCTCCTCTGCATCGCCGGAGACTTCAATCGGTACGACGAGCACGCCATTCAGCAAATTAACCGCAACATCGAGCTTCTCCGGTATCAGCGTTTCGGGGACGAACTGCTGTTACTCGATCTCATCAGCGCGGCCAGCGCGTCGGCTCGTGCGTCGTCTGTGTCTACCTCCTCCAGTCCGGCGAACTACAAGACCGTCACGGACTATTTGAATGCGGCCGACCAGGCACTGACCGACCGCTATGAGGCCGTTCGCGCCTTTTGCATGGAGCTGGGCGATGACGTGCAGGAGAAAACCTTGAAGTACTACATCGCCTTCAAGCGATTGAAGAACTTTGCCTGTGTGGAGATACATCCCACAAGCAGTCAGGTCGTCGTGTACGTCAAAGCCGATTTTGACAACGCGGCCCTGCTTGAGCGGATCGAGGCGGATGAGGTCCTTCGGGATGTGCGAGACGTGGGACACTACGGCACCGGCGATCTTGAGGTGCGACTGAAAGACCTCGACGACT
>CAYFQV010000345.1:0-2361 GCA_964345195.1 uncultured Spirochaetaceae bacterium
CCGCCGCGGCGGGGTTGGCGCTGCTGATTGGAGCGCTTGTGTTGGCCGTGAGCTCGCTTGGCTCCGTGGAATCGGCTGAAGACGGTAACGCGGAAACCGTTGCAAACGTTGGTGATATCGCTTCTACGGACACCGACGATGAGAGCGCCGACAGTCCCTCGGTGGTCGTGCGCTTCGAGCTGGTAGCGCCGGAAGCAGGCAGCGTCTCGCTTGTCGGTGACTTCAATGATTGGGATGACGAGCGTCACATGCTACGCGACCGCGACCAAGACGGCGTATGGGAAATCGAAGTTCCGTTGCAGCGTGGAAACGTGTACACCTACAACTTTCTCATAAACGGGAACGAGTGGATCCCGGATCCGAGTGCGGTGAATCACATTGAGGATCTCTTCGGCGGCGAGAAGTCGGTATTGAACCTCTGATTCCGGAGAATACGGTGCGTAATATGCGAAGGGTTATGGAAAGAGAGCGCGTGCGAAGCGTGAGGGTGTCACTCATGCTCCCGGTTTTTCTTGTGATCATGCTGCTACCGGGATTCACCCCGCTTCGCGGGCAAGGCGGCGCGGAGTCCGGTGGGCGCGAGTCGAGCGTTGGAGAGCTCGCCGAACCGGACTCCGCTGCAGCAAGCCCCGAGAGCTGGGAGCAGGACTTTCAGAACGAGTTCCAACTTCGCCTCCAGCAGAGTGCTATTCCCGGAGAGGTTGCCGAGATGGTTCAGGAACGGATGATGTCCGGGCCGGGCGTCATGCGGGACCTGCAGGGCCTTGCACCCGACCGTGCGGCGGAGCTCGCCATGGAGCAGACGCGCCGAGTCGATGATGCACTCAGGCGTGGGGCTCAACCGAACCAGGCGGCTGTAGCGGCTGTGCGCGAGCTTCGTCGAGAGTCTCGACGTCGGGCCTCCCAAGCAGGCGGTTCAGAAGCGAGCGACAAGCAAGATGCAGCCGAGCGCGCGGACGCGGCGAGTGGACAAGGTGGCCCGCCGGCGGGAAACCCTTCGGGAGGAATGCGTTTCGGAAGTCCTGGGGGTGTCGGCGAGAGCCCTCTCTTGAGGGAAGGTCCCGGAAGGCCACTGAACCGCGCGCTCGAGCAGATCGAGAAGCGACGGGGGCCCCGACCTTCCGGCCGAGTGCCGTCCGCGGGACAAGCGGCCGATTCGGCCGGACAATCTGCTTCGCCCGGACAGTCCGCTCCACCTCCCGGCGCGGCGGAGGAAGCGCGGAATGGGACGGATCCGCCGGTCGGGAGCTCCCCCGATCGGCCGTCGGACTCACCTTCAGATTCCCCGGATTCCCCGGACTCTCCGGACTTTCCCGGTCGCACGAATACGTCCGGCGGCACTTCACATCACTCTTTGCTGCAACGTAGTTGACGCGCAGCCACGGACGACGCATGCTCCTGAAGGTGCGACGGTCACGAACGCTGTTTCTCGGCATTATGACGCTCGTTGTTATTCCACTGTCCTTCCCCACCGTCATAGTGGCGCAGGGTAGCGGCGAGACTGGAGATAGCGCCGAATCGGCCGACGGCGCCGGCGCCGGCACCGGAGACGGTAGCGACCGTATTACTCCGTCCGCGTCGGAGCTTGATCTGTCGGAGCTCGACCGCTTCTTCGCCGAACACCCGCGCTCGGACGTATACAGCGGTATTCGGGACGAGCTAGAAAGTCTTCTCCGTGGGGCCGAAAGCGTGGGCGTTCCGTCCGAACCCTTGATGGCGGTGCTACAGGAAGCTGCCGCCAAACGCGTCCCGGCCGAGCGTGTCATTGCGGCGCTCAAGCGGGAGGCCGATCGTCTGACTATCGCTGCGACCATCTTGGATCAAGCGGAGCTGGTGCCGGAGGCCGGTGACCGGCGTGGCAATACGTTGCGGCGCATGAGTGTCTACCTGCAGGGAGCTTTAACCATTGATGGAATGCGAGGGATTGCGGTTTCAGCGGAGAACCTGCAGTCCGCTCTTGAGGCTATGGAGGCGGTATCATCGGTAACGGTGACGGCGGGTCTTTCTCCGGATCAGCAACAGAGTCTCGGCAATGCCCTTCTCAAGAGCGAGCTCGACCCGAGCGGTTACGGAGCCATTCGCTCCGCATACGTGAAGGGTCGCTTGTCCGGCCTGAGTCCGAAAACGATTACCGAGATCGTTGTCCGTATTCTGGAGGCCGGTGGTGGCATTATCCAGATCGATCGTGAGCTCACGACAAGGGGGCGACGATGATGTATGCCCGTCGTACGTCGCGCGCTACAGCGACGCTCAGAGAGGCCGCGTTCTTGGTAGCCTTGGTAATGCTCACGGCGAATCCAGTCCTCGCACAAAACGAAGTCTCTCTCGGACTCGACGCCGCGCTGCAGCAAGATGCGGGGT
>CAYFQV010000346.1:0-2352 GCA_964345195.1 uncultured Spirochaetaceae bacterium
GAGAAAGACAACTGCTACCGCGCCCTCGAAGGGGCCGACCACGTCTACAACCTCGCGGCCGACATGGGCGGAATGGGCTTTATCGAAAACAACAAGGCCCTCTGCATGCTGAGCGTGCGCATTAACACGCACCTGCTCATGGCCGCCCGCGACAACGACGTGGAGCGCTACTTCTACGCCTCCAGCGCCTGCGTCTACAACCAAGAGAAGCAAGATACGCCGGACGTAGAGCCCCTCAAGGAAGAAGATGCCTACCCGGCCCTTGCCGAAGACGGCTACGGCTGGGAGAAGCTCTTCAGCGAACGGATGTGCCGCCACTTCCGCGAGGACTTCGACGTGACAGCGCGCGTGGCGCGCTTTCACAACGTCTACGGCCCGTATGGCACCTACGACGGCGGCCGCGAGAAGGCCCCGGCGGCACTCACCCGTAAGGTGATCGAGGCGAAGCTCTCGGGCGACCACGAGATGGTCATTTGGGGCACCGGCGAGCAGACGCGCTCCTTCATGTTCATCGACGACTGCGTCGACGGGATCCAGCGGATCATGCACTCAGAGATCGAGGAGCCGATCAATCTGGGCTCGAATGAGCTGGTGACCATCAACGGGCTCGTCGACATCATCGAAGACATTGCCGGCATCGAGCTGGAGCGCGAGTACGACTTGACCAAGCCGCAGGGCGTGAACGGACGCAACAGCGACAACACCAAGATCAAGGAGTATCTCGGCTGGGAGCCGGCGATGCCGCTGCGTGAGGGGATGGAAGTGACGTATGACTGGATTAAAGAGCAAATCTTGGAAGCCCGAGAGACGGATCGGATGTCTGTATTCGCGCTGCCGCATTGAGACATGCTCGTTAAGGTGTTTCCTTGGGTTCCGCAGGAGCCGGGCCTTAATGTTACTTCAGCGAATCCCGTTTGCATAGTGTCATCTTGAGCGGAGCGAAGCGGAGACGAAAGATCTCTCCCAATCAAGCGGAATCGCCCGGTGTCGAACAGATCCCTCGTCTCGCGTGCGCTCGCTCGGGGTGACAACCCGTTGTAGCGCAAAAGAAACCGATTGAAGCTGCATTAAGTGTTTTCAATTTGATGGCTGATGCCCCTCGACCTGCACAGAAGCAGTTAGCTCTGGTCTGCCAGCATTTCTATCCCGAGATGGTGTCGACGGGTATGCACATGACCGAGATTGCCCGGCGGCTTCAGCAGCGAGGTTGGCAAATCACCGTCTACTGCGATCAGCCGGCATACGTGCTTGACGGAGAAGACGATGCCGTGCCGACCGACATGGTGCACCAAGGCATTCGGATCAAACGGGTGCCCGCAGTTGGCGCCCACCGTGAAGGGATGGCTTCTCGGGCGGTTCGCGCCGTAACGTACCTGCTCTCGACGGTCCGAGCGCTCGTTCGAGATCGGGAGCAGTACGATGGACTCCTCGTGACGACGAATCCGCCTTTCGGAGGACTGGCCGGGTGGTTCATGGCTGTCATGCACGGTACGCCGTACGTGCAACTCGTCTATGACGTCTATCCGGATATTGCAGAAGAGCTTGGCGTCATTGGCAAAGGGGGATTGCCGGCATGGGCGTGGGAGCAGATGTCCCGCCTCATGCTCAACCGGGCGGCGGCAACGATTGTGATAGGCCGTGACATGGCCGAGGTCGTGCGCCAGAAGCTGCGTCGAGACAACTGGGGCACCATGCATCTCATTCCGAACTGGTCGGATGAAACCGTCGTCAAGCCTATTCCTCGCGACGAAAATCCGTTTCGCCATGAGCACGACATCGGCGATCAGGTGCTCGTACAGTATGCTGGGCGCCACGGCTCGACGCACAATCTAGAGCCCCTCGTTGAGGCAGCAGAGCGGCTAACCGACCAGCCTGTGATGTTTCAATTTATCGGGGAGGGGGCGAAGAAAGAAAAGCTCCAGCGTATGGCTCGGGAGCGAGATCTGGACAACGTGGTGTTTCTGCCGTATCAGCCGCTTGACGAGCTCGATACCGTACTATCTGCTGCCGATCTGGCTGTGGTATGTTTAGAAAGCAAGTTCACTGGACTCTCCGTGCCCAGTAAGACTTACGGCATCATGGCAGGCGGAACGCCGATTCTCGGATTTCTCGATGCGGAGAGTGAGATCGGACGCACGATCCAGGAGGCTGAGTGTGGAATAGTACTTGAGGACCCTTCTGGAGAGCAAGTCGCTGATCACCTTCGCGACTTGATTCGAAAGCCAGACCGCCTGAACGAGATGGGCCAGCACGGGCGTCAGGCCTTTGAATCGGAGTTCACGCTCAGCCACGCTGCCGAGCGCTACGACACGGTGCTCCAGCGGTATGTTTACGGCACCGGTCTGCAGTCTT
>CAYFQV010000347.1:0-2351 GCA_964345195.1 uncultured Spirochaetaceae bacterium
CGAGAGCCAGATCGTCAAAGATGATGTGAAGACTGAAGTCGCGAAAGGCTTCAGTCCGGTAGCCTCAACGCGGTCGGCCTCGGTTGCATGGCCGAGCAGATGGTTTTAGTCATGTCAAGGAAAATCTGCGGTGATCACCTCCTTTTTGCGGGAACGGGTCCCGGTGCTCGGGTGTTTTGATTTTCGTGGCCGTCCCAATGTATAGTTTTTTCATACGGCGAGGCGTGAGGTTGCTCCAGGGAGTCATTCCCTGCCGGCGCATGTTCCGGATTGCCCTCATGCCTCGTTTCCGTTTCCTGTGCAGCCACTGTTTTGAGATCCCGGTAGAATCGTAGCACCAGTGTTCGTGCGACCCGCTTATACAGCTCAGTCTGTTTCATACCGCGGGCTTTGAGAGACCGGTAATAGCCGGTCAGATGGGAATCCGGATTGTACAATGTATAATTCTGCGTCGCGGTGAAGAATGTGTTCTTCAACCGGTGGTTGAACATGAACGTACTTCTCTCGGTCGTTCCGGTTCCAGTCTTGTGTTCCCGTCGTCCAAGACCCGCGTATGAAGCGAGGTGATCGTCGTTGGGGAACCGCGAGATGTCGGCGATCTCTGAGACGATCTGGGCTGCCGTAATTGCACCGATTCCTCCGTATTCCATGAGGCGGCGCGTGAAGGCGTTTTGAGCTACTCCCGCTTCAATCTGGTGGTACAGAAGACGCATAGCCTGTTTGAGCGCCAGAGGGGTAGATGCGGCAACTTGTAGTTCCACCTGAGCCGCCGCAGAGTATGGCCGAACATCGGCAGCGACAGCCTTCAGCTCCATGATCTTGTCGACGATCCGTGTGCGGTGTTCGTCGATTACCTCGGCAATCCCATCCCGCGTAAATGATTGCCAGGTAGTAAGATCCGGATACCAGGCGAAGAGCTTCAACAGCCATTGCTGCGTCAGGCATCGTGATGTACGGGTGCTATCATTGAGGCTTTGGAGCGTCAAAAACATATCGCCGGAGATGTTTTGAATACGCTGCCAGAGCCGGTTAATCTCCCGTGTCGCTTCCTTCTGTTTCTGTTCGTACAGGCGCACGAGCGGCCTGAGTGTCTCATCGGGAAACCACGTCCGCCGATGGACCTCAAGGTTCCCTTGAGCTGCCTGTTCTCGGGCAAAATACGCCACGGCAACGGCATCTTTCTGATTGTTTTTGTGCTGGTCAACAACCGCCTGACGATACCGAGTGATGCTATAGAGGTCGATGCTGTAAAACGGAATCTCCGCATCTCGAAGTGCACGTTCCAGAGGACGGGTATACCCACCGGATCCTTCGATAGCGACGACGTCAATTTTTTCGTCTCGTATCCACTCGATCATATGATCGAGCTCCGTGACCTTGATGGTAAATGTTCTGTGGGTCGCTTCACGTTCTCCGTTCCGGGTGAACGCGCACTCGAAATCACCTGACGCCGGATCAACTCCAACAAACGTGCTTGGGCTCATGAGCTATCCTCCTCATGACAAACCGTCGTGACCCTTTTCGCGGCATACTTGTAATCAGCAACTACCCGATTCGGGCAGGCATTGGTTTTACGTGCCGATGAAAAGACCGCATGAAGTAGGGCTTCCCGAAAAACGGCGGTCTGAGACGCCGCCGCGTACCAGGGCTTATTCAAACCGCACACGACAATGGGGTTTTCGAGTTCCGGTTGCTGCGAATAGTCCACATGCCGAGTACGGAGAGCGCAAAATACAGAGCAAAAAAAGCAAGCCTCGACATGGTTTCCAAATTCATCACCAACACCACTAGTGCGATGCTCGTTGCGGCGGTGTCGGCGCGCTTTGCCATGACCCGTGATAGTGAAAAGGCCCGCTTTGACCGCCCGAGGGCACCCTCGATGGGTATGCGGGCCCGTTCGTCGCGGAGTGTCTGCAGCTTCTCTTCGTCGCTCGGATTCTTCTTCGGCCGCCCGAGCGGCGGCCCGCTTATGCGGATACCACGCTCTTTGCAGTAGCGCCGATTCGCTCTCGTGCGGTAGATCGCATCCACATGCACGCTTTCCGGATAGTGTCCGTGGCGGCGTCGAAACGTCTCTACCGTCTTCGGCAGGTCTTCGCCTTCGTGATACGGCTCCCAGCTCAGCCGGTCGAGATAGACAAACCGGTCGACCTTCGAAAGCGATATCTTCGCTCCGAACTCGACTGGAGCGCCCGCCTTGCCCCTGACGATCGGTCGCACATGAGGCTGGGAGATACTCACAATGCGCCCGCTCACTGAGCGTGTGCGTGAGCGTGAGTCGTATTCAAGTTACGGACAATGTAGCGAAGCTGCTTTCCGATTGCTTTGCGAACCTGTTTGGCACTCGGCTC
>CAYFQV010000348.1:0-2341 GCA_964345195.1 uncultured Spirochaetaceae bacterium
CAGACCGCGAGGAATGGAAGCGGCTCGTTCGCGAACGGATCGCCTTGACCGCGCATCCCGAAAAGCAAAGCCGCTCATCAGACGCCTATCTGAATGCGCAGTGGCGCAGCGCCGAGCAGAAGTACGGCGGCGCGCGGCAAGCTGGTCAGCGTGTTCCGCCTGAGCTGGCCGAGAACCCGAACACTTTTTGATGGTGGAGCATATTCGATGGTGAAAAGCGGCGTCGATCCCAAAGTGTACAAAGCATACGCGTTCGAGGACCATATATGGTCACAGATCGGCCCGCAACAAAGCAGCGATATGCTTGAACTGGCTCACCGCTGCGTCAAAGTATCAGGAGAATATTGGATGAAGATGCCAGATACCGGGCGTTGGCATTCTTTCTCGAACATAACTGATGCAAAAAAACAAGCGTTCAACACATGGACGAATGGCAGACTGGCTTCAGGGACGCAAGTCGACGGTGATCTGATCAATCAATTCTTTGATGGCGAGCGCTTCGAGGCCGTTGTGAACGGCAAAAATGTCACCCGAAACAAGCTCGCGGGACTTGGATCGTGCCCTAACCTAACAGGCCGAATTGTCATACCCTACGGACCTACTTTTATCACCTACGACCGGTCGCATTACCTCAACGAAAGTGCGATCCGGGTCAACGAGGGCGCCGAGGAAGACATCGGGTTCGGCAAGCTCATTCTATACCTGCTGCACGGCGCGCTCACGAATTCGGCTTCGCCGTCCCGCGAAGGCGTTCAGGAGAAGGCCGACGCGGTGTACGCGAGCGTGCTGCGGGGTGAATGGTCGTCGATCGAGTTTCGGTTCCTGGTGAACTGGCTGGCTGCGCTCGTCCAAGAGCCTGGCATCAACCTTCAGACCAACGTGTGGCTGGTCGGCCAGCTACAAGGCATCGGGAAGAGCACGCTCGTCCGGATCATGCGCGCCATGTTCGGCGGGGTCGGCGTGTGCGAACTCAATCAGGCGGAGATCGAGGCCGGATGGAACGACCATCTGCTCGGCAGCGTGCTCGTCGAGGTCAACGAAAGCGACACGCGCAACTCGTCGAAGAGCGGACAGTGGTGGAACCAATGGATCAAAAAGACCACCTGCGAAGACAACATCAATATCAGGAAACGTAATACAGGCGCCTGGGATGTGATAAATATATCGAACTATATATTTACGACAAACGACGAAGCGCCAATTTACCTAGACCAATCGGACCGAAGAAACTTTTTCATTAAGACAACTGATGACTATGGCTGGCGATCCTACGCCACGATGCTACATACCTGCTACATCAACAGCGGGTTGATGATGCGCTTGGTTTCCGGCTTCGCCTTTATCCTGCAACAAATCGCAGTAGATAAATCTCTTGTCAATACGGCTCCTACTAACCAGGCCAAGGTCGACATCCAACTGGCGAGCATTGATCCCGTCGAGGAATGGGTGCGATACGATGCCGGCATCCAGCGCGAGCAGGAGGTGGGCGCGCAGGATCTCTACATGCAGTTCCAGCGTTGGTTTACCATAGCGCATCCAGGAGAACGCCCGCCCTCGCAGACGGTCTGGGGCCGAAGCATGGCGCAGCTGGTCGCGCAGAAGATCATCGAAAAGAAGCGAGGCCGCAGCGGGCAACTCTACCGCATTCCGAACGTCCTGCCCGCGAAGCTAGAGTTTCAGGACGATGTGGAAACGATCCAGTCGATGGCTTCTGCAGCTAAGTCTCTTGCGCCTTACGAAAATGAGGCGACGTTTGTCACTTGTGAGATCGAGACAGACGAAGGGATCGACTTCAGCAAGCTCAGCGAGGCAGAAAAGCTTAGGCGTCGGCTTGCGCTTCAAGACCGTAAGATGAGTAACGAAGAACGTCACATTGAAGAGCGCGTCGCTCTTGCCGATGTGGAAGATTGAGCATAATGTATAGTAGTGTATGGATGTGTAGGGTCTTGTGTAGGGAAAAATCGCAGAAATCCGGGCTTTATGTATAGTATGTATAGTTATTTTGATATAGAAAATAACTAATAAAAGTTTGACTTATATAGCTATTGTTTTTGCTTTAACACAACACACCCTACACACTCCACGCTAATTGAAGGGCCGCTATCTGGTAATTTGCGGAGCAATGAGTGCTTTGGGTAAAATTTGCGTGTCCACATCCCCCCAATGGACCTATTCGCGCGTCCCGCGTAATCCGCTGGGGTGGCATGTGCCTGCTCGCTTTGAGCCCGCGTCGCCACGTCGCCAAAGGCACGCACCGCGCTTGCGCCTCGCGCCCGCGCTCCCGCGTGCAAAAATGCTAAGATTTGCAACGGGCGCAGCGGCGTAAGCGATCGCTGGCGGT
>CAYFQV010000349.1:0-2327 GCA_964345195.1 uncultured Spirochaetaceae bacterium
CCGAGGACCGCGTATGAGTCGCCTCCTCCTTCGTCGAACTCGTAGCTCGCGCCGCCGACCGAGCCGCCGACGACCATGCGCGGCGTATCGGCCGAGACCCCGGCTGCAAGCAATACCAAAACAGCGGCCCCGATGAGGGTCGCGTGAGCATGATTCAGTCGCATGAGTTCCTCCTTGAATAGATGCGCGGACTGTCAGTATAGGACCTCCTCACGCAGATCCGAAACTTCCGAAGCGTTCGGAAGCGCGGACGTGAGTCGATCCACCGCGCGCGTTACCGGTATCCTCTCCTGACGGGCCGTAGTAAGGATGGAAACGACCGCCGGGAAGTCCTCCGCCGGCAGGGGCGAGGCCACCGTTGCCTCGGACACAGCGAGGGCCTCGTTTCGGCGTAAGCCCCAGTCCACCAGGGATGCGTAGAGGGAGAAGCCGGGACGGAGCCTGTCGGTATCGACCGGCGCCGCGGAGACAATCCGCTCGAGGTGATCGCGTGGAGCGTCGTCCCAGATCAACAACGCCGCGGCATTCCAGAGACCGCGGCGACCCGGGAGGCTCGTGTCGACCCCGTGTTCCTCGAAAACCTCCCGAGCGGTGACCAGACTATCGAGCCGGGCGTCGAGAACCGGGATCAGTCTCGCAGCCGGCACGCTCTTTGCCACGCCTTCGGCGAGACGGGGAATCAGCATCTCCCCGGGCACGCCCGTCGACTCGGCGCGATCAAAGACCGCACGCACCCGCTGCTCCTCGGCGTTGCTATAATCGCCTCGCGAGAGGACCCCATCGACGTCCTGCGCCTGCGCCAACGCCCGCATAGTCCCGGGACCAACGAACGCCGCGGTGAGAACGAAAACATACACGAGCATTCGGACAGGAGATCTCACGTCGCGCATATCACACATCCAGTACGGAGTTCGTGCCGCCGAAGCCGTCGTCAACCTGAACCGGCGCCTGCGGATCGGGCACCCAGCGGTCGTCGTTGATGATGAACTGATACTGATAGACCTGGTCCTCCTCCAGCTCGAGCCGTATCTCCCATATGCCGTCCTCGTCGGTGTCCCGCATGACGTTCGCCTCGGGATCCCACTGGTTCCAGTCGCCGACCACCGATACCGTCTGCGCCGACGGCGCCTCGAGGCGCAGGTGCACGGTCACGGTATTCTCGGCGGGGCCGATGGACGAAAGCCGCAAGAGCAGCACGGCGCCGAGAACGAGTACGAGCATTGCGGCCGCCGCAGTTGCATGGCCCAGGGCGGGGCTCCAACTCTGCGCCCATGCCGGGATTGCGCGCGGGGCGGCGGGCCCTCGGCCATGCACTCTCGGACGTGCCCGGCGCGTCGATTCCTCCGCCCTGATCCGGTTCATCACGCGGGTCGAAAGGCCGGACGGGGTCTCCACCCGGGCCGGCTCGCCCCCGTAGATCTCTTCGAGGGCACGCAACCGCCGCCCGCAATCGGCACATGCATCGGCGTGCGCACGCAACTCCTCGGGCAGAGCGTCCGACAGCAGGGACAGTTCCGAGTCCCCGTGCTCGAGCAGGAATTGCTGAGTCTCTTTCCGCCAGGTTTCACACTTCATAAGCTACCCACCATATACGTAAACATAACGGTGCCGGTTTCACGGGTGCCACCCTTCATCGAGCACGTGTCGGGCAAGCTCCCGTTTCGCGCGGTGCAGATGCGTCTTGACCGTTCCTTCGGCAATGCCGAGAACCTCGGCAACGTCGGCCACCGAGAGCCCCTCGAGCTCCCGCAGGACGAACACCTCCCGATGTGCCGCCTTGAGGCGTTCGAGCCCACGGTCCACCGACCGTCGAGCTTCCGTGCGAAGGAGGCTGGTCTCGGGCGCCTCGTGCGGCCCGTCGGCTGCACCTGCGGGCAGACTTTCGTCGTAGGAAAGGTCCCCGGAGGGATCGCGACGGCGTCGCTTCCGCCGCTGCGAGCGAAGATAGTTGACCGCGATCGTGTAGAGCCACGGATAGAAACGCTTCGACAGATGGAAGCGGGAAAGCGAGCGATACGCCTTGAGAAACACCTCCTGCGTTGCCTCCTCCGCATCCTCGGCGGAATCGAGCATCCGGACGGCAAGCGAGTAGATGACGGGTGTATAGCGCTCGACGATCTCTCCGAAGGCATCGGTGTCGCCCCTGAGCGTTCGTTGGACCGCATGCAGGTCCGCTGCATCGCTCATACTTCCTACCATATACGCACACCGTACGCGATGGTTTCAAGCTTGACGTCTTTTCGATCAAATGATATTCTTTTATATAAATAAAGGTTTTCGGGGCGGGGTGAGCGCGCAGGCGCGCAATTCCCGACCGGCGGTTATAG
>CAYFQV010000350.1:0-2306 GCA_964345195.1 uncultured Spirochaetaceae bacterium
GTCGGGATGGCATCGGTCCACCGGCGAGAGCGTCGTCTTGCGCGGCGCCGGTCGGTCCGTTTCGCCCCGACGTGAACCGATGGTCATAGGCGGGATGCATCCGGTTTCGATCACGCTGAATTCAATACCCTGCTTTCGATTTCAGCGACGCTCCGCGGAAGTCAATCCACGACACCGTAGCCACGGGTATCGGGTGAAAGGCTTCCACGAACGAAAAAACGACCCTAGCAGGCGCCCCGCCCTTATGGCTCGATCGACGAAGTCCTACCGCAAGCATTTCTCCGCCAAGACGTTCTGGAAGAAGATCCAGCGCGTGGCCCGCAAGGTGGGTCTGGACGCGATCTACTCTATGCTGGTGCTCTACTACACCGCCCAGGCCCCGAAGACGCCGGGGTGGGCAAAAACCAAGATTTACGGCGCCCTCGGCTACTTCATCTTCCCCGTGGACTCCGTCCCCGACTGGTGGCCTTACGGCTATGTGGACGATATCGCGGTCATCGCGCTGGCGCTCGGCGCCGTCGCGATGCACATCACGCCGGACATCAAGAACCAGGCGCGGGAGAAACTACGTGACTGGTTTGGGGAAGCGGCCTCCGAGACCAACCTGGTTTCCTGACGGGGACCCGGACGCGGCAGGTTTCAATGCCATTGCAACCCGACGCGTCTCCTGCTGCCATCGCCACTTTCTCTGAACCTCCTAAACGACCTCTTTTCCTTCGATGATCGCTCTCTCCTTTCTCGGCACCGGGAACTACAGCGCCACTGCGTACACATGGAAGGGTCGGCACCGCGTCACCCGGTTTATGCCGGTCGCCGTCCGCGACCTCTTTGAGCCTGAGGAGCTTCTGGTTGCAGAAACGAGTCGGGCCCGAGAGGTCCACGGCGACGCGCTGGCAAAAGCCTGCTCGTACACGTCGGTCTCCGTTCCCAACGGGATGTCCGAAGACGCGTGGTGGCGACTGTTCAACGCCATCACCGACGCGGTGCCAGAAGGGGCGTCGCTGCTCGTCGACATCACACACGGTTTTCGCTCTCAGCCCTTTCTCGCGATGGCGATCGTGCTCTACCTTCGCGTCGTGAAGGACGTCACCATCGAACGCATCGTGTATGGCGCATTCGAAGCCGGAGACGGTAAGCAGTCTCCCATCATCGACCTCACGCCTTTCCTACACCTGGTCGACTGGACGTCAGCCACGCAGCAGTTTCAGCGCTACGGCAACGCCACGCCACTGCGCGTGATGTTTCGCCAGATTGAAGGAGAGAGCCGGAACGGCGACCGCGTCGCGCTGCACCTGCGTCCGGCCGGCGACACTCTGCATAAACTGACGAACGGACTCGCCTTAAACCGCCCGATCGAGACCCTTGAGAATGCGAATGGGTTTATCAACAGCATGGAGCGGGCGATGGACGACGCTCGCAAGATTCCGCAGGCGCGCCCGGTGAAGCGTCTCATGGTGATGATCGCCGAGCGGTTTGCCCCAATGAGCCACGCGGAGGGGTCGGTCTTTACCCAACGCGGGTTTCTGGGGCAGGCCGCCATGCTCCGGTTCTACGTCGACACCGATCAGTATCTGCAGGCCTTCACGCTGGCACAGGAGATGCTGGTATCCTGGGTGTGCGTTCAGAACGACCTCGACCCGCTCGATCGCGGTCACGAGGCCGGAGACGACCAGGCACCCACCGGACGAAAAGGCGCTCGGAGCCTTCTCTACCACTGGGAGAACAACAAGGAAACCCCGGAAGCGCGTGCGCTATCCAGCCGGGAACGGGCGGTCGTCAACCTCTGGACGCGCCTTCGCAGCCGTCGCAACGACGTGGCGCATGCCGGCTTCGGCCACAACCCCATGCCCGCTCACCAGCTGATCGAGGATGCCGACGAACTGCTACATAGCGTCGCCGACTTCTTCAGCGAGTCGTGATCGACGTGAGCCCCACTGTCCACGTTGCCGCACCTTACCTTTTCCTCATCCTGTCTTTCCGGCTATCCATGCACAGACAGTCCTGCACCATCTTTACGCCTCCCCGAGAGCAGGTGCGCGTCAATTCCCGAGCGCCCTGGACCCACGTGGAAATAGAGGGCACCGTGCAGCCGCTCTGTCTCAACTGGAAGCAACAATCAACTAGTCTCTGTTTGAAAAGTCCGAATCAACCTCAATCTTGTACTACTGGTTTCGACGCTAATACGTACATATCAGTGTCTCAGGCCTGTTGACGCGCATCTTGTCCGGCTCTCCAAACCCCACTGAACGACTTTTCAAACACTGCCTAGCAGCAGGCCACGCGAGGGACCCGCGACCCGGTTCGCC
>CAYFQV010000351.1:0-2296 GCA_964345195.1 uncultured Spirochaetaceae bacterium
CGTCGACCCCTGCTTCCAAGCCTTTGTGCAGCCTGCGAGTGTGGCTCGCGTCGGCCGTTGTACTTTTTTTGGTGTCGGTTCCGCAGCTCGCGGCTCAAGAGTGCGAGCCTCCGAGTAATGCGCGAGACCAATGGCAGCTTCCGCTTCCCTCCGATTCCGAGTGGCCCGACGAGATCGGCGAGCCCGTATCGATCACCCAGACCACCGAAGATGTCCCGGCCTCGGAGGGCGAGCTCGCGGCCATCGGCGATATGCATGTACTCTTCGACGTGCCGCTTCGCGGCTTCGTCGAAGTGCTGAACAATCTGGATGAGCACGACGAGTTCTTTCCGCGGCTGGCTGAAGCCGAGCTTATCTGCGCGGAATCAACGCCGCTTAGCTACGCGAATGTGCGCCATTATCTCTCGTTCAAGTTCCTGTTTTTTGGGAACGACTACGAGTATCGGGTTCACATCTTCGTTGAAAACAATGAAGAGGATGGCTCGTACCGGCAGTGGTGGGTGTTGGATGAATCCTTGGATGGTCAGATCGCATCGGTAAGCGGCTCGTGGTTCCTTTCCACGGTAACACGAGGTGGAGAGACCTACACCTACGCCCGCTATGTTACTCGGACCGTTTTCGCCGAGACGGTTCTCGGTTTGAAGACCGCCTTCAACCGTTTCGGTGTTAGAGACCTATCCCGTATGATGGAAGCTCTGCGTGAACAAGCGGTAACTCAAATTAGCGGCGCTCAGTAAACGTCACAGCGGCGCCGGCGTCACTCCACGGCGACGACGAGCTTGTCGATTACATCCACGACACCGTCGGTGAACAAGGCGGTGTCGAAGCTAGAGTTCCGAGCCGACCATGAGGGAATAGCCCCCGAAAGCGTCACAATGCCGTTCTCCACTTTGACGTTGATCCGTGTCTCGTCGACACCGGCGTTTCGTCTGAGCGCAGCCATAATGTTCTCCGCTATCGTTTCGTCGAGTACGCTGTGGGTCGGGACAACGCGAATCTCATTGCTAACACCCTGTACGCCGAGGACGCTGAGGCAGATGTTCTCGGCACGCAGCTTCTTCCATACCGCATCCGTGTCACCGGTCAGTGTTACAATGCCGTTGTCGACATTGATCTCGATCGGCTGATCCGTCAGGTTCGGATTCCAGCGGAACATGTTTTGTAGATGCTCCTGGAGATCCTGGTGCCGCGGAACCGTTTCACCAAAGGTGACATCTATCTGGTTGTCAATCCTCACGACACCCTCAACGGTCCAGGCATCATCTATTGCGGACTGCTGCGCCAGGAAAGACGGTACGCTGCCCAGTAGGGTGACATCTCCCTCCTGCACATCCACGTTGACATCCGATGCATCCATCCGGTTGTCCCAGTAGAGCTGATCGATAATGTCTTTCTTGATGTCTTCGCTCGTACGAAGCATACGTGACTCTTTGCCCATCTTGTGGTGCATCTATTTTCACCGTAAGCAGGGAGGGCGGTTCGGCCAATATGCCGTATGGGCTAAACTTGAACGATACGATTCTTGACGGCGTACTTGATGAGCTCAGCCTTTGAGTGGATGTCCAAAGCCTTCATGATGTTATTCTTATGCACATGTACGGTGTGGTAGGAGATGTTGAGCTCTTTCCCAATGTCCTTCTCGGTATAGCCGTCACAGATCAGCTTCAGGATCTCACGCTGTCGATCGGTTAGGGTTGATTCCAGGGATTCTTGACCGTCGTCATTGCGACCATAGAGAAAGCCCTGTACCAAGTGGCCCGAAATGGCGGGGCTGAAGTAGTATTGACCGCGGTACACTTCTTCGATCGCTTTGACCAGCTCCTCCCCGGCGCTCTCCTTGAGCACGTACCCTCGCGCTCCGTTTTTAATCGCTTTTTCAACCAGGATCTTGTCTTTGTACATGCTGAGGATGATCACTTTCGCGGTGGGATCGTCTTTCACGAGACGAATCATAGCTTCAATTCCGTTGAGTACCGGCATGGAGATGTCGAGCAGGTAGACATCGGCGGCCTTTTCGGAGGCGAGGTCGAGCAACTCGCGCCCATTCCCGGCCTCAGCTACAACCTCCAGCTCCGGATCCAAATCTTCAATGATAGCCTTAAGTCCTTGTCGGATGACCGCGTGATCATCCGCAAGCATGATGGTCTTTCGCATGGTAATCGTCCTTAGCTCCGCTACGTTCCAAGAGGATACCCGAGCGCACTACAGGTACGAATAACCCATGTGGCCTACGGTGGTGACGGAGTGTGCGGGGCACCAACACGCCGCGGCAATGTGAGGCGGCGCGCCGGCGTCT
>CAYFQV010000352.1:0-2281 GCA_964345195.1 uncultured Spirochaetaceae bacterium
TCATCTTCGATCAGCAGCTTCTCGGCGAAGCCCGGAGGGAAGATCAGCTCCGTGGCTGCAATCAAACCGTCGGCCAGGAACAGCTCAATGGACGATCGGTCAAGGTAGATCCGGAGTGCCGTCTCGTGGTCGGCTAAGCCAAGAATCTCATCTATATCGATGTCGATGCTTCCGCCGAAGCGGGGGGAGAAGCCACCTCCGGCAACGTGTGAGCGGTCGATTGACAGGCGGCCGGCAGCGTAGTCAATCCGAATATCGAGCTCAGCATCCTGCGGGTATGTAACACGAAGCCGGATGGCGCCGTCATGAGCCACCGGGAGTGCGGCTCGAATCTCGTGGGCTGCTCCCGCAACGAGCTCGTATTCACGGGGTACCCCCGGTCGGGGCGGCTCGTGGACCGGCGGGAGCTTGCGTTGCCGGAGTCCCGCCGTCTCCCGGACCGGGACTTGCATCAAGGTGAGACCCGAAGGGAGACGACGAAGTGCGAGCTCCCGCGGGAGGGTCATCTGACCCCGCCACGGCGATGTCGGCAATTCGTGGCAGTAGCTCCACTGGTTCATCCACGCGATCCACACTGATCGCTTCTGCGCCGGAGGAAGGCCCCACCAGGATTGGGCCGCGTAGAAGTCGCGGCCCCGATCCGCCCACAGCACATCGGTGGGCGAGCCCTCCGGTATGAAGCGGCTACCGTCAAAGTCGCCAAGGAAATACTGAGTCCCGCTCGATTCAAGTGGTGCGGCTTCTCCCACGCTTACGGTAAGGACCCACCGCTCTTCCGCCTCCGTCCCGTTATGTACTGACAGCTGAAACAAGTCGGGGCATTCCCACTGTCCGGCGTGAGATCCATGGTCACCCCCGAAGCTGCTCGCCGCTGTCCAGTCTAGAAGATTGCGGCTGCGATAGATGAGCACCTCGTGACCGTGGGCGAGCACCATGACCCAAGACGCCGATTCGTCGTGCCACAGCACCTTCGGATCGCGAAAATCGGGGCTGCCGTTATTGGGGATGATCGGATTGTGCTCGTATGGTGTCCAGGTATCACCGGCGTCGGTACTGAATGCCAGACATTGGGACTGCCGGGAAAAGTCTCCATTGTCGTTTACTACGGCGGTGTAGAATGCGAGTAGGCCGCCGCCTTCCGGAAAGAGGCCGGACATGTTATTCGCGTCCACCACGGCCGATCCGGAAAAGGCCATCCCGAGCTCGGCATCCGGCTCGAGCGCAATCGGCCGGCGTTCCCAATGGAGCAGGTCGCGACCGCGGGCGTGACCCCAGTGCAGGTTCCCCCAGCTCGAGGCGGCCGGGTTGTACTGGTAGAAGAGATGGTAGTAGCCGTCCGCGTAGACGAGCCCATTGGGATCGTTCATCCAGTTGCGTTCCGGGGAGAAGTGGATCTGGGGGCGGTGCAGCTCCGTCGCAGTCACGCCGTGCGGCGCCTCGCCCTGATCCATACGAGGGCAACACCGAAGGCAACAACCAGCAGTCCAATGCCGTCCGTCATAATAAGCGTGTCCCCCAAAGCGATCCACGCCATGAGCATTGTCACCGGCGGTCCGAGGTAGAAGAGACTTGCGACTTTCGTGGCTTCCATGCGCGCCAATAACATCCACATGAGTGCGTACGCGCCGAAAGACACGGCAAAGGTAAGCCAAATCTGGGTGGCGAGATACTGACCGCTCCAGTCGGTCTGTAGACCCTCCGCGAATATGGCGGGCGCTGCCACGACGAGTGTGGTTGCCGCAGCCTGAATGAGTAATTGCGTATCCACGTAGAGGCGCGCCTCTCGACTATCGTGTCGGAAGCGGCGGTGGAGAAGGGAGGCTATTGTGATTGCCACGACGGAGCCGAACGGGACCATGTAGGCAAACACCGTGGGGCCTTCGGTGAGGCGCACCCGAGCCCCCACCGCAATGGCGACGCCCGCCAGTCCGAGACCCAGGCCCAGCCACTGGCGGGGTGTGGTAACCTCGCCGGCTATCTTGCTTGACAGCGCGCCGGTCGCCAGTGGTTGCAGCGCAACGACAAGCGCCACGATACCCGCCGCAACACCAAGGTCGAGGGATACGAGAACGCAGCCTAACCAGACGCCGTGTGACAGGATCCCGATTACGGCACTCCGGAGGATCAACACAGCGGGGATTCCGTGCAGTCCGCCACGGATGAGAACGGGAACGGCAAGGAATCCGGTCAATGCCGCGTAGCGCCAGAACAGCAGCGTGAAGGGTCCCGAATCGGGGAGCCCGAATTCCGCGCCGACGAAGCCGGAGTTCCACAGGAGCAC
>CAYFQV010000353.1:0-2246 GCA_964345195.1 uncultured Spirochaetaceae bacterium
ACCGACGACCCCGAGATTACAAGTCACGTGCTCTGACCAGCTGAGCTAAGATGGCTTTACGATTTTTCGTAAGCTACGGCGATCGCGAGGCGGTGTCAAGCGTCTCGGCTTTCACTCACTTGCCGAGCGAAATCGGGAACTCGCCGAAGCGCGAGGGATACGAGATGATTTCCGGGCCGTCGGTGCTAATGTGGACCATGACTTCGAACTGTGCAGAAAGAGAACCGTCGCCGGTCACATATGTCCACCCATCGGGGAGCACCTCGACTTCGGTGTTGCCGAGCACCACCACCGGTTCAACCGTCAAAACAAGGCCCGGAACAAGGCGCTCTCCCATGCCGGGAAGGCCTCGGGGAGAGATGGCCGGCGCTTCGTGCAAATGCCGACCAATACCGTGTCCGGCGAAATCCGGTACGACTTGGCATCCGAAGCCACCAGCTGCCGCGGACATGGCTGCCGCCACATCCCCGACCCGGGCGTCGGGAACGCAGCGCGCCACTCCGGCTCGGCATGCGGCGAAGGCAGCATTGCGTACACGATCTGCATCCGATCCGACCGCGTCACGGCCGACGATGAAGGTCCACGCAACATCGCCGCACCAATCTCCGACCCGTGCGGAAACGTCGAGTGTTACGATATCTCCCTCTTCGAGCTCGGTTTCATCGGGCATTCCATGTACCGCTACGTTATTGCGGGAGGCGCACAACACTGCGGGAAAGCCGGTCAGGTCTTGCAAGGTGGCTGCGTGCATGCGGTGTAAGTATCGTTCCGCGTGAACTGCAGGTGACCGAGTGCTTGCGCCGGGATACAGCTTTTTACCGAGGTTAAAGAGCAGCTCGGTTAGCCGGCCTCCGAGGTGACGCAGCCGAGCCAACTCGGCCGGTGTCTTGAGCTGATATCCTTGCGTTCGTCCATCATCGCCGGTCATTTGTTGGTACTACCCGAGGTCCGGTCGTAGTGAGGCCGCCCGCCCACGATACACCGGCACGGGCCGATGCTCCTCCCCCGCCCGATAGGTCACAAGAACTCGCAGCATGCGTGGCTTTGAATCGGGGTACTCAGGTTCCTGAGTGCAGAATAGGGGTACGTGGGGGTAGCCGACCTTGCGTAGGCATGTTGCCGGATTCGCGCTTGTCAAATCATGAGTCTGAGAGAAGACGATGCTTACGATATCCTTTTCCGCTATCGCGTTTTTCCGGCATAGCTCGGCGAGGAGCTCTTGAACCGCGTTGCACAGCGCGGAGTCCTGATCACTTTCGACGCCCGAAGCGCCCCTTACAGCAAACACCATACTCGGCATGTTGCCGTGCCGCACGAATTCCTGCAACCGCCTATCCTAAGGGAGTAACTAAGCTTTCTACGGCGAAGCCGCCCAGGGTGATTATAAGTGCAAAAATCAGAACAACCGTAGCAAGGATCATGTGGGCAAGGCGGCGCGGACCACCGCCGGCACGGAAGAAGGCCGTCAGGATGATGTAGGCCGCCGTGAATACGGTGCTGAGTAGTCCCGCAATGCGTGCAACGGACACCAAGAGCTCCAGCGATTGACCGGTGAACTCTTGCATGTTGCCGAGTACGTAAAACGTTGCCGAAATAAGTGCGAGGGTTCCGAAAAACACCCATCCGCTCTCGATCCACACGATAATGGGAAAGAGAAAGTGTGCCGATCGGCGCTTGTGTGGCGATCCTCTCTCGGATGATGCATGCGTGCGTTCCTGCTCTTTCGGATCGGCGTTCCGTGACATCGCGGTGGAGAATACATCACCTCGTGCTTGCATTGAAACCGACCTAACCGTACCATGCAATAATTATGACTGTGCGCGTGGATTCACGGGATCGGCGAATTCGTATGAATCGTAATGCAGCATTTCCTACGGCACCGAATCCGACCGGGGTGCCGGAGCGCGGCCTGCGTCCTCCGATTTTCTCCGTGCTTGGGTTAGGAGACTAGATATGAAGAAGTTCGTCATTTCACTCATCATTCTGATCATCTTGGCGGGCGTGGTTTTCTACTTTGGGTGGATACAGTTTCGAATCCCGGAAGGAAGCTACGCGGTAGTATTCACCAAGACCGGCGGCTACGAGAGTCGCGCGATACCTGCGGGCGAATTCGCGTGGCGCTGGGAGGCGTTGCTGCCTACCAACTTGACTCTTCACAGCTACACCGGCGATCCGCATACGGCGACGCTGCGCACGAGCGGATCGTTGCCCTCCGCCGATCTCTATAGCCGGCAGCTCGAGGAGAA
>CAYFQV010000354.1:0-2245 GCA_964345195.1 uncultured Spirochaetaceae bacterium
GGCTCGTGCTACCGCTGCCCCAACTGCGGCGCCAGCACCGGCTGCGGATGATGCCGCGTAGGTGACGGTTCAACGGCGTAGTAGCAATCGAAACGCCCGACTCTCTGCGTGGGGGTCGGGCGTTTTCATTTTCGATCAGATGATTGATACAGACTGATGTACATCTCCAAGTTCCAGATCCGTAATTACAAGAGCTTCCTTGAATCCGACGAGATCGAGTTGAAGCCGAGTTTTAACGTGATTGTTGGAAAGAACAATTCAGGAAAGACAGCTCTAGTAGAGACTCTTACATTGCGTTATACGAGTAAACCGCACCGCAGCACAAAAACCCTTCCCAGCCCCGAATCACATTGGAACCAGGCGTCATCAACTGATATCACTTTTGAATTGACGGCCGAGGAGATCAGAGATGCTTGGTTCAAACAAAATCCAAAGCGCTTCAATGTCCCGAAGCTAACAAGCCTAAGCCCCCACGATTCAGGAAAGAGATTCCTGGATACCATCAAAGGGAACAACTCGCTGGAATGTACCTACTCGCCCGAGAATTTCTCTGCTGCCCACCTCAAGGGTGAGGACTACGGCCCAAACGAAAAAATAGCACGACTGGAAGCGGATGCAATAGAAAGAACTATCGCTCCAACTGGTGTTTCAGCGACGGGGACCCCGAACTATGGAGTACTGGCAGCCCGATCGTTAAAAGAAAGGATTTTCTTTTTCGATGCTCAACGGCTCGACGTAGGTGTCTCTGCTCATGGAAAAAATACTGAGCTAGCTTCCGATGCTTCCAATTTAGCTGAAGTACTGAACGTTCTCCAGGGAAGCAATCCATACCGCTTCGATCGGTTTAACGACTGTGTTCGTGCTGTCTTTCCTCACATCAAACGCATTACCGTTCGGTCGATCGGAAAGGACAGAGTCGAGATTCTCGTTTGGAACGTAGATCCAAGTACCGAGCGTGCTGATTTAGCTATCCCCCTTTCTGAAAGCGGAACGGGGATCGGTCAAGTGCTAGCTATGCTCTACGTGGTTCTCACCGCCGACTACCCGCGCGTCATCATTATCGACGAGCCCCAGAGCTTTTTACATCCTGGCGCCGTGCGACGATTGGTTGGAATCATGAAGCAACACCCGCAGCATCAGTACATCATGACCACACATTCGCCCGCGGTTATCACCGCTTCTGAGCCAAGTACGTTGACGCTCGCGCGGCTGGAGGAGTCAGAGACGCAACTCAAATCGCTCGACGTTTCTGAAAACGAGGACTTGCGCATCTCACTGGCCGAAGTCGGAGCACGCCTTTCTGATGTATTCGGCGCTGATGACATTCTGTGGGTCGAAGGCCGGACCGAAGAGATATGCTTCCCAAAGATCCTTGAAGAGATCGCCGAGCAGCCGCTGCTCGGCACTGAAATCCTTGGCGTCGAACACACCGGCGACTTTGAGGGAAGGCACGCTAAGACTATCTTTGACATTTACGACAAACTGAGTACAGGAAGGGGTCTTCTGCCGCCTGCTGTCGGATTCATCTTCGACAGGGAGGGGCGCTCAAAACAGGACCGGGACGACCTAACACGTAAAAGCAAGGGAAGCGTGCAATTCACCGCGCGGCGTATGTACGAGAACTATCTCCTAAATCGGGACGCTATTGTTACCCTCATCAATCGCGACGACGAGTTGCGGGATGAGCCGGTCACCGCAGATGAGGTGAAAGACTGGATTGAGCAGCACGGCTCGGAATTCACCAACCAGAATTTTGAGTTCAGCTCCGATGAATGGATTCGAGAGGTGCATGCCGCCAACCTGTTGGATGAGCTATTCATTGATCTCACTGAGACAAGGGTTCAGTTCGATAAAGTGCACCATTCGACAGCTCTCACGAAATGGCTGATCGAGCACTCGGCTGAAGACCTCCAGGAAATCGCGGACATGCTCGTTGAGGCTATCCGACACGAGGACCTGTCTCAAACAGTGGATGCCGCCCCAGCTCCGTCAAATCATTAATCCGGATGATACCGGTCCCGCCCCACCGCGCCGGGTTCTGGCGGATGTACGTGCGGATGCGGTCCAATGCCCGGCGGTTGCGCACGATGCGTTCGTAGAAATTCCGTTGCCACACCGGCGCGCCCGGCGTGTCGCGCAACCGGTTGATGCGTTTACTTCGTCAGTCGCTACGCTCGTGTGGTGACCATCCGATTTGAATTGCCGCATGATGGTCGACAACGATCCGGCCACTGCCCCGCCAAAG
>CAYFQV010000355.1:0-2230 GCA_964345195.1 uncultured Spirochaetaceae bacterium
TCTTCGTGATTGTCCCAATATTCGCCGGTAAACGGCCGCTCCGTACCACCCTTGCGTGCGACTTTGAACTGCATTTGAGTCAGTTGCTCCCGCCACTCCCGGTCGCTCTTCTCTATTTTGTTCGGTGTAGACACTGAATCCTCCCTCAACAAGCTCGTTTACCGAGCTCATTCAATTGCTAACCTTGCTCCCATAACATACGAAGATCTCGTATGTGAGAAAACCTACACTCTTTCAACCGAGCTCGAGCCGGTGTGATTGACCGTGTACCACTCTAGGCCTAACATGTGCGTCACGTCTGCTAATGCGGGAGGAGCAGCATGAACGAGTCGGAGCTTACAACGAAGATCCGAGAGTTGGACGCCGCCATGGAGGAGGTCGATACCACCATCCAGGATCGGCAGCGGGAAATTGGAGAACGCCTTCTCGACGCGCAGTGGGAACAGAACCCCTCTAGCCGCGTTCAGAACCACCTGACGAATGCGCAGCGACTCCGACATGAGCTCGACGACCTGAAGATCACACGCAACCGGCTCGACGAAGCTCAGCGACGCAAGGGCGAGATTGAGAAGGAAAAGAAAGAGCTAAACCGTCGGATCACGAAGTCCATGAGCAATGTTGAGCCCCACTTCGAGGAGATCGGACGGCTGGCCTTCGACGTGTACCGTACAAACCCGGTGGTAGACAGCAGCGCCGAAGAAATCTTCGGGCCATTGCTCAACAAGTTCAACGAGATCAAGACCGCGGATCGAGACGTTGCGCGACTTGCGGACGAGCGCAAACGCGGCCGCAATCCAATGGGGCAACTCGTCAGCGGCGGGCGACTGCTCTACGAGCGGGGCAAGCTGCAGCTTCGCAAAACCAATATATCCGGACTCTATACGAGCGCCGGTCGGCAGGTCTGCACATCCGGGCTGATCGACCGGCTCGATGACCCAAGGCTCGAGCAGGCGGCGGCCCACTATTTCGAGGCGCGGCGCCACATGGAGACTGCGGAGGCGAAGCAGCAGGAGCTTGCGAAAGAAGAAGAAAACCTGGAGCTTGAACGGATGACCCTCCTCGACGGCAAGGGTGTGAATGAACGCAGAGCCGAGTTGATGACCATGCTTCGCAAGCGCGAGCACGGCCTCGAGGAGGCACTGCGGGATCTCGGCCGCAGTTATGTTGTGGCCAAATCGCGCCCCCACGTAGAACCGGAGGTCGGCCACCTCGTCGACCAGTTGCAAGAGTTTTATGAGCAACGCAAAGAATACGAGCGCAAGCGAAAGCGCGTGGACGCCGCGTTGCGGATTCTCGATATAGATACCGAGCGGGATGCCAAGGAGTCTTCAATCGAGAAGCTCCGACAAGAACGAGAGCAGATCGATCGACGCATAGAAGAGATCCAAGAAGAGCTCTCGCAGGAGGAAGAGCGGCGCAAACGTCTGATGAAGGCACGCGGCAAAACCGACGACCTCTTGGAGTAGAGGTCACGAATCGGTGCCGGGCGTTCCCTCAGCGCACACGAGGACACCCGCCCCGGCATTCGTGCCGCTCGCTTCCGCTCCGCTAGTATGGCAGGATCCAAGCACCGCGAAGCCCGCGACGATAACCCGCTCTTCTCCAAGGCGGATTCCCGGGAGGCCCAAGAATCCCAACCCCTAGCCGCGCGGATGCGACCGCGCAAGCTCGACGAGTTCATTGGCCAGGAGCACATCGTCGGCCCCGGACGCCTTCTGCGGCGCGCCATACAGGCGGACATGCTCTCCTCGGTCATTTTCTCCGGCCCACCGGGCACCGGAAAGACCACCCTTGCCATGGTCATTGCCAACACGACCAGGAGCCGCTTCGTCTCACTCAACGCGGTACTCAGCGGGGTAAAAGACGTCCGCGAGGCGATCGAGAACGCCCGGCAGGCCCGGGAGCTCTACGGGCGGCGGACCATCCTCTTCGTGGACGAAGTACACCGTTGGAACAAGGCTCAGCAGGACGCGTTACTACCGTGGGTCGAGAACGGCACCGTCATTCTCATTGGGGCGACCACGGAGAACCCATTCTTCGAGGTCAACTCCGCCCTGGTGTCGCGGTCGCGCATCTTTCAGCTGAAGGCGCTTTCCGCCGACGACCTTCGCCGCGTCGCCCGCTACGCGCTTTCCGATCGAGGGCGCGGATACGGAGACATCGACATTGACCTCCACGAGGATGCCCTCGAACATCTCGTGTCGGTCGCCGACGGCGACGCACGGAGTGT
>CAYFQV010000356.1:0-2227 GCA_964345195.1 uncultured Spirochaetaceae bacterium
GGGTGCGCCGTGACGGCGCGGGAGGTTGGAAGCAGAAAAGCAAACAATCTCAAGTGCTTGCTGGTCTTTGACCGGCGGCTGAAATGTCGCCCTGCCCGGAGGAGCGCCGGGCAGAAGGGGGCCGAAAAGCTCGACCGGGCGTCAACGGTTGGGTGTCATAAGCAGATCGGCCTGAAATGTACCGGGAACGAGCCATCGATCGTTAGCCGGGCTACCGCAGTACGTATGGCGAGACAACGAAGCATGCGACGGACGCCTCTGACTTTATCCCATATGCCCCCGAACAGCGTGATGGCGTGGGGGAGTAGCGATCCGATGTGGCAGGGCTCTTCTGCTCCCTGCCGCGAGGTGTGCGGTGTCGCGCGCCTGGGGCGGGACCACGCTCCACAGCCCGTCTCCTGCATCGCCAGGGGTACAGCATGCCGCCTAAGCGTACGTAGGTTGAAGACCAGAACACGGGAACTCGATACGTCCGCCCAGCACGGAACTGGGCTAACCGTGACGGCCGGTGATGGGCGCTATCGGGGGCGGAGCTCGCGTAGTAGTCAGCGTGCGGGAAAGCCGCATACAGGGCGAAGGCGAGCAGGAAGACGACAGAGCCTAGCTGCGGAGGAGTGATCACGTGGACACGGATCACCAAGCCGATCAGGCTTGGGTACTCGGCGTACAGCGCAAGCTCTATCAGTGGAGTCAGGCAAATCCCGACGACGCCTGGCGCGACATGTGGAATTGGGTGACCGATCTCCGCACGCTCCGCCAGTCCTGGCAACGTGTCGCCTCCAATCGAGGGGCGCGCTCTGCCGGTGTCGACGGACTGACGGTGCGACGCATCCAGACCCGGGTCGGCGTGCAGCGGTTTCTCGAACAGGTCCGGACCGAACTTCGCTCCGGCACCTACCGTCCGAGCCCGTCGCGGCGCGTCCTCATTCCGAAGTCTGGAAAACCGGGACAGTTCCGAGCCCTGGGCGTGCCCACCGTCACCGACCGCGTCGTCCAAGGCGCGGTCAAACTTATCCTGGAGCCGATCTTCGAAGCTCAATTCTGGCGCGTTTCGTACGGGTTCCGACCCGGCCGCAACGCGCACGGAGCTTTGGAGCACATCCGGCGCTCGATCTTGCCCCACCGACGGGACAAGGACGGGCGACGGCGACAGCTGCCTTACACCTGGGTAATCGAGGGTGACATCAAGGGCTGTTTCGATAACATCAACCACCACCTCCTTCTGAATAGGCTCCGCCAACGCGTAGCAGATCGGAAGACGGTTCGGTTGATCAAGCAGTTCCTTGAAGCTGGTGTTCTAAGCGAAAACTGCTTTCTGCGAACGAATGCTGGCACTCCTCAGGGCGGTATACTCTCACCGCTACTCTCTAATATTGCGTTGAGCGCAATAGAAGAGCGCTACGAGCGGTGGGTGGAACATCGCTCTAAACTCCAGGCCCGCCGTACCTGCGACGGCGTGCAGGCAGCGAATAGTGCACGTCAAAGGGATCGGAATGCGGGCCGTCCCGTATTCTTTCCCGTGCGCTACGCCGATGACTTCATCATCCTTGTCAGCGGCTCGGAGGCCGACGCCCGCACCGAGGCTGGTGCGCTCGCCGACCACCTCCGCGCCGAAACCGGGTTGGAGTTGTCACCGGAGAAGACGAAGATCACGCCTATGGACCCAGGGTTCGAGTTCCTCGGGTTCTATGTCCATATGCGATGGGACCGACGTTTCGGCTACTGCCCACGCGTCGAGATACCCAAAGCAAAGGCTCAAGATCTTCGATACAAGGTCAAGCGGATGACGGGGCGCGATACGACGCTCCGCACGCTCGGCCAGGCCATCCAGGACCTCAACCCCATCCTCCGAGGATGGGCGGCCTACTACCGCTACTGTGCCGGAGCCCACCGCGTGTTCACCAGCATCGACTGGTACACGAACGACAGGCTGTGGCGCTGGATGCGGCGGAAACGCCCCCATGCGCGTAAACGCGATCTCGACCGGCAACGTCTGCCGAGCGTACGTCGCCCTACGCGCCGGCTGTGGCGGGACGGCGACCACGAGCAGTACATGCTCGCTTGGACTCCGGTCTGTCGCTACCGCCTCTCGTGGATGCGGACGCCTGACTTCGCCATGTCTTCTGGAGAGCCGGATGCGTAACGAAAGGCGCACGTCCGGTTCGGTGAGGGGCGACGAGAGACCTGCCACCGAGAGGTGGTAAGGCGCTCGTCGCCTACTCTACGT
>CAYFQV010000357.1:0-2205 GCA_964345195.1 uncultured Spirochaetaceae bacterium
ATGACTGGTTGGAGGCTATCGTCGCGCTGCCGACCGGTATGTTCTACAACACCGGGATCTCGACGTATATCTGGGTTTTGTCGAACAACAAGCCGGAGCACCGCGAAGGTAAGGTCCAGCTCATCGACGCCTCTGGGCAGTACAAGGAGCGGCGGCGCAACCTCGGCGAGAAGCGGCGAGACCTGTTGCATGAGAATGTCGACGAAGTGACCAAGTGGTTTCTGAACGGCGAGAAGAACGGTCACTCGAAGATCTTCGATCACGGAGAATTTGGCTACTACAATATTATCGTTGAGCGCCCTGAGCGGCGCCTGGTACAGATCACCGACGAGCGCATTGAGACCTTCACGGAAGATTGCAACGACCTGAAAAAGCTGGTTCCGTACCTGAAAGAGTGGTTTGGGGCCGAGGTGCACGACGACTTCAACGCCTTCCGCCGCACGTTTAAGAGCAAGCTGAAGGAGGCGGGCATTAAGACGTACAAGAAAGACCGGACGGCCGTCTACGACCATTTCTCCTGGATCGACCCGGATGGCGCCCCGGTGCGAACGTCCGGCACGCTCACCGAGGACGATCCCGAGAAGGTCGAGTACGAGCCCGACACCGACCTGCGCGACCGTGACGAGCGCGTGCCCATGACCTACCTGGACGGCACGCCGGAGGACGGTGCCGGAGCCCGGACGACCATCCAGCGGTACTTCGAGGAGGAGATCCAGCCCTACGTGAGTGACGCCTGGATCGACTGGGACGACGTACGCATCGGCTACGAAATCAACTTTACCCGGTACTTCTACGAATACGAAGGGCCGCCCTCGACCGACGAGATTGCCGAAAAACTGCAGTCGCTTGAAAGTGAGACGGAAGGCATCCTCGAACGAATCATTGCGTGAGTAAGACCAGATGGATACAAAGCCGTACGCCGCATACCGAAAATCGGGTGTTCGGGGCTTGGATGTTCTTCCCGAACATTGGGAGGAGGAACGTGCCAAGCACTATTTTCAGCCCATTGACGAACGCTCCGAATCTGGAGAGGAGCAACTTCTTTCCGTCTCGGAGAACCGCGGAATCGAACCGCGGGACGACGAGAAGGTCCACACGCGGAAGGCAGAGTCGTATGAAGGTTACAAACTCTGTCGTCCCGGCGATCTGGTCATCAACAGCATGTGGGCGTGGAAGCGTGGGCTCGGTGTTTCAGAGCACGCCGGGATTATCAGCACGGCATATAGCGTTTTTCGGCTGCGGGGCCCGTTGCTGTTCGAAGAAAAATATCTCGACTGGCTTCTGCGGACGAACCTCTACGTCGGCGAATACCTGTGCCGGTCTCAAGGCGTATGGAAGTCGCGACTCACCCTGAGTGACCGGGAGTTCCTCGACATTCCAGTCATTCGGCCGCCGATTGACGACCAGCGGGCTATCGTCGATCACCTGGAGGACAGGCTCGACGACATCGACGACTACGTCGCCAAGAAGCGCGAACTCGTCGACCTGTTGAAGACGCAGCGCCGCGCCGTCGTCAACCGCGCGGTGACGACGGGGCTGGACGAAGACGTGGCGATGCAGGACTCCGGCGTGGAGTGGTTGGGGGAGATTCCGACGCATTGGGACGTGACGAGGCTCTCCTATCTCACCCCAACATCGCGTCAAATCATGTACGGGATCGTCTTAGCAGGTCCTGACGTGGAGGATGGAGGGGTTCCCCTGATCAAAGGTGGCGATGTCAAAGCCAACCGACTCAAGCCGAAGCTACTCAGCCAAACCTCGAAGGAGATCGATGAGAAGCACGCGAACTCGCGTGTTAGGGCTGGTGATATCGTTTACTCAATCCGGGGTGGCATTGGAGATGTCGCTATAGTACCAGAAGAACTCGAAGGGGCAAATCTTACTCAAGATGTAGCACGCGTCTCTCCTATTGCAAAGGTAGACGGCCGTTGGCTTTTCTATGCCCTCCAGTCAAATTTTTTCAGAGAGCAGATGACTGCACAAGCTTTAGGGGCAGCCGTGAGAGGAATCAACATCCGCGATCTAAAACGAGGGAGGGTCCCTGTGCCCCCTCAATCAGAGCAGAAGGATATAGCTGATTTCCTAGATCGCAAGGTTTCCGACATCGACGCGGCCATCGAGCGCACCGAGCGGCAGATCGACCTGATGCAGCAGTACCGCACGTCGCTGGTGACAGAGGTAGTGACCGGCGCGGTGGACGTGCGG
>CAYFQV010000358.1:0-2194 GCA_964345195.1 uncultured Spirochaetaceae bacterium
TATGGTCGAAAGCGGGGCACATATCAATCAGCAGGAAGTCAACCCGGCGGAAATGTTCGTCAGTGGAAACCTGGGTATGTGGCTTATTACCAGTGCGTTTCCGAACACCATGATTCAGAGCGCGGATCCGATGGCCTGGCTCAGTTTCCAGCCGCCCGTCCGCCGGCTGTATATTTCGGCTTATTCAAATACAGTATTGTATTTTAATACTATCTTGAATATATTTATAGCGTGTTGGTTACGAGCGCCCGGAATGGAAGAAGGAGCAGAAAATGAAGAGTGTCATGAGGAATCTGATGAAGACTGTGGTGGCGCACGCGTGCGACGGAGGGGCGGCAATGCGCACCGGCTTGCTGCTCACGGTGCTGATGGTGCTTACCGCTGCCTGCGTCGGCGCGCCGGTTACGACGGAGGTGGCTCCGGACGTACGCCGCGAGCTAGTGGAGTGGGCGCGTCTCGCGCAGAACGCGCACAACGTCCAGCCCTGGCGGGTCGTGCTGCACCGGAGGGATCCCCGTCGCATGACACTGTACGTGAATGACGAGCGACTCCTGCCGGCGACGGATCCCCCGGCGCGGCAGCTCACCATGTCCATGGGCACCTTCCTGGCCGTACTGGAAGCGCGCGCCGCCCGGCTCGGCTGGGCCGTCGACATCAACCTATTTCCTGGAGGCGAGTATGACCTGGACACAATCGGGGAGCTTCCGGTGGCGGAGATTGCGCTGAGCGAGGTCGGAGCCGGCGCCACTGCGCGCTACCCGAGTGCCGCGCAGCCGGATGCGATCACCTCGCCGACGGTGAAGTACCGCCTTCGCCCCGCCGACCTGCCGCCGGACATGGCTGAGCACGTGGCAGCCTACTCGACACCGGACCTCGACGTTTTCCTGGTATCCGACGCCGCCGAAGTCGCCTGGCTGAACCGGATTTCGGCAGAGGCCTTCGCTCTGGAAATGCGTACCGAGGCAACCCTCATGGAGTCCTACGATCTCATGCGCATGACCGGCCGGGAGCGTCGCGAAAAGCCCTACGGCCTATCACTCACGCCGAACTTTCCGGCCCGCAGCCTCTGGTTCGTTGGGCTCACGCAGCGCATTGCCCCGCAGAACCCCGAAGCCTTCGGCGAGACCGGCACCCGCATCTTCACTCGCGCTCTCGAGAATGTCACCCACTACGTCCTCATGGTGAGCAGCAACAATAGCCGCACCACTCAGGTCGAAACGGGGTTGGCCCTCCAGGGGCTCTGGATGGACTTCCACGTCGCCGACCACGTACTCCTGCCGAACTCTCAGGCACTCCAGGAGTACCCGGAAATGGCAGAGCTCTACGCGCGGATGCACGACCGCTACGCCGGGGAGGACGAGACCGTTCAGATGCTTCTCGCGGTGGCGCGGCCCCAGCCGGGTCGTCATCTCCACGGGCCGCGGCTGCCGGTGGATAAGCTGATCGAGGAAGAAGAATAAGACGGGAGATTTAGGACGATGCCTAAGCGCCCCGGCGCGTGCAGGTGCACGAAGGGGGGTGAATAGGCCATACTGCAACCATGGATGAACGCACTCCCAGACGAACGCGACTGACCAGAGAAGAACAGCGGGAGCAGACCAGGCAGCGGCTGAAAGAGGCCGCCATGGAGCTCTTCGCCGCGAAGGGCTACGAGGGCACCGCCGTGGAGGAGCTCGCCGACCACGCCGGCTACTCCCGCGGCGCCTTCTACTCGAACTACGCGAACAAACAAGAGCTCATGAAGGGGATCATCGCTGAGGGCTTCGACTCCGACATTGAGAACCTTCGCCGCATGGAACGCGTCGCGGGCTCGGACGCGCTGTCCGCCGCCTACCAAGAGCTCGCCGAAGCCTTCTACGGCAACCCGGAGAATCTGCTGTGGATGCTGGAGTTCCAGCTCTCCGCGGTCCGTTACCCCGAGCTCCGGGACGCCTACGCCGAGCAACACCGCAAGCTCCGGGAGGGTATTCGGCGCCTCCTCGTTACCCACCTCGAACGCGAGGGGCACGAGGACGCCGAGGCCTATGCGGAGTACGCCGACCTCTTTTTGGTAATCCTCCCGGGCCTCGGGCTCCTGCGCCTCATTTACGGCGAGGAGATCAAGCCGGAGACCTTTGCCCGCGCCTTTCGCGCAATCATGCGCGGCATGGAGAAACCGGCGCGATTCACTCCCAGCCGCTTGTCCCGCCATGCC
>CAYFQV010000359.1:0-2180 GCA_964345195.1 uncultured Spirochaetaceae bacterium
GAACACGGACCGCCGATGCGATACGGGGTGGGGACGGGTCTTTGACGATATCGTCGAGGAATCCGTCGTCGAGTTGGGGAGTCTCGCCGGAACGGAAACGCCGGCCGGGGGTGACCCTGAACTCCGGTTAACGCTCGACTACGACGAAGACCTGGCGTTTTTCCGAGCAGTGATCGAACGGCTCGGCTCGACGGTCTACACCGCCACCGACGCAGAGATTATCGAGCTAATCTACGCAGAGGAGTTACACGCGCTCAATGCATCTGTAATTGATGCCTACTGGACGAGCTTTCGTGCTGAGAAGGCGGAACAGGTAGCGTCGGCGTCATCCGTATCTCCTGTTCAAGGCAACATCTCCAGGCAATATCCTCACGCCTAGCAGGTTGCCGCGCACAGCTCGATGTCGCGCCGCTGCACAGGTTCTTCTCACGGGACGCTCCGCTTCGAAACCGACTCACTGACTGATCTTGAGGCGCTTTGCGCCAGACCAACATGCCTTCACCTACCCCTGCGTTTCCAACTGCTTCGCGCCTTGTCTCGCATCTCAGGATTTCAGGCCCCTCGCAAGATTCGGGCGTTGAGCTGTGGGAACGTGCGAAATCCGTGATCCCCGGCGGAAATCAACTCCTGTCAAAGCGGGCCGAGATGTTCCTTCCGGGAGGCTGGCCTGCGTACTACACCCGGGCGGAGGGATGTGAAATTTGGGATCTCGACAATCGGCATTTCTATGACTTCGCTCAGATGGGGGTTGGTAGCTGTACCATCGGATACGCAGACCCCGACGTAAATGACGCGGTGATGCAGGCCATCCAGAATGGCAACATGTCGAGTCTGAACTGCCACGAGGAAGTCGCTCTCGCGGAACGGCTGATCGACCTCCACCCGTGGGCAGACATGGCTCGGTTTGCGCGGACGGGCGGGGAGGTGTGTGCGATCGCGATGCGAATTGCTCGGGCGGCTGCAGGGAAGAGTCGGGTTGCCTTCTGCGGGTATCACGGCTGGCACGACTGGTACCTTGCGGCCAATATCTCGGACGACAGCAATCTTGATGGACAGCTCCTCGCCGGGCTGGAGCCGAATGGGATCCCACGCGAGCTCCACGGGACTGCGGTTCCGTTTATGTACAACGATCTCGATTCGCTCGATACCCTCGTCGACCGGTACGGCGATTCCATTGGCGTTATCATGATGGAACCGGTGCGAAGCGTCGACCCGGAGCCCGGCTTCCTGGAAGGAGTCCGCGAGGTAGCTGATCGTCTCGGAGCTGTGCTGGTCTTCGATGAGATCACTTCGGGCTTCCGGACGAGGGTCGGGGGGATTCACGCTACCTACGACGTCGAGCCGGATGTTGCCGTATTTGGCAAAGCTCTCGGAAACGGTTATCCGATTTCGGCCGTCATCGGCCGCGAGGAGGTCATGGACGCGGCCCAGGACGCATTTATTAGCTCCACGTTCTGGACCGAGCGCACGGGCTATGCCGCAGCGCTTGCCGCGCTCGACAAGATGGAGCGGTGTTCCGTGCCGGATCACCTCATTCGTGCCGGCACACGCATCAACGAGGGATGGCGCCGGAGTGCAGAAGAAGCCGGTCTTTCGATCCACATTAGCGGAATCGAACCGTTAACTCACATCCACTTCGACCACGAAGACCCGCTCGCGCTGCAGACGCTTTACACCAAACTGATGCTCACTAAGGGCTTTCTCGTGGGAGCGGCTACGTACACGACGTACGCCTACACCGACGCCATCATCGATCGCTTCGTGGATGCCACTCAGGAAGCATTCGTCGCCATGCGCAAAGCCATCGATGACGGCACCGTGCACGACCACCTTCCCGATGGGCCCCGACACTCCGGATTCCAGCGGCTTACATAGCTGTCCACGGAGCGCTGCAATCGTGCGTGGCCCCTTCTACTTGATCTGACGCTGACACAACATCTTCGAATCAGTTATGAGCTCCTCCGTACCTGAGCCCCATGCCGCCCGTGATGAAAATCAGGTAGAGTGGAAAGAGAATCCTGATATGGATTACCATGAGCGGCAATTTGACAACGTCTACCAGAGCACCGTTCAAATGTGTGACTGGCTGGAGTCGAAAGGCAAGCTCACGCCTGACAGCGAGTACCACATCCTCGATATCGGTGCGGGAATGGGCAGCAACATCGACTACATGGCTCAGC
>CAYFQV010000360.1:0-2168 GCA_964345195.1 uncultured Spirochaetaceae bacterium
GGAACGGAGACCTGCATGGAGGATAGCCTGCTGGAGCTTGTTTACCTCGTCTACGGACTGGCGTTCTTCACCCTCGGGACCGTGGCGCTCGTCATCCGCCGTATAAGCCCTGTGCCGGCACCACTTCTTCGAGATCTCGGGGGCCTTGCGGCCTTCGGATTGCTACACGGCATATCCGAGTGGATGACAATGCTTCTCCCCGAAGCGATCAACTCGACGGGTCATACCGCCTTGCTCTGGGCGATAAACATCGTTACCGCCCTGTCGTTCGCGTTTCTCTTCTCGTTCGGAGTACGCCTTCAGTGCTCCTATGGCTCCTGGCCCCGCCGGGCTCGTATTGTGCCCGCCGTCCTATTCGGCTTCTGGCTCGGCGCATCTGTTTTTGCGGCACTGCGTGGAGTCTCCGCCACAGGATCTTCCCTCCCGGGCCTTCGCGCTGCAGCCGAACGGTGCGACGTTTTCTCCCGCTATGCTATCGGGTTCCCCGCCTCGGCTCTCGCCGGTATCGGCTTCTTCCGAAGTGCACGGACTCTGCGCGAGAGCCTCGGTGTGTCGGTGTACCGGGTGGTTCAAACGATCGCAATAGCGTTCGGCATCTACGCGATTCTCGCCGGGATAGTAGTGCGGCCCCTCGGCATGGGCCCCGCCTCAATGGTGAACGAGCGTAGCTTTCAAATGCTCACAGGACTTCCGGTTCAACTCATTCGCATGTTGATCGGGGTGGCCGCCGCTTTCCTGATAGTTGCGTTGTTTCAGCGGATCGAGCACACAACGGCCGCCCGAGTCGAGGCCTTGAAACTCCACGAGGCACGCGCCCGAGAGCGCGAACGGCTCGGCGCGCGCATTCACGATCGGGTAATCCAGGCACTGTTCAGCGCCGGCCTTCAGGTCGAAGCTGTTTCCAAGTCTAGCCCGCGCGACTTCGAGCGCGAGCAACTGAAAGGAGCGCGAGAGTCGATAAACCGTGCCATCGGCGAGTTGCGGGACTTCATCGCCGGAAACGAGCGAAGGGATTACGGGATTAGCGCACTCCAAACCATGCTTGTCGGGCAGTGCGAGGCCCTCGAGGCAAGCTTTGGTATCTCGGTTCCGGTGGTGCTTGATCTCAACTCGAAACGTAGCGGGAACGGCGTTATCGAGCGCCCCGAGGAGATCGCCGCAATCATTGACGAGGCAACGGCAAACGCCGTTCGACATGGCGCTGCGCGGACCGTGCGAGTGATGGTTACCGGCAGGGAGGCCGATTTGGCCGTCCGCATCCATGACGACGGCGACGGCAGCCGCGTTGCCGATGCACAGCCCGGTACCGGTATGCGCTCCATGAACGCTCGAGCGGCTCGTCTGGGAGCTCGCCTCGCCGTCCGTGGAGACCGAACGGGGACATCGGTCTCTCTCTACGTCCCCTGGAAGCAGCTCGATGAGCGCAATGACGCACGCTAAAGAACATCCGAGACCGCCTGTCGGCGTTTTCGTCGTGGACGATCACGAGGTTGTGCGTCGCGGGGTGGTAGGACTTCTCCAGGCCGACCTCCGAATTGCGGTGATGGGACAAGCAGGGACGATCGCCGAGGCGAAGAATGAATTGCAGAGAACGGAGCCCGACGTGCTCTTACTCGATCTGCGCTTTCCCGATGACGACGGATACACCCTTCTCGACTGGACACGACGTCACGCTCCGTGCCTGAACGTAGTCGTCCTCTCGGCGTTCGTCGACGAGCAGGTTGCGCGCATGGCACGACGCGGCGAGATCGCGGGCTACGTTCTGAAGGAAGCCGCGGGTGATGTCATTGTGGATGCAATCCTATCAGCTCAGCAGGAGAGACCGCCGGTTCTCTCCTCCGCGGTCCGCGATTACCTCGAACACGCACAGCCGACAGAGGAGTTATCGATCGGCGCCCGGGAAAACATGCATCTCGCGCCTCGAGAGCGCCAGGTATTGGAGCTCATTGGAGCCGGTATACCCAATAAAGAAATCGCCGACAGACTGGACATAGCGGAGAAGACGGTTCGAAACCTCGTCACTTGCCTGTTCAAGAAGCTGGGTGTATCGAATCGCACCGAAGCCGCGTTGATGTGGAGGCAGCAGCAGCCAGAGCAATAATGGAGCTTTCGCCGCCGGGTACATGCCTCGCCACCGTACCGGCAAACGGCGCACGCGGATGCAAAAG
>CAYFQV010000361.1:0-2148 GCA_964345195.1 uncultured Spirochaetaceae bacterium
AGTCTCAAAGAGGAGATAGAGGCGGTTGATTGGTACAACCAGCGGATCGAGTTGGCGAGCAACGACATGGCCAAACGAATCCTCGGGCACAACCGGAATGAAGAGATGGAGCACGCCTGCATGGCCCTCGAATGGTTGCGCCGGAATATGCCCGGCTGGGACAAGGCCTTGCGAACCTACCTTTTCACCGAACAAGATATCCTCGAGCTCGAAGAAGAGGTCGAAGGAGATTCCGCGGGCGCGGACATGGCGTCCGAGTCCACGAAGGGCGGGAGCGGGGATCTGGGCATCCGTCGTCCCCCACTTGCCGACGGCGGCGCACAAGGAGTCGCGGAATGAATCGACTACGACGGGAACTTGCTCCCATAAGCGCTGCGGCATGGGCGGAAATCGAAGATCAAGCGCGTCGCTTTCTACTCAACGCCATATCGCTCAGACGCGTAGTAGATGTTAGTGGGCCATACGGTCTTGACATGGGTGCCGTCTCAACCGGACGACTCCTGGTTCCTGAGGAGCAGCCGGAGTCGAGCGTACGCGTCGGGGTAAACAGGGTTCAACCACTCATTGAAGCCCGGGTCCCCTTCGAGCTGAATCTCTGGGAGCTGGATAACGCCGAGCGTGGTGCCCGTGATATCGATGTAACACCGCTGGAAAACGCCTGCTGGGATTTGGTCCGCTTCGAAGAGCAGGCGGTATACCATGGATACGCGGCGGCCGACCTCGAAGCCCTCACTGAGGCGGCGCAACAAGAGCCGGTAAGCTTTGGCGGTGAGCTGTCGAGCTTCCTCAACGCGCTTGTGCAGGGACTGACGCGTCTTCGGCAATCCATGGTTGAGGGTCCGTATGCGCTGCTCGTCCCGGAGTCGATCTGGCGCTACTTGTCGAGCGTGGTCGACGGCAGGCCGCTGCTACGGAACGTCGAGTATCTACTCGGAGGACCGGTGATCCTCTCTCCCTTTATTCCCGAGGCCATGCTGTTGTCCTTGCGGGGCGGAGATCTCGAGCTTGTCCTGGGCGAGGACGTAAGCATCGGCTTCGAAACCGTGACAGCGCAAACCGTCCGCCTCTACCTCACTGAATCCTTTACGTTCCGCGTACTCGACCCGAACGTCATGATCTTCCTCCGCTAATCGGAGTCCGCCAATGACGAGGTTGCACCGCGGAAGACGGGAGTAGTATACTCACCGGGAATCTGGAAAGGAGGCTCGTTTTGAAATCACGAATTGCCTTGCTGATCGTCATGCTGTTCGCTGTGGGAGGCATAGTTGCCGCACAACAGGCCTCCGATCTCATTGACAACCGTTCGAACATGTTCGTGCATACTATATATCTGGACACGGTGTACACGCACGCACTCGGGTATAAGGTCACCTACAGGGGCGACGATTACTCGCGGCGGGCGATCTATCTTCCGCAAAACTGGTTTACACAGGCGGGCGCTAAAGGCCAGTTGGTGAGCACCCGGTCCGACGCAGCCCCCTACATGACGGTGTTCTTTACCGAGGGCGAGTTTTCTCACGTGCGGCTATACGTTCCTAACAACAGAGACCACATAGCCTGGGAAATACTTCGGGAAGAAAACCTCGAAGAGGAATTTAACGTCGAAACGGTCTCACTGAACTAGCCGCGCGAGCTATACACCATGTCCTCACAGCAGCTCGCCGCCGAGGCCGGCGGATCACATTCGGTTTCAGTGGCTGACCCACCCCAAGCGCTACTCGATTTCCTGGATACCTACGAGACCTACTATCTCGTCGGGCACATTGAGCCGGACGGGGACTGTTTGGCGTCGAGCCTCGCACTCGGAAGCTTCCTGCGGCGGCGGGGCAAGCGGGTCCGACATTTCAATGAAGGCCCCTTCTTCCGCCCGGAAGTGAAGCGCTTTGAGGAACACTTCGAAGGCGGGCTGTCCGTAGAGGAGGCGCTGTCGGAGCGGAACGCCGCCACAGTCATCTTGGACTGCTCCACTCCGGAGCGCGTCGGCAACTTGGGCGCCGCGCTACGAGAGCTCCCGGCGGCCGTAATCGATCACCATTCCGCCGGTGAGCCTTATGGCGATGTAAGCTACATCGTCCCGACGGCGCCGGCCACCAGCCTTCTGGTTCAGAAGACGATCGAGGCGACCGGAAGCGAGCTCACCCCGGAAGA
>CAYFQV010000362.1:0-2147 GCA_964345195.1 uncultured Spirochaetaceae bacterium
GGGGATGCAGCGACTCATGATCAAGCTCAACCGGTGCGAACACCGCGTGGGCGACGTCTCCACTGCGGAGCACCGTATCAATTCGCCTGCCCGTTTCCAGCAGCACATGATCGCCGACATGGTGGCCGTAGACATCATTTATGCCTTTGAAGCCGTTCATGTCGATGTACAGAACACCCACGCAGGAGTGACGGCGGGACGCGTTAGCGAGACTCCGTTTCAGGAACTCCAGAAAAAAGCGACGGTTGGGCAAGCCGGTGAGCGCGTCTTCGTACGCCATTCGCTCGAAGTGCTCGCGCTCCTCCTGGAGCCGCCGCTCGAGGAACAGACGCTGCAGAGCTACCGAGACCTGGGCGGCGATAGCCTCGGCAAAACCGATATCTTGCTCCCGAAAGGCGTCTTGGCTCTCGAAGTTGTCCAAGTTGAAGTAGCCCATAATCCGATCGCCCACGGTGAGGGGAACAGATAGGGTTGCACGGATATCGTTTAGCTTCCCGGCGTTGCCGAACATGGCGATCTTGTCCTCGCCGAGTCGGTCTTCGTAGTCCTGGATGTCTATCTTTTCAATATGGGTTTCCGCTCGCGCGCCCATTTCGGCGTCTGATAGGCGAATTCTTTCGAGGGCGTGAAAGTCGAACTCGACCGCCGCCACGAAGTGGAAAAACCCATCATCCCCGCGGATGAGCACACTACCGGCGTGGGCATCCGGAACGAGCTCCACCGTTCGCTCGAGAGCGGTTTGATAGAAGCCGCTGGTCAAGCCCGCCGAGAGTAGCTCGTTAGTCAGACTGACCAGCGCGGTACGGAGGAGCAGCTCCTTCTCCAATCGCTCGTGGTCCGTTTCTATGAGGCCCATAGTAAGCATTATCCGAGGTGGATAGGACCATGTCAAAGGCCACCTGAGGGCACTGCCCTACTCCGCCGCTCTTGGGCGTACGGGCACATCCCCGGCCGGAGTAATACGGACACTCATCCCGTCATCCTAAATACCAGCTTACCTTCAAGCCGAATGGGCGCTCTCGTTCGTTATACGGCGCCAAGCGACTCGAGATATCGGACACTGCCCGTAAGCGCGTCGTCTCCCGCAATCTCGAGGGTGGTGTATCCTTCAAAGCCGGCTTCCTGCAGAGCCTTCACCGTAGCGGCTATATCGACCATGCCGGAGCCAAGCGGAATTGTTGCCATGCCCATGCCGAAGATGCTTCCCCGCTTAGACTCGAGCTCGGCCGGCATGTCCTTCCAGTGCACATGCTCGATCTTAGAGCCCAAGCGCCGTACGAAATCCACGGGATTTCCGCCACCTAGCCATAGATTGCCGGTGTCGAGGTTGATCCCGAGCGCGTCCGAGTTACAGAGATCGAGAAGCTTCTCAACGCGCTCCACCGAATCGGTATACGGTCCATGCGGCTCGAGCAGGATCTTCACACCAAAATCTTCCGCCATGCGAAGCGGTTCGTAGAGGGCGTGGCGAATGCTGAACAGCGCCTCAGATTCGGTGAGCTCCCGCCCGTAGTCGGTATGGGCTTCCCCCTCGGTGGTGATAACGTGGGGCACGCCCATTGCGGCGGCAGCACGAATCGCCTTCATGATCTGCGAGGTGCCGTAGCGCCAGGGAGCTGGTGGGTCGAGAAGCAGCGAATGGGCGCAGTAGCTCGTGATGGTCAGACCGTGAGCATCAAACATCCGCTTCAAGTCGAAGGGATTGGCATCCAGACTGGCCACCGCGGCAAAGCCGAAGCCTACTCCCAGCTCTGCACCGTCGGAGTTATCGGTTACATCGGCAAACTTGAACCCCATTCCTGCAATACGCTCGAGCTGGTGGTCCAGCACCGAAAACGGATCGATCAGTGCGAAACAACCTACCTTCATTAGAAGCCTCCTCGTGACTGAACGTGTTAATAGGAGAGTAGCAGCGGGGTAGAACGCTGTCGTTCACAAACACCCGGTGGTAAAATGTGAACATGTGGAGGACGATGGATGGCTAAACCCGCTCTTTTCCAGGGCAAGTCCCGTCTCCAGGCAGACAGCTGTGAGCAGTTGAAAGCTGCCGCCGCCCGTGGAGCGCTCCGCCTGGATGCGTGGGCTCACGGCACCTATCCTGGTGCGCGTTTACCCGCCGACGTACTTCCAGGTCTGAGCTCGGTCGG
>CAYFQV010000363.1:0-2144 GCA_964345195.1 uncultured Spirochaetaceae bacterium
CGGGTCGCAGATCGACGCGACGCACCAGCCCGAAACCCTCTGGGTCCCCGTCGCGCAATCGAATCCCCCACCGACGGCACCGTGTTCAATCGGGCCGTGGAGCCTTCGAAGACAACGAGACCGTCCTCGGTGTACTCTCCCGTCGCCTCCGCACCGTTGCCGCGGCAGTAGAGGCGCTGGCGCGGCTTATCGGAGCTGTCTTCCTGGGTCAGCGGATCGAGAATGGGGAAGCCGAGCATCGAGAGAAGCGTCTGGATGGTCCCGAAATTGTCGCGCAGTTCCGCGAGCATCGGTTCGGGAACTGCGCCTCACGGGCCGTCCGAATACAATCGTACTCCAGCCGCCGGGCATGAGCCTTTGTAAAGCTGCGCGTTTTGGACGTGATCGTGACGGCCGTCGTCCAGAAGCCCTTGCGCTGGTGGCGATTCGCGATGCGCCGGTAGCAGTTCTCGGCCTCGCCGACGTAGGCGGGCGGCTTGCTGGTGTCATCCCCCACGTCGCCGAAGAGAAAGTAGACGCCCACCCGCTGGACCTTGTCGCGCGCGGCGGCATCGTCGAGCTTCTTTCGCAGAATCTGCACGACCTGCACCGTTCGACTCGTGATTTCGGCAATCCGCACCCCGCGGGCGTTACCGTCCGGAAGGAAGATCTGGATGGTTTTCGGTCGCTGGTCTGCCATGTGCTTCGAGCAGCGGAAAAGGTGAGAGGGGATGAGTCCACATTTAGAGGAACGCGGTCCTACCAGTCTTCGTCATCGCACGTGCTTTCGAGTTGGTGAGCTATGCTATTCCGGAAGTCGAACAGATATGTCCGGTCGAAACTCGAGTCGTAGGTTTCGCGGAGGGCTTGCCCCGACACGTCGAAGAACGTAGACGGCTGACGTCCGTCCACGACGATCAGCAGCCAAACCGCGTCACATTGGCTTCGATAGTCGGATAGCTTGGCGTTCTTGGCTTCAATCCGCTCTTTGACCCGAGAGACGGGAAGTTCGGTCACGAAGCCGCACATAGGAGGGAACCAGAGTTGTGCGTCCGGTTCACCGTACCGCAGGATCTTTACTGCATGAAACTGGCGAGGAAGCGGTCCCGAGGAGCTCCAGGACGGTCTTAGATTCGCGGACTCATTCTTGGGGGGTAGGTTCGTTTCAACAACGCTTGCAAGCTGCTCTGCGAGATCGTTTACGTTCCCGCTACCGAGTCGAGCATTGTTGGAAAATGACGGCCAGACCGACACAGGCGGATTCTCGCGGGACTCGTAAATCTGTCGGGCGTGGCGCGTAATCCGCTCCACGTAGGTCTCTCGCGCCTGCAGAGGGAGGCCATGGCCACCTTTTTCATGGTATACCTCTGTATGCTCAATTCCGAGTACGCTATCAGAGGTGAAGACGCGAAAATCTGGCTGCGACTCGCGACCGTCGTTCGGAATGTCTCCATCCGGAAAGTCAGAAATGGACTCGCGAAACGCGCAAAGATGTGCGAGCTCTCGCTGTTCTTGTTCAGAGAGAGACATCGTTGCGCGCGGGAGATGCTGGTCTGGGTACGGGCTGCAAGCCGAAGATCTTTCGGAAAAGTGGTTGTCGAGGTCTCTATCGGCCGATCGGGTTGTCCGCTCTATCGCGCCTCGGCGGCCTCCAGAGCCTGCTCATCGACCTCTGCTGATTCTTCCAGCTCTTCCTGAATCCCTCGAAACTGCTCCAGCGCCGCCCCGAGGTTTTCGACGATGTCGGCGGCGAGCACGTCGGGCTCGGGGAGGTTTTCGGTGTCTTCGAGGCTGTCGTCCTTGAGCCAGAAGATGTCGAGGTTCGTCTTGTCCCGCTCAATCAGCTCGTCGTACTCGAAGGACTTGAACCGCTCGGTCTCTTCGCGATCGCGGCGGGCGCCGGGGTTGTAGCCGTCGAGGAAGTCCTCCAGGTCCTCCTCGGTCATCGGGTTGCGCTTGAGCGTGAAGTGCTTGTTCGTCCGGAGATCGTAGATCCAGAGCGTCTCTGTCCACGGGGTCGTGCTGGCGGGCTTGCGCTCGAAGAAAAGGACGTTGGCCTTCACGCCCTGCGCGTAGAAGATGCCTGTCGGCAGACGGAGAAGCGTGTGGACGTCGTACTGGTTGAGGAGCCGCTTGCGCACGGTCTCGCCGGCGCCGCCTTCGAA
>CAYFQV010000364.1:0-2134 GCA_964345195.1 uncultured Spirochaetaceae bacterium
AGTTGCTGAAGGTGCTCGAACTCATCCTGAGCCAGGGAAATTAGCCGTTCAACGAGCTCACCGTAGGGGATTCCGCTCACCTCCCAGAGTTTCGGGTACATGCTGATCGCCGTGAAGCCGGGGATGGTGTTTACTTCGTTCACATACGCTGTTCCGTCGGCGCCGGTGAGGAAGTCTACCCGCGCCATGCCACGAATCTCGAGGCTCTGGAACGACCTCACCGCCATCCTGGTCAAGGACTCCGCGGTGGTCGGGGATACATTCGCCGGTGCAATGAGGCCGGCGCCGTCGTCGTGAATGTATTTGGACTCGTAGGAGTAGAAGCCGCCGTGGGGCACGATCTCGCCGGGTAGGGAGGCGACCGGTACGTCGTTTCCGAGGACCGACACCTCCAGCTCTCGGCCTCGTATCTCACGTTCCACAATGATCTTCCGGTCGAACTGGAAGGCAAGCTCTACGGCGGCATCGTAGCTGGGGCGATCGCTCGTTCGAGACACGCCCACCGACGAGCCGAGGTTTGCCGGTTTTACGAATAACGCCTGCCCCAAACGCCGGACTAGTGACTCGTATTCGTGGTGGGCGTCTTCGCGGCGCCGGAATACGGCGAAATCTACAATGGGTATGCCGGCGTCTCGGAGCAGCCGCTTCATGATGTCTTTGTCCATACTTACCGCCGAGCCGATAATCCCCGATCCGACGCAGGGGACGTTGGCGAGTTTCGCCAGGCCCTGCACCGACCCATCTTCGCCGTAGGGTCCGTGAAGCACGGGAAAGACGAGGTCTATCCGCCCGAGTGAACGCTGAGTATGACGGTCAATGAGCTCTTGGGCCTCGCCGTTTGCCCCGAACACAACCTCCCGCGCGTCGGTGTTTACACCCACCGCGGAAGCTTCGCGCTCCAGCATGGTCCGGGCGTCGACGTCGCAGTACCAGCGACCGGTCCGGTCGATCCCGATGGGGATTACCTCGTACTTCCCGAGATCGAGGGCGTTGACCACGTTTCGTGCCGACTGAATGGATACCTCGTGCTCCGCTGAGCGCCCGCCGAAGAGAACGGCGAGTCGGATTCGTGTACTCATGGATGCACACTATATAGCAGTTGCGAGGTGGGTTGAAGCATTCATGATGGTGCTTGATAGGTCGCGGCGTCCTCGATAGCTTATAGAATATACTCAGTTCAGTGAGGGGCTATGCCTACGACGGAACGCCGGGAGAGATCTGCATCGACCTATGTCGGATCCAGCTCGGTACGACCCAAAGAACTTCGAAACGATCCCTACGTGGAGCTACTTCGTCGCCACATGCAGGATCCTGATCTCTTTCGCGGCGATCCACGGCAGACGCGGCGTCGTCAGCAGGAGTTGGTGGTTCCCTATCTGAGCTTCTTTCTTCGCCACGATAATGATGGATTCTACCGGGAGCTCTTCGCACGCGCCGGGCTCCTGAATCGGCACAAGACCGCCGTACGTGATCGTGTGTCCCTTGATGATCTGTATGCGCTACGCGTCTTCTCGGATGACCTGCACGGTGATGGGCAGCTGTCGCGCTTAACCGGCTTCGCCGCCCAGGGACGGGAACGCGCCGAGACCGAGCGGGCCGAGCCGGCGCACCGGCACGACATTCGGCACGCTTCCGACGACAATGACGGCGCCGGAAAGATCTTTACGTCCACCGGTACCAGCGATCACCCTAGTGGGCCGGTGCGCGTGTATCGGAGTGCGCTCACGCTCGAGCTCGCCGGCCGTATGAATGCGCAGCTCATCGACTGGGCCATGGGGACCAAGCTGGTGGAAGGCTCGGCGCTCCTGTACATGGCGGAGCGGATGACCGAGCAGAGCTGGTTCGCCCATCTGGGCCGTGAGGTTCTTGTCGGCAGAGACGTCCCGGTTCGATTCGGTGCCCATCTGAAGGGTCTGTCCCTTTTGCCGGGGAGCGATTCCCGAGCTTCGGACCCTGCACAGACCGTGCGGTACCGACTTCGACCGGATGTCGGAGCCATTCGAGACTTTGCTGCAGATGAGCATCAGCCCAAGTACTTGGTTGGAGATACCGCCTCACTGCACGATCTCCTGGTGAATACCGGCATGGGGCGGCGAGCACTTCTCAACGTCATGGCCGGGATACCCCCGCTCCA
>CAYFQV010000365.1:0-2125 GCA_964345195.1 uncultured Spirochaetaceae bacterium
GGCTGCAGGGTCAGGGAGTCATGGCGGTGGTGAAGCACTTTCCCGGCCTCGGCGGTGCAACTGAGGACACTCACGTCACCGTGCCGAGGGTAGGAGACAGCTTCGCGGTGGTGCGCGACCGCGACCTGGCACCCTTTCGCAGGGTGTTTGACGCCGGGCCCGGCGGCGTCATGCTCGGCCACCACGCCGTCCTCGAGCTCGACCGCGTGGGACGGCCGGCCACGGTATCGCCACCGATTGCCCACGATCTCCTACGCGAGGTCATGCGCTTCGAGGGCCTCGTCTTCACTGATGCGTTGAACATGCAGGCGATCACCGAGCTGCTGAGCGATGGGGACCTTGCCGTCGAGGCGCTTGCGGCCGGCGCCGACATGCTTCTGGTTCCCCGCGATCCGGAGGCTGCAGTGAAGCGCATTGTTGATGCGGTGCGCTCGGGCCGGCTCAGCGAGGCGCGAATCAACGAGTCGCTACGGCGCGTCCTTCATGCCAAGCTGCGGCTGGGGGTGCTTCGCGCCGCGGTGCCGCTCCGGACTGAGGCCGGCCCCGCCGTGGATCCCGGCTCCGCGGCCGAGGCGCGGGCTATTCTCGGCGCACCGGAACACCGACGGCTGATCCGCGAGATCGAGGCGGCGGCTAGTTCGACATCTCCCAGATAACTTCTCCGTCGCGGTTGATGTAGCCGAACTCCCCGGTGCTGAAGGGCCCCCGGGCAATGTGGGCCAGGGGCCCGTCGAAGACGTAGGCCCACCCGTAGCGCGCGCGGTTGAGGAGATCGCCGTCGGTATTGATGTACAGGCGCTGCCCGGTCTCCCGATCCCCGTAGCGCACGACCGTGTAGCCGTCCACGAACTCCCAGGCGTAGTCGTAGCGGGGGTCGATGGCAATGTCCCCCTCCGTATCTATGTAGCCCCACAGCCCGTCTCGCTCTACCGGCGCAAGGCCGTTGGCGAAGTACCCCGCAAAGTCCCACAGCCGGCTCGTGATCTCGGTTCCCCGGCGGTTCACGAAGCCGAAGCGCTCGCCAATGCGGAAGCGAGCGAGGCCGTTGTCATCGAACTCGCTCAAGGAGGTGTAGCGCGGCGGCATGCGATAGGCGCCGTCACGGCCCATGATGCCCCACTTCCGATCTTGCCAGTTCGTTCCCACGGCAACCCGCGCCACGCCCCCCTCGAAGGGTCGTCCCGCGTGGAAGCGTTCCTCCCGCACCGGCGTGCCGTCGAGACGCCGGTAGATCATTCCATCCGAATCGGACTCGAGGACAATGCTGTTGGCATAGCCCGCAATGCGGTATTCGCTCTCGTAGACCACATTCAGGCGCGTGTCGAGAAGCCGGTAGATTCGATCCGAGCCTTCGCCGGCTTCGGCGTCGCGGGAGACGATAAGGTATCCGTCGTCGAAGCTGTCTCGCGAACGGTAGGGAAACTCCGACGGCGCGGGATCGCCCGGCTCGTAGAGGGCCCACTCGCTCCAGCTGCGACCCACCCACCATCTGCCCTCGCCGGCGTAGGAGAGGCGCTCAAAGGCAATCGGCAACACCTCCCGTCCCTGGGTATCGATCATGCCCCAGAGGTGATCGCGGTCGGACCCGACACGGACGCCGGCGTAGCCATCCCGAAAGTCAAGGGCACCGCTGTAGCGAAAGGCACCTAAGGTCGAGCCGTCGAGGCGCACAAAGCCCCAGCTCCCGTTCACCACTGCCCGGGCGTAGCCGTTTACGAAGTGGTAGGCGCGGTCGTAGCTGAAGCCGGTGAGACGGGTTCCCTCGAGATCAATATAGCTGCGTTTACCGCTTTCCATGTCGCCCTGAACGACGACGGTGTGACCGTTCTTATAGCGATAGGCGTAGTCGTACTGCGGCTCAACGACGACCCGGCCCTCCGCGTCGATGAAGCCCCATTTGCCGTCCTGCAGGACCCGATATCGAGGCTCCTGCGCTCCGATTGCAAGGGCAACCGCGGCGAGAAGCAGCACCAGACACGAGAGTCTCCATTGAGCCATACCTTCCTCCTTATCCGGCAAGTGTAGGCCATGGAACCCGTCCGTGCACGCCGGTGTAATGGTCACGGATCCTTCGGTCTCTTGTCAGTAGGAAATGGTCGGCCGCCATGGCAGCGGCTGTGATCAT
>CAYFQV010000366.1:0-2120 GCA_964345195.1 uncultured Spirochaetaceae bacterium
ACCGAGAACGTTACGACTATGATTATGGAATGAATTGTTCCAGATGCGTATTGTATCCATGGAGAATTGTGCCCTATGTCTAAAACCGAAACCTACGATATCGTTGTCTCGACCCCGTACAGCTACGGCTTTTTCGTGCATAACATGCGTGAGTTGTGCGGCCAGATGAGGCTCAGCTTTTTTCTCGTGAACGAGCTCTGGGTACCGGATTTTCTGGAAAAAATGGAGTCCAAAAAAGTCGCCGCCAACGTCTTTATCGACCTGTCGACAAACCAAAGGATCCCCGACGATCCCTTCACGGTACTGGCAAAAGCGGCCAGAGAGTGTGGTGCGTACATGATCGACGATCCGGATCGGACCGCCGAAGTGACGGACAAAGGCTACTCGCACCAGGCGCTGCAGAAGAGCCGTGTGTCGGTACCCGAGACCGTTGTATTGAAGCGTGAGGCGCTCTCCGGGTTCAAGATTGACGACGATATCAAACGCCGTATCGGTATTCCGTTTGTGGTAAAACCTGCCCGCGGCTACGGTGGATTCGGTGTAAACGTTGACGGCAAATCGGAAGGGGATCTCCAACGCTGCGCCGAAGCGTGTCCGGAGGCCGACACGTTTCTCATCCAGAGGCGGTTGACCATGAAGGATCTCGGGCGACATAAGGGCTGGTTCCGGATGTTTTACATCTGTGGAACGGTGATCGCCTGCTGGTGGGATCCTGTGAGTCATCAGTACCATTTGGTCACACCCTCGCAGATCAAGAAGCACAAACTCACACCGCTACGTAGTATCACTCGACAAATCGCCCGCATGACGAAGTTGAAAAAGTTCAGCTCCGAAATCTGTATGCACGAGGACGGGAGGTTCTACGCGGTGGACTATGTGAACTCTTGTCCAGACATGAACCCGCAATCGTTCTATTCGGACGGCGTGCCGGACGAAGTTGTGCGCTACATTGTCTGGCTGATGTTCTATGAGGGGATGCACGTGGTCAAACGGAGCCAAGGCTTCTTTGACCAGGAACTAAGCGAATCCGAAACTGACGCGGACGAACTGTAGCGGTCTTATTTCCGGGAGACGAATGTAGATGGACCAAACGACCGGGACCTCTATGGGTATTGCTCCTCCCCGCTTGCGACCCGGCGATACGGTGGGCGTCTGCGCTCCCGCCAGTCCGGTAGCACCGGAAGGCTTGCAGAGAGGTGTGCAAGCCCTCTCGCAGCGCTACCGCGTTCGACTCAGTGAAGCCGTACTGGAGTCCGAGAACTATCTCGCCGGTCATGACGACCTGCGAGCCGATGATCTCAATCGGCTTATTCGCGATCCCGATGTGCGGGCGATCATCCCGGCGAACGGCGGCTACGGCATTACGCGGATTCTTGATCGCCTTGACGCAGACGCGCTCAAAGCCGATCCCAAGATTATCGTGGGGTTCTCTGAAGGTACAGCGTTGCTCTGTTGGGCACTGGCGGCGGCGGACGTGCGGGGGATACACGGCCCTATGGTGTCCAGTTTCGGGGATCGCCCGGATTCTCAGCAACGGCACATGCTGGATATGCTGGAAGGCACAGAAATCCCGAGAGCGATCTCTTGCCGCGGCACCGGTGGCACCCCATCTGCAGGTCGGCGGCTGCGGTTTGAGGGGCCTCTTTTGGGAGGCAATCTGACTCTACTCTCCGTATTGACGGGAACGCGGCACGAGCTCTGTTTTGACGGTGCGCTCATGTTTTTTGAGGACGTCGGCAAGCCTCCTTACTCGCTCGATCGCAAACTGACCCATCTGTACTCCGCCGGCACGATGACCGGAGTGAAGGTCGCGCTGTCAGGGGAGCTTTTGGACTGCACAGACCGGCCGGGTGAACCTGGCCCCGCGGCTGAGGAGGTGGTAGGAGAACGGTTTTCCAGTTTTCATATTCCCCTGCTGACGGGGCTGCCGGTAGGTCACGGCGTGGACAATTTTGCCCTCCCTTTTGGGGCTCGTGCCGCCGTGGACTTTCAAACCCGAGAGCTCACCTTCCTCGAGGGCGCAGTGAGCTAAAAGCCGCTTGCGCACCGCTGCGCCGCAGCACAACAGCGGTGTGAGGCGCAGACAGGTATTCACCCTTACTCAGGACTGACTGTAGCAG
>CAYFQV010000367.1:0-2103 GCA_964345195.1 uncultured Spirochaetaceae bacterium
GAAGAGTTCAAAGGCCACCTCGATACTGCGCAGAAGTACGAACTCGCCGGAGTTCTTCACAACGTAGCCGTAACTGCTTACCTGTTTTGCCAGTTCGACGTAATCCTGCTCGGTATGGCTCGTGAGAAAGACAACCGGAACTTCTCGCAGCTCGAGAATACGCCGTGCCGCCTCCACGCCGTTCAGTCCGTCGCCTAAATCAATGTCCATGAGTACTAAGTCGATGGATTGAGCCGCCCCTACTGCCTCAACCGCCTCACTTCCGCTGTGAGCCTCGACGACGCTGTAGCCGGCGCGCTCGAGCAAGCGACGCTCGTTCATGGCAATCAGTCTCTCGTCTTCGACGAGAAGCAACATATATTTAGACTCAGTCTGAGCAGGTACGATCATACGGGCCATTGTAGTGAGGCAATAGGTAGTTTTAGACTTATCCGAGATATTATTTGCGATGGGCTTACGTGTCAACAAGGAATTGTTGGCAATCGGCTGGTACCGACCATAAGCGCTCCGGCGGAGCGAGCCGGACAGCGGGTGCACCGCCGTCGCGTAGCCTAATGGCTTCAGGTTGTCCCGCGGTCTGCAAAGTCGGTTGCGGAACCGATTCTCTTTTTCCCTGAACGTGCTCCGGCGTCCTCGTCGAAGACGAAGAGCTCGTTTAACATCCGGCCTGCTACGAAGCCCGGGGGGGATAGCTTCTCGGGGAGATTACTCCCGGCTAAACCGGCGTCGAAGCGCCTCCGCGTGGAGCTCGAGTGCCGCGCTGTCAATCAGAACAAATCGGATTAGTTGCAGCGAAGACAGCTCTTGCAGCGTGTTGGACACAGTCTGCATCGCCACCTCTGCAGCCTCTTCCATGGGATAGCCGAAGGCGCCGGTGGATATTGCGGGAAAGGCGACTGAAGAGAGACTGCTCTCCTCCGCACGGAGCAGGCTGTTCCGGTAACACGCAGCAAGAAGCTTGTCCGAGGGCGTGTCATGTCCATACACAGGACCAAGGGTGTGAATAACGTGTCGATTCGGAAGGTGACCGGCACCCGTAATAACCGCCTCTCCGGGCCTGATCGGGGCCAGAGGACGGCACTCCCGAGCCAGCTCCGGTCCCGCCGCCCGGTGTATGGCTCCGGCGACTCCTCCTCCGATCTGAAGCTGGGCATTGGCCGCATTTACCACTGCGTCCGCATCCCGCTGCTCAGTAATGTCGCCGAGGACGCATTCGACTCGAACCCCGTTTACTCGTACGCTCTTTGCTTGCTGTTCCATTTCGCTCTCCTATCACTAGCTTAGAACCGCAAGCCCCGGATCGGCAAATCAATCAGTCACCCATGGTATACACCGTGCGCGCATTCGGTCGCTTGCGCCGCGCACGAGGTGACGCGAATAGGGCGGCGAAGATTCTCACTCTGACGTCTCTGACTCTAGTGACGGGTTCCGAGCGAATACGTGTGTCCAGTAGTTTCCGTCCTCGACGTATCCGAGACCATGATGCGTGTAGTCGGAGTTCTCGATATTCGCCCGATGACCACTACTGTCGATCCAAGTATCGAACACGGTTTGCCCGGTTGCCTGGCCCACGGCAATATTCTCTCCCGCGCTTCGATACGAGATACCAGCTGCGGCCATTCGGTCGAATGGGTCATCTCCATCTGGATTCGTATGAGCGAAGAAAGCTCGGTCTTTCATATCTTGACTATGAGCCAGAGCTACACCACCGAGAGCCGAATCCCACACAAGCGGATCGAGTCCCTGCGACTCCCGATGATCGTTCATAAGCGACACAAAGTTCTGGGCCTCGGCAGGTAGATCCGACGGCTGGACGTGGTCCGCGCTTGCTGGGTTCATGCATGCGGCCGTGACAAGCGTGACAAGTAGAAGTATGAGAAGCGGAAATCGTCTTAGGTTTTTCATTTTCCAGAGTATACGACATTCAAGTGCTTGCGACCGGCGGTTTGAGAATCTGTTCTTGGACATAACCTGCCGGTCGTCGGCAAGGGCGGTAAAGTTCAAGACGCGGGTGCGGACGTCGAGCGCATTATGTCCGCCTTTCAACACCGCAGGTGGATATTCCGCCGAATCCTGCCACCCGGGGAGTGTGTGCAACCTCGC
>CAYFQV010000368.1:0-2102 GCA_964345195.1 uncultured Spirochaetaceae bacterium
AGGGGATTGCAGATCTGTGGGGAATATATGGGGAACGAGATTCTCCATGTCTCGGACTCCCACCCGAAGTTTGTTCGTCAGGGTTCACTGGTGCCCTGACCGTTCGCCTTGATGTCTCGTTCCTCCGCGGCCTTCTGTTCGGCAGCTTGACGGGCCTCGTCCAGATAGGGCTCGACGGCCGACTCCAGTTGTGTCATTGCACGGGCCAGTTCTTCGTGGATGTCATCCCAGCGGTCCTCATCCTCATAGCCACCCTGAACCTCACAGCGGATTAGGCGTCGACGCTGCTCATCTTGCACCCACTCGAGGTTCCAATCGACCCTCGAGTTAATCTCATCCTTGTGGTTTTTGAAAACCTCGAAGGCAGCGTCATTGACGGCCTGAGTCTTTTCGAAGTGGATCCACAGTTGCACACGAGACTTGTGGGGGTACGCGTGATATGCGAAGGAGTACCCGGGTCCCCCGCTTGCACTCACGTAGGGGCGCGCTTTCGGTGAGATGTTGCTAAACCGGTTCGTGTATTCATTGGATCGCCCGAGAAGCTGGTCGAAAAACCGGTGTCGTGCCTGATCTCGCTCGTCCCAGTCCTTTTTCGTCTGTCCGGCTGCTCTCGTCTCTGGACTGGGACCGACGATTCGTGTGAAGAGCGGTGCCGGACGCGAGTCGTCGACGCGCACGCCCTCAACCTTCACGAGGTAAAAGTCCGCACCGGTGGCGTTTTCATTCAGCCACGAGACAGCGCTGACATGTTCCGGTCGGGCATCAGCTGTCACCCAGATGGCAATTTCGGCATCAAGAACCGTGAGGTAGGTGAGCACCTGACCGAGGTGCTTGTGATCGGTCTGTTCCAACTGGTTCTCAACGATAATGCGGTGCCCGCCCTCGTCCTCGGCGAGGAGATCGGCGCTGAAGTCGCCGGCACTTTTCTCGCGTTCAGCCGTCGTGAGGGGCAGGCTGATTGCCTCACCCAGCGAGTCGATGTGCTCCTCTAGCCACGTCGTAAAATCGTGCGCCTCGTGTTCGAACACGTCGCGGGCAGTAAGGCGCTGCAGATTCCCGATGGAGTCGTCTGGCATTAGCTTCGTTCGTAGCTTTCTGTAATGAGATCTTGGGTGCGATCAAGATCCTCGTCAGACTTGAGGCGAATCTCTAGATCCCCAGTTCCATAGTGTCCGACTTCGCGAACATCTCGGAGGGCTTCATCCTCCTCGATTCGGTCCAGTAAACTAGGGTCGTCGAAGTCCGCCTTGACGAAGATAAGTATATGGCCGGACTTCGGGTGAATTTCGACGCAAGCGAAGTTCTTGATCCGCTTGAAGGCAATGTAGTACTTGAGCGTCTTCTGCTGCACATCGTCGCCAAGAGCCATGCAGAAGGCCTTGACGGCTTCGTACCGGTCTGTCAGTTCCTGGTCGGCCTGCTCCAGGTACTCGCTCACCGTTTTGTAGGACGTTGAGCCGGTACTGCTGCCAGATGGCTCGTCCGACCCGCTTTTCGACGCTGTGGCACTCACCAACTCCAAGAGAAGGAGTTCGTCGCCGTAGCGCTTGTAGCGCAGGAGCTCGATGTTGCGGTTGATCTGCCGAATCGCGTGCCCGTCATACTTTGTGAAGTCGCCGGCGATGCAGAGCAGGCGGGGGCCCGACCAGTCGATCTCGTCCGCAGCTTTTTCCCCCAGTTGCTTCATGACAAGAAGCTCGAAGTCGCCCCGATGGTCCATCAGCCAGTCGAGGTAGAAGAGCCCCTGATTGATGACGTTTTCGTTCAGGGATCGCTTATATTCGATGATGACTGGGTACCCATTCTCATCGAGGCCAAGCGTGTCGATCCGCCCGCCGTGCTTCGGTCCAGTACTGTGTTCGGACGCGAGGAAGCGGACGCCGAGGAAGGCGTTAAGGTGGCGCTCGACGAGGGTCTGGATGGACTTCTCTACGGCCACCGAGCGGCCCTCCAGCTCTTCGACGTGTCCATTTTGAGTCCGGAAGAGTTTGATATCGGACATGGGTACAGCAGGTATGGGATATGCAGTGGGCTACGTCGACGACTACGAGATCTTCTGCTCCAGCGACCCGAGATCATCCGCGGAGGTGATCACCTCAATC
>CAYFQV010000369.1:0-2101 GCA_964345195.1 uncultured Spirochaetaceae bacterium
GGGCGGCCTGTTGAGCGGCGCCTCGTGCGCCGCGGCGTCGAATCCATGGCGCATCGAGGTCCTGATGGGATGAAGGTTTGGGCACAGGGCCCCGCCGGGGTGGGACACGCCCTCTTTCAGACGACGCTGGAGTCGCGGTACGACCGGCAGCCGCTCGTGCACGAGAACGGTCGCTTCGTCTTAGTCGCAGATGCACGGATCGATAACCGGAGCGAACTAGCCTCTCATTTCTCATTTCGTCGGCCGTCGGCTCGCGTGCCCGACAGCGCGTTTATCATGGCCGCCTATGAAAAATGGGGGCATGAGTGCCCTGATCATCTGTTGGGGGACTTTGCATTTGCTATCTGGGATCGTACAGACCGCACGTTCTTCTGTGCGCGCGATCCCATGGGCATGCGTCCACTTTTCTACATGCAGGAAGGGGAAATAATCGCTTTTGCTTCTGAGGTGCCTCCCCTGACGGCTCTCAGCGATCAACCGAATCGAATCGCGGAGCGATCTATTGCTCTGTACTTGAGCCGCACATATGCAGAGGCGCCTCCTGCAACGTTTCTTGAGTCCGTCTCCCAGCTTCCTGGAGGCCATGCGGTCCTCCTTTCAGAAAAGGGGAAGCGCATCTGGCGCTATTGGACGGTCGATCCCCAGAAAACCGTACGCTATTCGTCAGACGCGGACTATGCCGCTGCCTTCCGCGACCTTTTCTTGTCGGCGGTGGAGTGTCGGCTGCGCTCGATAACGCCAGTCGGTACATTCTTGAGTGGCGGTCTTGATTCGTCGGCGGTGACGTGCGGCGCGCGCTCCCTGCTAGCTGACGGCGAAGGAGGGACGCTCCATAGCTTCTCGGCGGTCTGGCCTGACTTGGCCGAGCAAGACGGAGAGGCGATCGATGAGCGGGAATACATGGAGAGCGTAGGAGGCCTTGAGGGCATCGAGCCCCACTACTGTAATCTTGAGGCCACAAGTGCACTGGCCGGTGCGGACCGCGCGGTAGAGGCCCTGGGTCGTCCTCTCTATGCAGCAAACACGCACATCAACTGGGAGATTGCCGAGGCCGCTAACGAACGAGGCATCCGGGTGCTCCTAGATGGCTTGGATGGGGATTCGGTTGTGACCCATGGCATGCATCGCATGCAGCTTCTTCTACGGGACGGAGAGTGGGACCCGCTCGAAGACGAGATCGCCCGCTACGCGACATATAATGGCGGAGATCCTGAGAAGACGTTCGATCAGTACGTGGTGAGCCAGTTGTCGGAGCTTGCTCGCTCGCGAAAGATTGCTCTCTTCCTTCAACGCGCTTGGGAGTTCCGGAAACGCCGCGTCCACTCGTTGTACGACCTATACATACGCCGTGGCCTAAAGCAGTTGCTCCCTAAGCCGCTCCGACAGTGGTGGGCCCGCGTGCGTGGAGTGAAAGCTAAAGGGCAGGTATCCGTCTTGTCAGGCCGGCTCCACCAACTGATCGACTCGTCGGAGCCGGCCGGTTCGTTGCCTGTCGACAGTGAGTATGGTGTACGCCGTGCACACTGGAACGAGTTGAAAGGGGGACTGTGGACGTTGGCACTGGAGACCGTCAATAGCATGGGGGCGTACCACCAGGTTGAAATGCGGTCCCCGTTCTTCGACCGGCGCCTGATCGAGTTTTGCATCGCGCTCCCGCTGGAGCAGAAGTTGAAGAGCGGATGGACGCGCTACGTGCTGCGCCGGGCTGTAGATGGTCTCGTGCCGGAGTCGGTCCAGTGGCGTCCAGGAAAAGCCAACATCAGTGCGGCATTCTTACAAGGGGTCCGAGACGGAGCGTCGGATCGCGTCCAGGCCCTACTGAGGTCGGGCCGGGTGTCGTCGTACGTGGATGAACCCGTGGTGCAACGTGATATCGAACGTATTCAGGCTGCACAGCATCATCATGAAGTTGACGGCGAACTGGACCGGATTTTCTCAATTCTCCTTCTCGATTTGTGGCTGGAGCGTTTTCAGCCTTGATGTTGATGATGCGGAGTCAGGCGGAGTAGAGATCCGGTAGAAATGGGCACTTCATGATCACACGCGGGCTACGCGTCAAAAGGGAACACAGGTCGCCAATCTCAGACCATCTCTTCGGAAA
>CAYFQV010000370.1:0-2099 GCA_964345195.1 uncultured Spirochaetaceae bacterium
GCGGCGGCTACCCGCGCAGGTGCGCGGGCATCTGCACGGCCACCACCTCGCCGGTGGCGCACAGCTCGACCTCGGCGTGCAGCGTCGAGGATACCACCACCTTGCGCTCGGTGACCTCCTCGATGCGCCCCCGGATCTCCAGGGGCACCCCGATGGGCGTGGGCCGCCTGTAGACCACCTTGAGCGAGCCGGTGACGAACCGCAGGGCCGGCTCGGTGCCCATCTCGCGCCCCTCTCGCCGGTAGGCCGCCGCCGCCGCCGCTGTGGTAATGGTGGTGGCCGTGAAGTTGCAGTCGATGCGCGGGGCGACGAGCGCTCAAAACCATCCCCGCCTTTCTTTTCCCCGATCGCCGCCCAAGCCCGAGAACCGGAGCTCATACGCTTCAGGGCTCTCACCTCAAGGCCCTCACCTCAGGGCGCCGGACAGACCTTCTCGAGCCTCGTGTCGTTGTCCGGCACCAGCTCGATCACCTCATCCGACTCCTCCGAGGTGGTCTCCACCAGAGTCACGGGGCAGTCCACCACCGTGGCGTCCAGGGTCCTGCGCTCCAGCGTGATGGGCTCTAAATACGGGCACCAGCCTTGAATCTCTAGGGCATTGTCGGGCTTCATAATGAAGCCTGCCGGTTTCTGTCCGAATTCGTCGCTCAAAGGGCCATAGTCTGAACCCCCGAGCACAATACCTTCGTGTGAGCCACTGATGGAGTGCAGTAATAGCGAGTCCTCTATGCGGTCACTTTGTAATTTGATCCCGTGAATGACTGAGCCGTGTGAATCGAGCCGCAACAGCGCGCTTGCGAATGATTGATACTCCTCCGATTCGAATGTTCCTGCTATGAAAACATCTTGTGTTTCCAGGTTGATTGAGATACCGGATACTGCACCTTTGCGCAAGTTGCCGTATGTGTACAACCAGGCGAGATCACGCGGAGATTCCACCCGTCCAACGACAAATGCATTCTTTTCCATACTGGGCTCATCAACCGTATTCCGACCGGGAGCGACCTCACCAGCAATGAAGTAGCCTCCATCTATCGAAGCCACTACCGATTGGCCTGCCAGTATTGCGTCTTGGGTCCCTATACAGATGCTGCTCGTAACTTGACCTTGGTAGTCAACCTTCGCGAGCCAAATCCGTTTTCTTTCTTCCTTATCGCGTCGCGTGCCGATCAACACAAATCCACTTTCCGTAGCCGTGACATCGTGAACAAACAACTCACTATACTCCGGATCTAGTAGCTCAAATCGTAGATGCCACTCCAGACGGGCATTTTCGTTGTACACAAAGATGTGTGGTCGGGGGCAGGTAGATGGAATCCCCAGCTCGCAATCGGAACGTGATGAAGACACGGTTCCGACTAGTGCCACTTTTAGCGCCGGTGATATCGCCATTCCACTGAAGTACAGGCCAGGATCGGCTAGGTGGACTTGGTGAAAAAGCAACTCGCCGGTAGAATCCACAATCCCAGTGAGTAACCTAGACGTATCCGAATACTGAATCTGTCGGTCGGCGGCGATGAATATCTTGTCCTGAATGACTCCCATATGTTTCACCGCAAAGGACGTATTAATTCTCCGTACCCATTGCAGACCCCCGCGACAGTCGTACTTTGCAATGCAGCCCCCATAGCTACCGGAACGCGCGCAGAATCCGCCAGCGAACATGCGATCCGCAGTTCCTACTACGGATGTAATGTTCGTCGCAACCGGGCTCATCATGTGAAGGGCCCATCCTCTACTCGCCACCCAACAGCCACCATCGACCGCCAGCGCATCTTCTTTGGACGCATCTAGCCCAGCGTCGAATTCGGCGCCGGTACGTCCGTCAGTGCACGAAGCGATCAATATGGTGAGGACGAACGCAATCCATCGCTCGACTGCGAACCTCGTATTCGTCGAAGCAGCACAATCTTTGTGTTTCATGTTCCACTACCCGGGCAGGCATCCCAAAGTCTCACGCAAATTCGGTTCAAAGCTCACTATTGGGATTACCGATCAATTTCTTGCTCGATGGCTTGGGCACTGTATTTCACCAACTCAATATATTGGAGCTCCGGCATAACCGAACTTTTCTTCCCACTCCAGAAATGGCCCAAAGG
>CAYFQV010000371.1:0-2091 GCA_964345195.1 uncultured Spirochaetaceae bacterium
AAATCATTTCGTCTCTTGAACTGGATGCGCTTCCTCGGCCATCCCTTCTCATTTCCGGAGGCGCTTCGCATTTCGGTCATGTCGGAGCTGGGCGCCGCCGTAAGCCCCACCCTCGTCGGGGGGGAGCCGGTGAAGGCCGGTATGCTCTACAAGAAGGGCGTGTCGTTCGGCGAATCCACTTCGCTTACCAGTATAGCCGCGGTTGAGGATCTCACATTCTACCTCGTGGGCATGCCGATCGCCTTCATCTTCACGTCGGCCTTTCATGTGGGCCGTGTCGAGCAAGTGGTTAGCGAAGACGTCTTCAAGCACTGGTGGGTCTACGCGATTCTCGGGGCGATCGTGCTGGTTCTTCTGCTTTCCGGCATTGTTATTCGTCGTGGTACCGCCATGCCGCGATTTCGCCGGCGATTGCAGAACTTTTGGCGGGAGTTCAAGCGACTCTATGAGGAAACGATTAAACGGGGGAAGAATCGTTTTGCCCTGAACGTGGGCCTCTCGGCCATCCACTGGATCGCGCGCTACTCGGTCGTATCCGCTCTTGCGCTGAGTCTGGGATACGAGGTGGACCTTTTAAACGTGCTTCTGCTGCAGTGGCTTGTTTTCGCCGTCATGTCTCTGATTCCGACGCCTGGTGCCACCGGCGGCGCGGAAGGCATCTTCCTCCTGCTGTTCTCGACCGTGCTTCCCCGGGAGGCGATCGGTACGATCCTGATCGGATGGCGCTTCCTCGATTATTACTTCGTTGCGTTGTTGTCGCTGGCCGTACTTGCCGGGGAGCACCTGCTGAAGCGACTCCGCGGTGGTGGCGCGACGCCTGCGGCCGATGGGTCCTCTTCGGACGAAGACTCCCATCCGCATGCGACGGTGTAGCTTGGGAGGGGCGAGTGACCAGCATCTACGACGGTACCGTCTCGCGGCTTTGGATGCTGGTGCGAATCTTCGCCCGGCACCGGCGGTACGGAAGCGCACTCCTCTGGCTTCTACTCGGCCCGGTGATGCTGGCCACCACGAGAGTGCTTCTGCAGCTCGACTACGTGTTTTTCCCGCGGCTCCGTCGCGTCGTACTCGATAGGCCGGTATTCATTGTCGGTCATCCCCGTAGTGGGACCACCTTTCTGCAGCAGCAGGTCTTCGGCTCCCACACCGTGGGTATGTTCACAACCTGGGAGCTCTTCTTTCCCTCTCTGATTCAACGCCGTCTTTTGGCGCCGTTCGTCTGGTTGCTGAAGCTTCTCGATGTATCCGTCGTGCAGTCGTCCGACTACGGGCACGAGGTCCGCATTGACGGAGTAGAGGAGGACGAAGGTCTGTTCATGCATCGCGTGGACACCGAGATTCTCACCTTCAACTGTCCATGGCTTCTCACGGATCCGGATGTGGCGGAGATCGGCTTTCGCCTCGGTTGGCTCAGCCGACGGCAGCGACTCCTGTCGGCGAAGCTCTACCGTGAGCTACTCAAGCGGCACGTGATCGCAGCGGGACGTCGGCGCATGGTCCTGAAGTGCAATCCCTCGGTTTTCCGTCTGCAGGAGCTCTTCAAAGTCTTTCCGGATGCACGTGTCGTGTACGTGCTGCGCTCTCCCGAGTACAGCGTTGCGTCATACCTGGCCTTTGCCTCCCGTTTCGTCGTCCCGCTTTTGGAGCCTCAAGAGCAAGAGCGGTACTTCCGCAAGAAGTACGAGTGGTCCATCGCACTGTATCGCGAGTTCGAACGAGTAAGGCCAATGCTGCCGCCGGAGCAGTTGCTCATCCTTCCCTTCGAGGAAATTTTTCAGGATTTACCGCGGGCAATGGAACGCTTCTTCAGATTCGCGGAGCTCACACCGGGGGACCACATGTGGCGCCGCTTTCGCGAGCGCAAGCGGCGCCGTCATCATAAGCGGCATGTGAATCAGCCACTCCTTGAGTTTGGGGTTACCGAGGATGAGATCCGGCGGGATCTGGCCTTTGTCTACGAGGGCTATCTTAAGGGCTGAACGCCGCCGTACCGAGGAGCCCCGGGACCCGGCGAGCCGCTTGGTGCGGGGACCCGTTCAGCGGTCGCCGAAGAGATCGCCGAACCGGCCGAGTACCGAGCCCTCGCCCTTT
>CAYFQV010000372.1:0-2087 GCA_964345195.1 uncultured Spirochaetaceae bacterium
ATTTCACATACTACATCGAAAATGATCGAATCCGCGCCGTCTTCGGGCGGATCCCCGAGGGGCACGGCCCTCCGGCCCTCAAAGAGCAGTTAGGCGTCGAGTGACGCGCAAGCTACGGAGCAGCGGCCTGCGGGCTCTGCGTGGCGACAAGTCCCCTGCAGTCAGCGGAACGGAGCTTTTGCAGAGGTTTTCAGAGGATTACTGGTCGATGAGGAAAAGGGGAGACGCGGCGCCATGTTGCTCTGTGGGGTCGGGATGTGTGTGCTTTCAGGCTGAGCCGCTCTGTCGTGTGGGGCTCAGGCGGCACCTTTGGAGGGTGTCAATCCCGTTTGGTCGGGTGTTACGTTCCGAAAAACCGGGCTACGGCGCGTCGCCCCGCTCGATGAACGATGCCGGCGAGGAGTTACGTGATTCCGGCAGGCACTTGCGCAGGGTCTCTATCTGCGCATCATACTCAGACCGTAACTCAAGCGCCTCGTAGATCAGCAATCTCTTATCACTGTCCGGCATCACGTCCCTCCTTTCCCCACAGTTTCGAGGCCCGAAGACTCCATATTAAACGATAAGGAAATGGTAGAGGACAACGGGCGAACGGGCCGGTGAGTGACAGGCAAGTTTGACCCACTATCAGGCTGCCTTGTCGATTTCTGCGCTTGTGCGCGGAGATAGGTTTTTCTCCTATCGGGTTCGGGCGGGTTGCCAATGATGTGCTACAGGAGTTCAGTTAGGCGTACATGTAAAGGTACGTCGAGGTGGCCATGTCTAAGCTAAGAGTCGATGAGGATATTCGCCCGCTGTCTGAGTTCAGGGCCGGCGTGGCGTCGTTTGTGAAGCAGGTCCGCGAAAGCCGGAGACCTATGGTACTTACCCAGCGGGGGCGCGGGGTCGCCGTTCTGCTGGATGCGCACGAGTTCGAGCTTATGCAGGAGCGTTTAGAGATCCTGGAGGATATCTACCGCGCTGAGGAGCAGCTCGCGGCAGGTGAAGGTGTGCCGAACGCGGAGCCCAAGGCACGCGTCCTGAACAAGCCGGCTCGGTGAAGCTAGAGTGGTCTCCCCCGGAGTTGCAACGGGTTGAGGATATCGCGCAGTACATCGCGCAAGACAATCCGGAAGCTGCAGTACGTTGGGTGGTCGATTTGTTTGAAACCGTGGAAGGTCTTGCTGACTACCCCGTGAGCGGTCGGATCGTTCCTGAGGTCGGTGTTCACCGAATAAGAGAAGTGATCTTTGGTGCCTATCGGGTGATCTATAGCGTGCGGGAAAACGTGGAAATACTGACAGTGCGGCGGGGCAGTCAGTTACTGCGATTAACCGAGATCGATGATGGTAAGACATAACACCTAGGATGCGTAGCGCCCGGACGCCGTTCGACCGATGCGTCCACTTAGCATACATCCCGACTCAGATTTCGGCCTACTGACGGTCGGCTTTTAGTGTCCCTCCCGCGCCCTCAGGTGCTTTTGCATCGCCTCACGAATGAACCGTTACGATTGAGACTCGACCGACGAAGCGCGACTGTCCCGCAGGAGCACCTCGGCGGGAATCCCGAGTTCGCGATGCAGAGCGCGGATCATGGAAAGAGAGAACCTCCGTTTTCGAGACAGCACCTCCGACACCTTCGATCTGCTTCCGATCAAGGGAATGAGGTCTTTCTGCGTAAGGCCCTGGCTCCATGCGGAACTTCAGTGCTTCCACCGAATCGGGAAGATCTACCGCGTAGTGTTCGTGCTCGTAGTCGCTATCACTTCGTATTGGTTTGATGGCCGTCATATAGCCCATATTGTCTCCACATCTATGTGGTCGTATTCTGCGTGGGTGCCGATCCGCGCCTTCGAATACCTGCATGTAACGTCCGCCGGCGATGTCCAACTCGCCGGAGGCCGCACGGGGGCGAAGCGGTACCCCGCAGGGCCCGCAGCGGGCGCCCGGCGGCGCGGAGCAAGCCGGGAGGCGCCCGCGTCTCGGCGGGGCCGAGGAGGTTAGCGGAGCACCCGGTCCCCGGGAGGCGGTCGAGGTGGCGTCCGGTGAGGAGTACATGCTGCACATCTACGCCATGTATCTCTGTGCGGAAAAGCGGGAGACGCG
>CAYFQV010000373.1:0-2064 GCA_964345195.1 uncultured Spirochaetaceae bacterium
GTCGGAACGCCAAGATCGGCAACGCCCATTTGCGGTGGGCCTTCGGTGAGGCGGCGTGTCTGTTTCTGCGGGACAACGATCCGGCTCAAGCCTGGCATCAGAAGTTGGTCAGCAGGTATGGCAAAGCCAAGGCGCTGTCGGTCATCGCGCAACGGCTCGGCCGGACGGTCTATACCATGCTCAAACGCCGGACCGCGTTCGACCGCGACCGCTTCTTCGCATCATTGCAGTGATTTCGGGAGGCAGCGTGCGGAAACCCGGCGACCCTCAATTTGTGTTTGGTAGCAGACCGTTTGCTACCCTTCGTTGAACGGAAGCTGGACCTGTTCCTCCGCCACGCGACCTCATGGCTCCCGTGGAACCTCCAGCTGCCGAAGGCCGCAACTGCTATCTGCCCTTGACCGGGGGAGGCCTCCTATGTCGTACGTCAAGTACCCCCGGTCCCCGCAATTGCCAATTTGTATCGGCGCAGCTTCTGTAGTCGCTCGGACAATGTGCCATAGCGATAGTACTCGCGTCTCCGCAGTAACGTGTACATCAACTCCAGCATGCGACGAGCTACAGCTACGATTGCTATGCTGGTTCCCCGGCGGTACGCGATTCGGTCGAACACCTCGCGGAATGGTGTCCCGGCGCGTGAGCGGATCGCCGCCCACGCCGCTTGCACCAGTGCCCGGCGTAGTGTTGCATTGCCGTTCTTCGTAATGTGTCCCAACCGAGTGGTCTCACCGGAGCTGTCAATGCGAGGGATCATCCCAACGTAGCAGCTGACCTGAGAAGCCGAGGCGAAGCGGCTCCCATCGCCCACATATCCCAGGAACGCCGCAGCCGTAGCCGGTCCAATCCCAGGGACGGAAAGGAGAAGCGTAGCATCGTCGCTGTTACGTGTCAGCGCAGCTCGTATCTCCCGATCCGCTTCCAGGATCTGGTGTTCCACTTCAGCGAGGATCGCCACAAGATGCTGGGCGAGCCTACCGTATACTCCCGGCAGTTGTTCGAGCGCACCTCTTCGTGGGCCCTCCTGGGCGAGTGTCTTCTTCCTTACGGTGGTCAAGCCGGCGCTCACGAAAAGCCCGTGTAGCCGATTGATGACTCGATTACGCTCGTTCTTCAGAAAGACCGGGCCTCCCGATAGTCTACGTAACTCTTCTTGGTCGACTGATGGTACCGATACGATAGGCAGATACCCCTCAGGCATCATCTCAACCAAGCGGGCCAGCTTCCGGGCATCGTGTGCATCGGTTTTCTTTGTAGATGCATAGATGATCGCGAGCTTGCGTGGGTTCAAGACCACCGGCCGTACACGCGGAATGGACTGGATATTACGCGCAACATGAAACGCCACCGGCCCCGCCTCCAAGGCAACCACGTCGCCCGGACCTAGTTGGAGCGCGAGGCGCTGCAGCCCGGAACCATCAGTCGTGCCGCTCCAGTGCTGCACAACCGCACCATCATGGCTTACGCACGCAGCATAGGTCCTTTTCCCAAGATCAAGGCCGACAAAACGACTCCCCTCCATAAGCATCCTCCTGTAAGAGTAAACGGGAACCAGGAGTCTTGAGCTAAGCGTCTGTGTCCGCTCGAACCTCCTAACCGCGGTCCATATGGCCCGCCATTTGGCCGCACGTGGATTCTCGGCGGGCGGCTTGAGTGCATACTTATACTCGAGGTCTCCACCGACCAGAGCCGGTGTCGCCTCACGGCCTCGCCGACCTGCCGCCGGCTCCCGAGCCCCGTCGGGCCCAGGATACACCCGACGCTTCGTCACAAACATATCTACTTATATGTGTTGTGTGGCGGGCGGTGACCACGCCCTCTGTCTGAAGCAGGAAGCTCGTTACGCCTGTATGTGTTTATGTGAGCACGGCAACCTCGGTCGCGACTACGGCGAGGAACCAATACGTTCCGCGTCGTCGCAATGAGCTCCACAGAATCTTCGAACGGCATTTCGCCGATTTCTGGGACCGTTACGATGAGAAGTACGCTGCCATCTACGGTAGGTACCGCCGTGAGCGCATCCAGCAGCTCGGCGAGCGGTTTTGCACCTGTGGTAACTATCTTCTA
>CAYFQV010000374.1:0-2061 GCA_964345195.1 uncultured Spirochaetaceae bacterium
GACCCGGCGGCGCCGCACGGCGGCAAGATCCCCGAGCGCGACGACGTGGGGGTATTCGTGAGCCATCCGTGTCACCCTCCGGTGGTGAACGACGAGACCGACCCCGAGGCAAAGCTCGACTTCTACGGAGGCTCGAAGGCGAAACAGAACATCGTCTGCGCGATCTTCCGCGGGGACGATTCCATCTACGGCGCAGGCGAAGAGGTCGCTAAAACGATATTCGCACCGGTCATGCGCAGCCACCGGATCACTGTGGAGCAGATGGCGATCCTCGAACCCGCCATGGCAGAGACGGTAACACTCACGCTAATGTATACGATTCGCGAGGCGATGGACGAGGCGGCGAAGGCCGGCGTGCCGGAAGACGCGGCACGCGACTTCATCCTGGGTCACATGAACGTGAATATAGGAATACTCTTCGGCTACCTTGGTATCGAGGTCTCCGACGGGGCGAAGCGGGCGGTCGAGCGCGGCCGCAAGGCGATTCTGCGCGACGACTGGCGCGACGTCTTCAGACCTGAGCGCGTCATGGCCGAGGTCCGCGCGATCGTGGACGCGCCGTGAAGCTCGGGATCAGTAGCTACACCTTCCCGTGGGGCTTCGGCATCCAGGGGTATCCAGCGCCCGAGCCTCCGCTCACGCTCGAAGGTCTTGTCTCCCGGGCCAGTGAGCTCGGCGTAGACCTTGTCCAAATCGCGGACAACGTTGCGCTCGAGCGGCTCGACGCAGCCCGGCGGAAGGAGCTCTTCAGGCACGCGCGCGAGTCGGGCGTAGGGATCGAGCTCGGAACACGAGGAACAAGCCCGGAGACCCTGCTGCGCTACGTGGAGATGGCCGCCGAGTGCGGCGCGACGATTCTCAGAAGTGTGCCGACCACCACCGTTGCGCCGGGAGACGCCGAGCGGGCACATTCTTTCCTGGCGGAGACTACGCGCGAAATTGCGTCGGTCCTCCCCGATCTGGAGCGCAGCGGAGTAACGCTCTGCCTGGAGAATTACGAAGGGCTCTCGGTCGCGACACTTGCTGAACTGGTCCGCGGCCTGAACACTCTGAGAGTTCGGGTCTGCCTGGACTCCCTAAATTCGCTCGGAAGAAGCGAGGGGTACGAGACCGTAGTGAGCTCGCTCGCCCCGCTCATCGGGAACCTCCACATCAAGGACTACTCGATACGCCGGGTCGACCATCGCCTCGGTTTTACGGTGACAGGTGCACCGGCAGGAGAAGGCGATCTACCGATTAACGATCTTGTGACGCGAGTTTTGCCGGGTGTGACCGCCATACTGGAGCTATGGACCCCGTGGATGGGCTCGACCGAAATAACGGTTGTTGAAGAAGAGCGATGGGCGCGCTCGAGCATCCGCTACCTAAAGAAGGTCCTGCAATAGTAGCGACCTTTGCCTTTGACCCAAGCCCCGTTCTGTGTCTGCTTCCTGCTCATCGCTCAACGTGGTGAAGTATTCTCGTAGTGTATTCCGAGCGCAAGCGAAAGAAGAAGGCATTTCGTCTGCCTCGAGGAAAACAGAGGGGAATCTCTATCTCAGCATCGTAGAGAGCAAGAAGCATCGCGAGACAGACCTCGAGCGACAATAGGTGATGCTGTTCGAAGAGGACTCCGGTGAACCGAAGAAATGGATGAACCGGCTCTTCTCGTTCATCAGCGAGCGGCAAGACCTAAATCCGAACGTCGCCGAACCAAATCGTCAGACGGCGGTTCGGCGACCGGACGCATTTGGAACGCGATTAGCAGGACTCCTGAAGCTGTATCGGTGAATGGCCGACGGGCATGATACTCATTAAGGGCTCCCCCTTACGGAGGTACGACAGATATCCTGTCGTCGCTCGTAAACCGTTCGTTTGGAGGAGGAGGCTACGATGCGCTTCTATACGCACCAACACCAATACTATTGTGGGATCGCCCGTGTCGCTGCGTTCCTCGCTGCGCTGCGGTACGCACCGTACGCACACAAGCATGATGTATGTCTGCATCATCGGTGCAGTCGGCACGCCGCTGCTTCATAGGAATCTGCGAACTGAGCCCGAGGCGCCGGCCCGGGTTCTCGA
>CAYFQV010000375.1:0-2057 GCA_964345195.1 uncultured Spirochaetaceae bacterium
ATCCGCATCCGAAAGGTCGAGGGCGGACTGGACGTAACTGCGCAGATCGTGATAGTCTGGGCCTCCATCGAGAACTGAGCGGATCTTGTTGGCGATCCACTCTTGTCGCTTCCGCCGCTCCTCCTCACGGCTTGCGTAGTACTCGTCGCCCGCCGGCTCTCCAAAGTCCTCCCACATCGACCCACCGGGAAGGGCAACCTTTCTACCTTCAGCGGCCAACCAGTCCATCGCAGCAAAGACTGCCTGCATGCGTAGGACGTAGCGATTAGCAACCGGAAGATTGCGCTCCTCAATGACTGGACTGAAGAGCTGGTCGTAGCCCTGATATGCCATCCGATCGCGGCCATAGTCCGAAAGGACGACGACAGTCCAAGGGCGCATCTCTGGAGGGCGCCCAGCTCGCCCCTTCCGCTGTAGAAAGGATGCCATACTCATCGGTGCCTTGTGCTGCAGCACGCCGCCGACGCTCGAATCATTATATCCAACTTCGAGGGAGGCCGTGGCGATGACGACATCCGAGTTTTGAAGAACTCCGGCGTCTTGCGAACTGGTGCGGTCAACCCGAAGCGGACGCTGCAGACCTTGGGGGTGTCCAATTTCCTCTGCGATCCGCCACGACTGCCCCCACCGAAACCGCGCGGCTTCTTCCTGCGGATCATCGTCATAGAGCGGTGAGCGGAATCGGGCGTATGACTGGTCCTCCTGCCAACCGCCGGGATGCCGGCCCTCGGCGTCGAGAAAGTTGTGGTAGAACCGATTGATAACGTCGAGATTATCGGTAAATGCGAATGTGCGTTCGCCGTACAGTCCACCGCTCACGTCCTCACCCTGTGGGTCCAGAATTCGGCGGAGAAGCATCAGTGCCTGAATGCTCGTCGAGAGCAGCGACGTTCCCGACACGGGATCGCCCCGCAGCGCAAGTTGGTATTCGGCACTCTTCGACTCAGTGAGGTTTTCGTCTCGCGGAGCCACCTTCTCGACATCGGCCGGGTTGAGCCCAGTGAGCTTCGCAAAGAACTCGCGAGCGCTTCGGAGTGTGGCCGACAGGCCGGTAAACTGCGGGCGCCCGCGTTTCTTCACCGCGTGACGCCATCGGCGGAGAAGGTGGGCGACTTGGGCTCCATGCGTTCCCGAGTACGTATGCACCTCGTCGAGAAGCACCATCTGAGGCGCCGGATTGGTGGTGCCTACCCCGATGACACGGCTGTGATGATGGTCGCTCATCAGCCGGTTCATCATTTCCGTCGTCGTGAACAGCAGATCCGGGGGCTCCTTCATCATCCGCCGTCGGGTGAGGCAGATCTCGTCTTCCTGGACCACGTGATCGCAGTTGTGCACCGCGCACTCGAGTCGTTCGGTGCCAGACTCCACGTCGGCCCGGCTCCATCGAAGCGCGGAGCCGCACGTCGGACAGCGGAGGAACGGGCAGAGGAAACCGTCCTTGTCCTCCGTCTCCGGCCACAGGTCGTCGTAGTCGATTAGTTTCGATGCCTCTTTCGGCGTGTCGCCGTAATAGGCACCAATAGTGATCTTGCGCCTGCCGGCCTCCTCCATCGCCTCGTCGAGACGCCGGGCATTTTCATAGGCCTCCGAGAGCTGGTCCTTGAGAAGTTCCTTTCGCGGATACAGGGCGAGCACCTTCGTCCAGTACTCTCCAGCACGAACCTCGTCAGCTACCTTGGCGAGGGCTGGATTGTAGAAGGCCATCGTTTTACCGGTACCGGTGCCGGCACAGACGATCATTCCCCGGCTTTCGCGCGCTCGGACATCGGTAAGGACTCGCCGTGCCGCCCGGACCTGGAACTCGGAGAGCTGGTACTCCTCTCGCGTTCCGTCATTTCGCATCGGGTGGATGAGTTCGCGGAAGACCCGGTGTTGCAGATCGGTCAGCCGTACGCCCTCTTCGACGTACCCGAGCACCGTCGACTCATCGCCGGTGGCGACGTCTTTGCTGAGCGGCCAGTTGCGCCGCGGATAGACGCGGGGTTGGACGTTGAAGCGGAAGTCGGAGACGAGCGTCGGGGCGTCGCGCCACCCGCGCCACGGGGCAAGGAGGC
>CAYFQV010000376.1:0-2004 GCA_964345195.1 uncultured Spirochaetaceae bacterium
TCCACCACCTCGTTACCGGACTCCAAATCGGCTTATGGAGCGAGAGAGCGTGTCGATCTGCTCGCTCGTTTGGCGGGTGATCTCGTTTAACGAGCCCATCCCGTCCGTGATTTCGCGCGTACCGGAGCTGATCTCGGTGATCGCTTGCTCAACTTGCTGAGAGTAATCTCGAATATCCTTCATTGCCTCGTCTATGCTGCGTGTGCGGGTCTCAATGTTCTCTTCGGCCTCGCGTATGCGCTGCGTGGATTCGGCAAGATTTTTTGTCGCCTTCAGCGTCTCCTGACTGCCCGAAGAGAGCTCATCGGTCGTAGATGATATCTCTTTCAGCGACTCCGTGAATCGATCAACCTCTTCCTGCACCTGAGAGAACGAATTCGAGCTCTGCTCGGAAAGCGTCTGCGCCCTGCCGGCGCCGTTGGAGATCGCCTCGAGCTGCTCGCGAATTTGCTTGGCGTTCTCCGTGGTCGACTCCGATAGGGAACGGATCTCCTCGGCGACCACCGAAAAGCCGCGGCCATACTCTCCGGCATGAGCCGCTTCGATAGATGCATTCATGGACAGGATGCTGGTTTGTTCCGCAACGTTGTCGATTATACCGATGATCTGCCGGATGTCCTCCACGGATCCGGCAATCTCCTGCACCACCTGGTTCGTTGCGGTGACCTTTTCGTTACCGTCCTTCGTGACGTCCACAAGTCGGGTGGAAGCCTCCGTACGGCGGCTGGTGATCTCCGCCACATTGTTAATGGAGGCGGCCATCTGTTCGACGGCGCCGGAGGACGCGGTGACCGCCGAGGACTGATCCTCGATTTGCCGCGTAAGCTCAGTCACTCCCGAGAAAATCTCGCTTACCGATGTGCCGGTCTCCGATAGTTTCTGGTGCAGGGCCTTGATTTGCCGACCAATAGAGTCGATGTTCGCGGTCATCTGGTGCACCGAAGAGGACGACTGTTCGCTGGTGCTGCTCAGCGTCTCCTTGAGCTCCTCCGAGTGACGCACGCTGTCCTGCACGCTGCGTACAAGCGTGGCGAACTCGCCGACTGAGCGCTGTACATAACCGGCGATTTCAGCGATCTCGTCTCTACCGGCGGTGTTCAGATCGAGCTCGAGATACCCCTCCGCCATCCGTGATAACGAGAAGCGTAGGCGACGCACTTTCCGGTAAAGACTCTTGGCGAAGACGAGCACCATGACCGTAGAGACGGCAATCAGCGCGAGGGCGGAACCGAGGATCACGGCCAACTGACGTTGAGTGTATTGTTCAATACCGGCGTCCAACTCTCGACGGAAGCGTTCAACAAGCTGCGACTCCGTATCCGTGAGAAAGTCGGTGAAGGTACCGACATGCCGGCGGAGGTTGAACATCTCCATAGCCGCATCGCCGGTGAAGACCTGACGCAAAATACCGCCGGAGCCGAGCTTCGGATCGACGGCGTCCACCGCGGCGAGGGCCTCGTCGATACGGGCAAGCTGTTCCTGTACTTGCTGTACATACCTGCCGAGTGTACCGACCGCCTCCGCCGCTTCGCCGGAAAAGAAGGCGGAGCCCTCGGCAAGCTCCACGAATCGGTCATGAGTGGAGACATAGCTCTCTCGGGCGGCCACCCACTGTGTTCGGGCTTGGTCTAAGCTGTCCGACGTCAAAAGGTTTCCAGTGGTCGTCCGTAGGCGCCACACCGAAGTCTCGACTCGCAACGCCTCCACCTGCAAAGCCCGGGCGCGGTCTACGCGTTGGAACGTCCACCATCCTACTCCGGAAACCAGTGCGAGACTGATGATATTGACAATCGCGAGGGCCGCGAGGGCGGTTCGCATTTTCATGACAACTCCTTCGTTCGCGCCGCTAACACCCCCAGGATCCTAACCCTGTTGACTCCGGAGGAAAACCGGGTCCGCGAGAGAATCCGGAAGCCCGAGAGAAGTATAGCAGCGAGGAGCTTTACTGCGGGCGTGAACACCATCGACACGATCAACGTGTGCCGGTCAAGCGGCTGTTGGCTC
>CAYFQV010000377.1:0-1985 GCA_964345195.1 uncultured Spirochaetaceae bacterium
GTCTCCAGAATCGCATCGGCTCCGCTTGCGAGCTCCAACTCCGTGCTCTGCTGTGCCACGTCGGGGTCGATCCCATTCTCGACGTTGAAGCCATCCAGGGTAAAGAGCCTGGTCGAGGAAACGCGGAGCTCCCACCCGTTCGTCAACACGGTAAAGGCGGGCACTCCTCCGCCTCCGCCGGTCCTGGCTCCCAGCGTCGTCACGTGGCCCAGCTCCCGGACTGCGGTAACAAAGTAGTTTGTTGCGCTGTAGCAGAGACCGTTGGTGAGAACGATGACCGGCTTGGTAAAGCTGGACTTGCCCTCCCGGGGCTCGAGATACATCGGCGAGGTGGGAGCAAAATCCTCGTGTCCCGGGCCGTTCTTCACTTGCTGTTCGGCCACCTTCACCTCCGTCTCCGTTAGCCGGTCCGCGATTGCGTACACGTTGGACAGAGAACCGCCACCGTTGTCTCGCACATCAATGATCAATCCCTTGTGATCCTTGAACGCGTCAATGACGTAGTCCATGTCTTCGTCTCGAACCGAAGAGCTGAAGCTCCGGTAGTGAATGTATCCTACGTCACCAAAGTCTCGTAGAATCAGGCCGTTCCCGACGTATTTGTGGATCGTGCGCCCATCTTCATTGACAAAGTAGTTCCGTTCCAGGACGGAATAGTCGTAATTCGGCGGCGGTTCCAGATACCACTGCCAGTTCCGCGATCGGTCAAAGTCGCTCACCAGATTCACGTGGCCATCCTTGAGCTCAAAGAGCATGTCTGCCAGTACGGAGAAGAGCTCTTGCTCATTCATGTCCTTTCGAATGCGGGGCTCATAGGTGTCTCGGACCGCTTCCCAGTCGACCCCCTTGTAGTCGAAGAAGCTGTACTCGCGGTCTGTGAACTGCCACACCTGCTTGAACACGCTCTGTGGACTTGTGTCGGGCACCTCTTCGAAGAGAAGCTCTTCGCAGGAGCTGAGCAGAATCACGGCGGCGGCCAGGAGGCCGGTGAGTATGGATCGTGTCCGAGGCTTTGTGTTTCGTTTCATGGCATTCATCCCCGTCACCTACATGCTCTTCAGGGCGTAGCCGAAGACGATGGTGTGATTCCCGAGGTTCAGACGGTCATCCGCCTCCCGGTCAACGGTTCCATATACGTCGTAGAAGTAGTCGATGGTGAAACGGTTTTCCTGACTGTGCGTGAGAAGCCGGCTTATCCCGACGTTCAACCGCAGGCGGTACAGCTTCCACGGCGCAGCCCAAAATGTCCGATTGCCGCCGAAGGAGAGATTGTACTGCGGCATACGCAGCATCCACGAAACCACCGGCGTTGTCACCTGCGCGTGCCAGGATGCGTCGCGACCAAAGAGGGTAAAGCCCTCCTCCCATCGTGCCGTCGGATTCAGGCCGGCAATGAGATCGTAATTCAGCGCGCTGTTTCCCAGGGAATCCAAGATCCGAAGGTTCCCGCTCCACGAAAGGCTGCCACCCACCGACAGGGGAAGATCACCAAGACGGCGGAGATAGGCCCAATCAATGGTGCCCCTGGGGTTCGTGTACGTCGCTTTACCCGAGATGGTCTTCTCCGTGATGGGATAGGCGAACTGAAAGAAGAAGGTGGTAAGGACCGTTTCCTCGGGGCGATACGTTCTCCGCTGGTTGACGGCGACAAAGCCCGGGGCCCGGTAGACCACCGGCGTCATTCTGGTATCCTGAATGGCGGCGTAGCCCGCACCCCCCGTTGAGACTCGGTAGGTGTCCGTCGCCGCAATCCGCTTTTCCCGCCACTCCAGGAACTGTTGCCACAGCCCCTTCTCTTCTTCCGTGCTCTCCTCCTGCGCCGTCGCAAGCCCTGTACCGGCGCCGAGGATGAGCATGGTCACAAACAAGATGGTCAACGTTCGTCGTGTATGCATGGGTTTTCGAACGCACGTTAGCCCAACTCGGTCCCCTGTGACAAGCGCGGATTTTCCTCCCGGTGGACCTTATTGCTACCTTAATCGGAA
>CAYFQV010000378.1:0-1981 GCA_964345195.1 uncultured Spirochaetaceae bacterium
ACGACGGATCAGTACGCGGCGGACAAGCTCGGTCCACCCGCTGAGCTAACGATCGAGAACTTCGAGTACGCCTTTTTGGACGCAGGCCTCAACCGCTTCGTCGTCAACAGCCTCATCATGCTCACCGGAGGCTTGATTGGCTATCTCTTTGTCTGCGCAGCCGCGGGATTCGCCTTCGGCAGACTGAACTTCCGTTTCAAGCTAAGCCTGTTCACGGCCGTGCTGTTTCTGATGATCTTCCCGCAAATGATGCTGTCGGTCCCGGTCTTTCAAATCGTTGCCAAGCTACAGCTCCTGGACACCTATATTGGAGTGATCCTGGTCTGGATCGCCTACTTCTCCCCCTACGGCACCTATATCATGGCAACCTACTTCGCCTCAGTGCCCCGGTCACTCTACGAGTCCGCAAAGATAGACGGGGCGAACATCTTCCAGATCCTCTTTCGCGTCATGATCCCGATAGCCAAGCCGATGATGATCACCATTGGAATCCTCGGCTTCCAAGGCATGTGGAGCGAGTTGCCGTTTTCACTGCTGATTCTTCGATCGGTAGGCAAACGAACACTCACGTTGGGTGTCGCCATGATGCGCGGACAGTACGGGCTTCCAACCGTGGTACAAAGCGCAGCCATTGTGGTAACGGCCGTTCTTCCTCTAATCTTCTTTGCCGTCGCACAACGGCACATTAGAACCGGAAGCACGGCAGGGGCACTCAAGGGATGATCGGTGAGCTCAATACGAACAGGCAACACGAATCCGACCACCGCACACGGGCACAACCGCCGGTCGCGACCTACCTTGTCGGCCTCGGGGGTTTCGCAAGCAAACATCTCCAACAAATCCGAGAACACGCAGCGAAAGGGGAGATGGTTTTCGCCGGCTGTATGCCGACCGGGATAGCGAGAGACCATGCACGAGTCGAAGAGCTTCGAAATGCGGACGTCCCGCTCTTTGACTCCTATGACGAGCTTCTGTCCCATGCATCGACGCGGCACGGCGGCACCAACGGTCCCGGCTTGGTCGTACTGCCGCTTCCCATCCACCTGCACGTGGAATTTGCAATTCAGGCGCTTCGGGCCGGACTGCACGTCCTGTGTGAGAAGCCGCTCACGGGCGACCGCTCCGAGGCGGAACGACTGGCTAAGGTGGAAGAGGAGACGGGATACCGGGTAGCAGTCGGATTCCAGCACGTATACAGCTCTCAGATCCAACGAGTAAAGGAGCTTGTGGCGGACGGCGCGCTCGGAAGCTTCGTGGACGGCAGGGCCTTGGCACTATGGCCGCGAAACAGGGCCTACTACGAGCGCAACAGCTGGGCGGGACTCCTTCGCGTGGACGGCCGTCCAATCCTGGATTCTCCCGGCCAAAACGCCAACGCCCACGTTCTCCAAAATCTGCTGTATCTGGCAGGCGGAAGTCGCTGGGCTACAGCAAGCGTCGAAGAGGTGTACGCCGAACAATACCGGGCGAACGCCATCCAGTCGGCGGACACCCAAGCAATTCGCGTCCGACTCGGACAGACGGCGGGAAATGACCCCGCAAGCAAACCGGAATTCGACGCCGCATCTCCTTCAGCGAGCGACATGCAGTCGCGGCCGCCTGAGATCCTCTTCTTAGCCACACACGCCTGCTCCTGCAATTTCGGCCCGGTGATCGATCTTCGCTTTACGAACGGCCGCGTTCTGTGGCGCATGGGTGAGGGCGGGCGAACGCGCATCAGAGTCAGACGTGGCTCCGTACTCGAACCGGCGCGGGAGTTTCTTCAGGACGATGTCTTTACCGAGGAGTATCAATCGATCCTTCACGCTCTTCGCAGTGGTACAGCCTTTCTCGTCGGTACCCGCAACGCTTCGCAGCACGTCGAGGTAATGAGCCGAAGCTTCGAGCACCAGGCGATCTCCCAAGTACCCGAGAGCCATTGCACTTCCCGCGGTGAAACCGACTCCGCCGTCACGATCCCGGGAATCGAAGAGGATGCGTT
>CAYFQV010000379.1:0-1977 GCA_964345195.1 uncultured Spirochaetaceae bacterium
CCAAACACCTCCCCCAGCCGATAGCCTCTACCTATGGCATGGAGCACGCGAACGGCGTCGCGAACGTTGCTCTTCCCCGAGGCATTTGTGCCCACGAGCACGCTGAAGGGGCCGAGGTGGAGCGTGGCCTCGCGAAAGTTCTTGAAGTTGTAGAGGGTCAGAGACTGAATCATCGAATCAGATGAGCTGCGATTGGTGGTCACTCTGTCCTGAAGGGAGAGGCACAATGCTCCGGGGGACAGAGGAGTCCGTATGTCGGAGCTTGTGTGATAAGCTCCTCAGCTTGTGTGATTGGGGGCGCAGCTTGTGTGGCTTCCGTTTCGAGCTTTGTGGTTTCCCCCGAATGCTTTGAGGTTTCGGGAGAATGTCAAAGCTCGTGCTTTGATGTTCGCCGACTCCTCCTTGTGGACTAGCATGTCAGCAAAATACTCATGCCGCCACCTCCTGGAGCATCTCCACAATGTCGCTCTCGATGGCACGGATGTCGGCCTCGATCTCGTCGAGGGGGCGCGGCGGATCGTACGCGTAGAAGTAGCGGTTGAAGTTGATCTCGTAGCCGACGCGGCCCACCTTCCCATCCTTCTCGTCGGTGTAGTCCTCGTCGATGAACGCGTCGTCGACGTGCGGCTTCACCTCGCGCTCGAAATACTCGAACACGTCCTCGTTGAGCGGCACGTTCTCGTAATCCCGCAAGTCCGTGTCCGACTCGATCCGATCCTTGGTGTCTCGCACCGGGTCCGCCTCTGGATCTTTCTCCGACAGCGCCTCCAGGATGTCCGTGCGCTTCTTCTTCCGGATGGAAATGCCGTGGGCCTTCAGTTGCTCCTTCAGGTGGCTGCGGAAGTCCGCGTAATTGTAGTAAGTGCGGTCCTCCATTTCATGAAGCATCTCAACGACCTGATTCTGCACGTCCTCGTCCAGCCGACTAAAGTAGCGCTGGTCCAACACTCGCTGGATGCGGTCGGCCGAGGGGCGGAGGTTGACGCGCAGCGGCCGCTCGACGCGAATCCTGCGGTAGCCGAAGTCTTCGGTGTCGAAGATTTGCACGCGGTCATCGGGATTCCCGTTTTGTCGGGCACCATCGAACGCCTCGTAGAGCCGGACGATCTCGGCCACCTGGTTCGGGTCGCCGTCCTTCCCCTCCCCGATGTAGCGGCGCTTGTCGCCAAGGCTTTTGCGCATGGGGCACCAGAGGTCGGAGGCGTCGATGAGCTGCACTGTGCCGCGGCGCCGTTCCTCCTTGACGTTGGAGAGCACCCAGACGTACGTCGAGATGCCGGTGTTGTAGAAGATCTGCTCCGGCAGCTGGATGATCGTCTCCACCCAGTCGTTCTCCAGCAGCCAGCGGCGGATTTCGCTCTCGCCGCTTCCGGCGTCGCCGGTGAAGAGGGGCGAGCCGTTCATGATGATGGAGGCTCGTCCGCCGCCTTCGCTCTCCGGCTTCAGATGATCGACCATGTGTTGCAGGAAGAGCAACTGCCCGTCCGAGATCCGCGGCGTCCCGGCGGCAAAGCGTCCCGCGTCGCCACGTTCGGCTTCCTGCTTGACGGCCTTCTTGTCGCGCTTCCAGTCTTTGCCGTACGGCGGATTGGCGAGTTGAAAGTCGAACCGCTCCCCGCGGTGCTTGTCCTTCGAGAGGGTGGAGCCAAACGCGATGCGGTCGGCGTCCTTGCCATCTTCGGTCTTCAGGTAGAGATCGGACTTGCAGACGGCGTACGTCTCCGGGTTGACCTCCTGGCCGTAGAGGTAGATGTCGGCGTCCGAGTTGATCTCGTGGATGCGGTCGCGGGCGGCCGTCAGCATGCCCCCGGTTCCGCAGCACGGGTCGTAGACGGTGAAGACGCGTCCGGCGCGGTCCAACTCCGTTCGGCTGCCGGCGAGGACGAGTTCCGTCATGAGCCGCACCACCTCGCGGGGGGTGAAGTGTTCGCCGGGGTTTTCGTCGAGCGCCTCGTTGAACTTGCGGATCAGCTCCTC
>CAYFQV010000380.1:0-1958 GCA_964345195.1 uncultured Spirochaetaceae bacterium
GCTCCACCGACTCAATGTAGGATACCCCGGCGGCGGTGCCGGTGACGAAGCACTCGGTGGCTCGGTCCATGACCTCGTCTATGGTCACCCGCCGCTCCTCGACTGTTACCCCCTCGTCCTTCGCCAGTTGCATGGCACTAATGCGGGTAATACCCGGCAGGATCGTGTCCTCCAGGCTCGGAGTGACCAGCGTATTGTGATCCATGACGAAGAAGATGTTGGAGGATGAGCCCTCCTCCACGTAGCTCTGCGTGGCCGCATCCAGGAAGATAACCTCCATGTAGCCTTCTTTCTGCATCTTCTTCTTGGTGAGCGTGGGGATGACATAGTTCGCATCGCACTTGATCCAGCCGGTGCCGCCCTTTGTGGCGCGGACCTTGTCGGTCGTAATCGCCTTCGCGTCCGCATCCGGATCGAAGTAGGAGCCGACCGGCGTGGTGACCATCACCACCCACGGTTTCGAGGAGAGGTTGAGCCCGATTCCCGGTTCCGCGTAGCTGAAGGGGCGAATGTAGACCGCGCGGGCGGTGACGAAGCCGTCCTCCTCCCAGGCTTCATCGAACTCGGGAAAGAAACCCATGTCGTAGTTGCGACGAACCAGACCGCGGACCGCCTCAACGAACATGTCGGTGGGGTAGGCGGGCATCATCAAGCCTTCCATGGAGGTGTGCATCCGCTTTGCGTTCTGGTCCGGCCGGAAGATCTTGAGGCTGCCGTCGGGTTGGGGGAACGCTTTCAAGCCCTCAAAACAGCCCATGCCGTACTGGGTGGTGTAGTTGACTAAGGGTAGCTCCGGGAAAGAGTTGCGCTTGCCGAGCAGCTCCCGCCGCTCGTCCTCGGGCATGGCGGCCTCTTCCACCGCTGAGCGATGCTCCTTCTCATCGAAGTGCTCGCTCCAACTCCCGTCTTCTTGATACTGCGCTTTGTATACCCAGGGGTAGATGGCGAGGGTGAATGAAGCTGCCACGGCGGCCTCCGGATCGTGCTAAGTGTGTTTCGGCATTCTAATGCCGCCGTATGGCCGGGTCAACCTAAGCTTTGGCGGTGGCTCCGCGCCTGCCACGAGAGGATCCCGCCTCACTTGTCCTCGGCTCCGCCTGCGGAGACGTTCGGCGTGCTCCTCTCGGGCGCGGCGCGTGGCCGCGAATCTCCGGCGTTGAAGCTGCCGCCGGCCTGCGGTATGAATAGGGGGCAACGCTGGAGTGCAGGAGGCGGGAATGGTAGACAATGTGCTCATTATGGCCGGCGGAGCCGGGACGCGGCTGTGGCCGGCGTCGATTCGCAGCCGGCCGAAGCAGTTCATGGATCCCGGAATAGGTCGGTCGCTGCTGCGGGCGACTGTGGAGCGCGCCGCGGCCCTGGAGCCGCGGGGGCGCATCATTATTGTTACCCACCGCGACCATGTCGCCGGTGCTTTGAACGAGCTTGCCGACCTGGATGCCGGCGTGCGCGGCAGAGCGGCGGTCCTCGCCGAGCCGGTCGGCCGCAACACCGCTCCGGCCATTGCCTTCGGCCTGGCCTATCTGGGCTCGGTGGATTCGGACGGCGGGAGCGCCGAGCCTGCCGGCGGCGGCGGCCGGACCACCCTGGTGCTGGCGGCGGACCACCTGATAAGCCCGATAGGCGGCTTCATCGATGCGGTGGAAAAGGCGGACCGCCTGGCCCGGGAGGAATACCTGGTCACCTTCGGGGTGACCCCAACGCGGCCGGAGACCGGCTACGGCTACATTGAGGCCGGTGAGGCCCACGGCTCCGGCAATCTGGTTGTGGCCTTCAAGGAGAAGCCGGACCGGGAAACCGCCGAGGCCTACCTGGGGGCCGGGGGCTACTTCTGGAACTCCGGGATGTTCGTCTTCCCCCACGCTACCTTCTTTGACGAGCTTCGCGGCGTGCATCCGGAGATCGCCGAACCCTTCGAAGCTCTGGATGCGGAGGCGGACGAGCTGCGTCCCGAGCTC
>CAYFQV010000381.1:0-1926 GCA_964345195.1 uncultured Spirochaetaceae bacterium
AAAGCGTCGTGCCGCAACTAGACAATTCGGCGCTGCAGGAGCTGCCCTACAGCGCACTAACGCCGGAGATACGATCACTCCTCGAGCAGGGGAAGTTCTTTGACCGGAATGTCCGGGAGCTCACGGCTGCGGATCGCGAGCTTTTGGAAGCACAGGGGATCGAACACCTCCTCTTGATTCCCGTGGCGGCACAAGGCGAGTGGCTCGGCTTTCTCGGCTTCGACGACTGTCGGCGCCAAGAGTACTGGGAAGAAGAGGAAGTTGCGCTATTCCGATCTCTCGCGGCGTTGATCGGCAACAGCATCGCGCGGCACCGCGTCGAAGACGATCTGGAGAACCACCTGCGCTTCCGGCAGATCGCCGCGGAGGTCTCCGCTCGCTTCGTCCGTCGCCTGGGCCGCGACATGGATGAAGCCGTCGACTACCTCCTGCGGGCGATAGGAACCCATTTTGCCGCGGACCGCGCGTATCTGCTTCAGATATCCGCGGACGGCCGGAGGCTCAGCAACACCCATGAGTGGTGCGCTCGAGGAATCGAGGCGCAACTCCCGGAGCTTCGGGACGTTCCCGTAGAACGGGTCGGTCACCTGATTGAGCCGCTTCGCCGCGGGGAGGTCGTGGCCATACCCGACATGGATCATCTGCCGAAGGATGCGGTCGCCGAGCGCGCCCATCTCGAACAGCAGAATATTCAATCACTGCTCTGTATTCCGCTCAGCATTGAAGGGGCATACCGCGGCATTCTCGGATTCGACGTCGTTCGCGGCCGTCGACGGTGGACCAAAGACGAGATCCAGCTCACCAAGGTCGTCGCGGACATCTTGGCCGGCGCGTTCGATACCGAGCGCGCCATTGCAGCCGCGGATTGGGAACGCAGGCTCATGCACACGCTGCTTGAAACAAGCCCCGACTTCATCGCCTTCAAGGACCGCGACCAGCGCTATCTGAAGCTCAGCCGGTCGGTGGCCGGCGCGCTCGGGCTCGGTGACGCTCGAGAGGCTATCGGTCGTCGCGCAGAGGAGTTCTACCCGCCGGAGACCGCGGCAATCCTCAACGCAAGCGAAGCACGGATCCTCGAAACGGGGGAGCCGGTAGTCGGGCAAGAACAGGAGGTCTTCTGGCCGAGCGGTGGACGCGTATGCATGTCCGTTACCAAGTTGCCCATGTACGACAATGTCGAGCGAATCATCGGCACCTTCGCTGTCGGCCGGGACATTACGGTACAGAAAGACGCAGAACACGAGGTGCGACAGCTCCTCGCCGAGAAGGAGACCCTGCTGCAGGAGGTCCACCACCGGATTAAGAACAACATGGCCTCCATGGATAGTCTTCTCTCCCTGCAGGCGCAGATGGCCCGGCACAAGGAAGCCCAAGAGGCCCTCGAGAACGCCCATCGCCGCCTCCAAAGCATGGAAGTCCTCTACGAACGGCTGTACCGCTCCGGCGGTATTACCCGGATGTCGCTCTCGGGCTACCTATCCTCGCTGATCGAACAAATCCTACAGCTCAACGCTCCCGACCCCGAGCTCCACCTGGATTCCGATTTCGTGGATGCCGAGCTGGATGTGCACACACTCTCCGTCCTGGGTATGATCATCAACGAGCTTCTGACGAACGCACTGAAACACGCCTTTCCCGCCGGCGCCGAATCCGGACAAAAGCGGATCTCACTCCGGGCAAAGATCGAGGACGCCGGCACTCTGGTCCTCGAGTACCAGGACACCGGCCGCGGCATTCCGCGGGAGGTTCTGTCGGGCGAACACTCCGGACTGGGGATGGTACTGATTCGCAGCCTCACCGATCAGCTCGACGGAACCTTCGAGGCACGGGACCCGCGTGAAGCGCAGGAAGGGCTGGAGCCGCGAAGGGAAGCCGCCGGAACCCACCTTGTGTTCAGAATCCCACTCCGCGATAATGGCAAAAACG
>CAYFQV010000382.1:0-1925 GCA_964345195.1 uncultured Spirochaetaceae bacterium
AGGGTTTGCCGGCCATCCGTCACCCCTTCATCCACTATCGGGGGGATCGGCGGGCACACGTCATGAAGTATCAGTTTCTCTATGGTCGTGACCTCATGGTGGCACCGGTTCGGCGGCCCTTCCGTCGCGCCATTTCGGTCTACCTCCCGGAGGACACCTGGATCCATATATGGAGCGGGAAGACCTACGGCGGAGGTTGGCATCGAATCGCGGCTCCCATAGGACGTCCGGCGGTGTTCTACCGAGCCGACAGCGAGTTCGCCGATCTCTTCGCATCTATACCGCAGCAGATCCAGCACGATGTCGAAGCGCGGAGCCAAGCCGCCGCACGGCCGGTGGAGGAGGCCACGACGTGAGCAGCACGAGCGGGGATGCCGCCGCGGACCGGGGAATCGGTGCCGACGCCACTGCCGGAGAGCCGCGGGTGCGCCTGCGAAACCTGACGGCCTACGGTGCGGGCGACTTCTTCGGGGGCGGCTCGTTTCTTCTCATCGGGATGCTTTTCCTCTTCTTCCTCACCGAGGTCGTCGGGCTGGCTCCGGCACTCGCGGGTGTTGTGTTCGCCGTCGGAAAGGTGTGGGATGCCGTCACCGATCCGCTCATGGGCTACATCTCGGATCGGACCAAGAGCCGCTTCGGCCGGCGCCGCGTCTACTTCTTGATCGGAATCGTGCCGATCGCTCTCAGCTTCACCGCCCTCTGGCTGCCCCTACCGAGCGCCGGCACCGTCGGCTTGTTCATCTACTACAGCTTAGCCTACATGCTGTTTTCAACGGTGTTCACGTTGGTCATGGTACCGTATTCGGCACTCAACGCGGAGATGTCCCGTGACTACGCGGTTCGGACCAAGCTGTCCGGTACACGTATTATCTTCTCCCAAGCGTCGGCGCTTCTGGCCGGGACGGTTCCCACAGTGATCATTCGAGCGGTGGGGGAAGAGACCGGTCTCGGCTATCTGGTCATGGGCGCATCCTTCGCGGCGGTCTACGCCCTCGTCTGGATCCCCGCCTTTCTCGGTACCTGGGAGTTGCCGGAGGAATCTTCGACGGCGGGCGAGGGTGGTCCCGCCGGGCCCTTGGATGTGTTCCGGCAATTCGGAAAGATCTTTCGGAATCGTGCCTTTCGGATTCACGCCGGGATGTACATCTTCTCCTATACCGCCGTGGATGTGCTCATGGCGCTCTTTGCCTACTACATTAGCTACTACATTGGGCGCCAAGAGCTGTACTCCGTTGCCATGGGATCGCTGTTGCTTACCCAGATTGCCATGCTCCCGGTGTATGTCGCCGTGGCAAATCGGTGGGGTAAGGGACGCGCCTTCGTTGTTGGTCTCTCCATCTGGGTGGTCGGCTTGTTACTGAGCCTAACTCTGACCGGGCAGTCCCCGGTGCTTGTAATCGCGGCGGTGTGCGTGGTCATTGGCGCAGGGGTCTCGGCGGGGATCATGGTTCCCTGGGCCATTCTCCCGTCGGTCATAGACGTGGACGAATACCTCTCCGGTATGCGTCGCGCCGGTGTCTACGCGGGCGCCATGACCCTGATGCGCAAAGCGGTGCAGGGCCTCATTGCCTTGCCCCTTATCGGGGTGGTCCTGGATCTCATCGGTTTTGCGCCGGGGGTGGAGGTCCCGTTGACCGCCTTGACGGGGCTACGCGTATTCTTTGTAATAGGACCATCGCTACTCATTCTGTTTGGAATTCTCGTAGGTCTCGCGTTCCCCGTTACGCCTGCTCGGCACGCGATTCTCCGCCGCGAATTGGAGCGCCGCCGGGCCGGTGGAGCTCCCGAGGATATGGACCCGGAAACGCGGCAGGTTTGTCGGATGCTCAGCGGATCGGAGCTGGGAGCCCCATCTCGGGCGACTTTGGGTTAGCCGTGGATATACGACTCAATAAGGAAGATATATGGCAGTTGATGTAGATGTT
>CAYFQV010000383.1:0-1901 GCA_964345195.1 uncultured Spirochaetaceae bacterium
CGCCGCACGACCGCCTCGACGTAGTCGCTGACGAAGTCCGAGGCGGCCTTGTCACTCCGGCGCATGGACTCGAGAAACTGCTCAGTCTTGAGACGGCGCTCCAGCATGACCTGCGCGAAGGTATCACTCAGCGCCGGCTCGGCTTGCAAGATCGGCTCGAGAGCCTCCTTCGAGACTTCGATCACGCTGGCCTGCACGACCGCCGTCACGGAGGCGGAACGCGGCTCACCCGTAAGCAAAGACATTTCGCCGATGATATCTCCGAAGCCGAGACGGGCGACTTCCACCCCGCGCCCATCCGACTCCGCCTTCGTGACTTGCACCACACCGGCGGCGATGATGAGCAGGCTGTTGTCTCGCTCACCCTGCCGAACGACGAGCTCCTCGGGATAGTAGGTGTGGTAGGTCGCGTGCTCGGCGAGAACATCGATCTGTTCCTCAGTAAGCCTGGAAAAGATCTCCGCACTTCGCAGCTCATCCCGTAGACTCGGCATTTCCAATTGCCGCTCCGGAGCTGATTCCGTGGCCACCTCGTAGCTGGTCGGCGAGGTGACAATGCCCGAGCGGGACAGATACGCGTGAATGTTCATGTAGAGGTCATTCACGCCCGCGAAGTGGGAACGATAATCCCGGAAGTAGGCGTACACCGTGTACCGAATGGGGTTGCCCGAGGCATCTGTTACGTTGACTACCGGCGTGGGCTGCTCCTCCACTGCGTTGCAGGTCAGCGCCGCCTCCAAGACCAGCCGGCGCACGGTTGAAATAGGGTAGTGCCGGTCGACGTCGACGTAGACCCACGAGGCGTGGCGTCGATCCGGTCGGTTGTAATTGTGGACTACGCTGCGCAGAGCGAGGCTGTTCGGAACCGCAAGCGAGGCGTTCTGAAAGGAGCGAAGGTAGGTAGATTGCCAGGTGATGTCGGTCACTTCTCCCTCGGCATCCGCAGATACCCGAATCCAATCACCAACACCGTAGGGCTGCTCCAGAGCGATCGTTATTCCTGAGAAGAGATCGGATAGGACGTTCTGCAGTGCCAGACCGACGACACCGACAACGACTCCGGTGGAAACCAAAAAGCCACCGGCGGATCTGTCGAATATTCCAATTAGGATCACGGCTACTGCAGTGACGAAGATGATGAGGGAGACGAGATGTTGAAGGATACGCGGTGCTTCACGGCCGTAGCGCCTTACAAAGGCGCGCTTCCAGACGAAACGCCGCAGCATACGCGCCAAGAGCCACGCAACAACCATGGCCAAAAGCGACCAGATCACTCGGCCGAGCGTTAGAAACTCACCCGCGCTTCCCAGATCTGCGAGTTTGGCCTGCAGAACCATGAGGACGCCGGGATAGACAAAGAGATCGACAAGAAGCACGAGGCTGTCGAGCCACGGGGCCCGCACACGTGCCCGGGCAATGCGGCTGACCGCCCAGTACACTACAAGGACGCTTAGAGGAACGAGGAAAGCGCTCGGCGACAGCGCCCGAAGCTCGTTGGTAAGTGTCGCAATGGTGTTCATGAAACCTCGCTGCCGGAGAAACGAATGCCGGCTTCGCGTATCTCCTGCCGGGTGATGTTCACGTAGCATCTACAACGAAGCTGGTCAAGAAGCCTGCGCCGAGCGCACCGTTGACCCGCCGAGGAGCACCGGGTAGGGTGCGCTTGACGGAATGTAAGGGAGCGCAACAGAGACGTATCCGATGAGGAGAGCCCGTGTTTAGCGTATCAGCGAAGGGCGTCTACGGCCTGCTGGCGGTTGTAGAGCTTGCCCGGCACTATCACAGCACGTCGATCCAAATCCGTGACATAGCAAGCCGGAGGGGCATTCCCCAGCACTACCTGGAGCAGATTCTCGTGGTCCTCAAAAAAGCAGGAATGGTTGAGAGCTTTCGCGGCGCCC
>CAYFQV010000384.1:0-1888 GCA_964345195.1 uncultured Spirochaetaceae bacterium
GGACGGGACGGGGCTAACTGTCGCTAAGCCCGCACCACCGAGCGCCCGAAGGGCGCCAGGGATAGTTGGGCTAGTTTTACGCTCTGTTTCGCGAAAGGCAGGCCGATGATGGTGATCGCGAACACCAGCGCCTCCAGCAGGTTGATGAGCGCGAGCTCTATACCGCCGAAGACCAGCCACACGATGTTTGCAACGAAGCCGAGCGGCGAGTCTCGGTCGTGCACCACCTTCCGCCCGAAGGGTGCGAGCTGAAACCCGGCCATCTTGAAGCACTGTCGCGCCACGGGGATACCGATGATCGTCACGCCCCACAGCGCACCCGCGACGAACCAGCCGAAAGCCGCCGGTAGCCCACCAATAATGAACCAGATAATGTTGCCGATAAGCGCCATGCACTCTCCTTTTACCTGCTGAGATTCTGCATCTCTACCACGTATGCGGCGGTCCTGGAAACACGCGTGTCTTCGGTACATGGGTCCGGCTTTTCAATTTCCACTTGACGCATTGCCTCTCATCGTATATCGTAAATATACGATGAAAGCTAACCAAGAGCTTTTCATAGGTGAGGATGTCGAGCTTGCCCGGATTGCAAAGGCGATCGCTCATCCGGCAAGAATCCGGATTCTGCGGCTCCTTGCAGAGTGCCGCAAATGTATTACCGGTACCCTCGTAAGCAATCTCCCGCTTGCACAGGCCACCGTGTCGCAGCATTTGCGAGCGCTGCGGGATGCGGGGCTGATCGTCGGAGAGATAGAGGGGCCGGCAACCTGCTACTGTCTGGACGAGTACGCGCTTCGCCGGGCGTCGACAGCGTTGGACTCTCTTTTCGCAGCGGTGTGTTGTCCCGACACGCCGGAAACGCAAGATCACGCTTCTACAGGAGGCAAAACGGATGAATGAGTCGATAAAGGATACCGTTCGCAGCAAGTACGGCAGTATTGCGGGCAAAGGGCCGAGCTCCCAGGGCTGCGGCTGCAACTGTGCCGACGGTTCCGCCGGTCGGGCGGACGACGCGATCGCGACACAGTTTTCAATGGCAAGCACGCATTACGAGAGGCTACAGGGCTATGAGCCGGATGCGGATCTCGCTCTTGGTTGCGGTCTGCCCACGCGCTTCGCTGATCTCAGTCCCGGGGAAACCGTGCTGGATCTTGGAAGCGGTTCGGGAAATGATGTCTTCGTCGCCCGCACCGAGGTCGGACCGGAAGGCCGCGTGATCGGTCTGGACATGACGCCGGAGATGGTGAATCGGGCACGCGAGCTGGCCGAGCGATTCAACGCCGGCAACGTGGAGTTCGTTCTCGGAGATATTGAGGCCATGCCGCTGTCTGATGCAGCGGTGGACTGCGTCATAAGCAACTGCGTGCTCAACCTGGTACCCAACAAACGGCACGCCTTTTCCGAGATCTACCGCGTCACCAGAGCCGGTGGCCGGTTTTCCATATCGGACATCGTTCTCGAGGGGGATCTGCCCGAGGAGCTACGCGATTCCGTGGAGTTGTACATAGGGTGTGTCGCCGGTGCCTTACAGAAGGACGAGTACCTGCGAATTGTTCGTGATGTCGGGTTCACGGAAGTGCAGGTCCCCGAAGAGAAGGAGATCCCCCTACCGGACGACGTGATCGCGGCCAATTCGACCGGCGAATTCGCCGAAGATCTCCTCGAAAAGCTGCGAGCATCCGGAGCACGCGTCCTGAGTGTGACCGTGAACGCTAGCAAGCCGCGCTAAGCACAGCACTCGGCGGTTAGCGGTCCGACGACGGAGTGACGGCCGTACACAGCACGGATAATCCGGGAGCCTCGCGGCAGCACGCCGGTCGATCGGCAAGCGCTTCCCACAGCCCTACACCCGCAAGCGCACCGCCGTCTTTCGGTAGAGGATCTCCTC
>CAYFQV010000385.1:0-1885 GCA_964345195.1 uncultured Spirochaetaceae bacterium
TCGTGCGCGGATGCAGCACGCGGCGGTGCTCGCATTCGATCCACGGCCATTCGTACAAGGTCGAACTGCTGCTGGAGGCACATGCGTTCGACAATGGCCAGATGGTCTATGACCTCGGCCTGCTCAAGGGCGACGTGCGCGACCTGATCGATGCCTTTGATCATTCCGTTGCGCTCTGGACAGGTGATGATTCGGAGTACCTCAACGCCATGCGCAGACACTCCGAGCGCTGGGTGTTGATCCTGGTGTCGCCGAGCGCCGAACAGTTCTCGCGGCTGTTCTTCCGTCTCGTCGATACCGTGCTGTCATTGACCGACATGGCCAATGGAGAGGGGGACGTGCGGCTGCACTCGGTCATCGTCCATGAAACCGACACCGGCTATGCGCAGTGCTTCCGCGAGGACGCCGACAACCCACGCATGGGGCGGATTGACCTCAATGCCATCAACTTCGCACCGGCCATCACTGCCGAATGGCGCGATTCCGATTTGTTTGATCGCGTGAAGTGTGGCGAGCGCCTGAATGCTCCAACGAATCTGTTCGCCTGACGAGAAAAAATCCGCCGCAACCCCGGCATGTTTTAATCAGCATACCCGATCCAAGGAAAAACACGATGAGCAATCCGTCCGATCACCCTGAAACCGAAGCCATATCAGCAGTCAGATTTGTGCCCCGGATCTCGGTCGAACAAGTCGAAGAGGGCCAGGATCTTGCCCCAAGGTTCGATCGCGACGGTCTGATCGCCTGCGTGACCACCGATGCCGCGAGCGGCGACGTCCTGATGCTGGGCTACATGAACCGCGAAGCTTTGGAGAAGACAATACTCACCGGCGAGGCCCACTACTGGAGCCGCAGCCGGCAGGTACTCTGGCACAAGGGAGCGACGAGTGGCCTCGTTCAACGGGTCGTCGAGATGCGTATCGATGACGATCAGGATGCCATTTGGCTGCGCATTTCGCTGGCGGCTGGCACACACAGCGCACCGGCCAGTTGCCATGTCGGCTACCGCAGTTGCTTCTACCGCACCGTCGAGCTCAAGACGGGCAAACTCGGTTTCGCTGAAACGGAGAAGACCTTCGACCCCAAGCAGGTTTACGGCGATGTTCCCAATCCCACTGTGCTGTAATCAGGAGGGCGATTCACAAAGCAAAGGTGCCTTGCTGGGCATGGTCAGGCGTGTGTGAGGCCGTCAACTACCCCGCCCTGAAGGGCGGAGCTTGTGAAGACAAGCTCGGTTGGCCAGGGAAAGCGGTGAAAACCCGTTACGTTTGCAACAGGTCGACAAGACCCACTCCGGAATGCTTCCTCAGTTCCGGACACTGGAAGATCAGGATCATGCTGGCGAAAGGTAAAGCGCCGAAGGTTTTGATCGCTGCCGCGAGGCAGGAGCCGGTTGCAGACATTCCCGAGGGGAGCGAAGCCTTCGGGCTTCCGTCACTAGGCCCTTTACGGGGCAGAGTCTCACGACCCAGCCGGTGGAAAGCCGGCCCTATTTCACTGCACGCAACCGAAACGGAGGATGTAAGACGGACGGCCCAACCGCGCTTCGCGCGGTGCGCTCTCCCTCCCCGCCCTGAAGGACGGGGTTTCTCGCGCAAGACTGATGAACAATCGCGCACCAGAGGTCACGACCGTCATCGGCTATCATGAGCGGACCGAGCATCGCCTGCCTGATCGCTTTGCAGCGTCGCTCGGGTATCTCGACTGGAAGACCCAGCCCGATCCATTCCGCCGTTACGAGGGCGCGGAGCGTATCGAGCTACCCTTGTGCGAGCCATCGCCCGACCTGATTACCGACTTTGTTCAGCTAGGGTTGCGGCGTTTGGTATACCTGAATCCGTGACTTCAGGACAACCTGAAGCGGCTTAGACCCTTCCATGAGGGG
>CAYFQV010000386.1:0-1881 GCA_964345195.1 uncultured Spirochaetaceae bacterium
CAGTGCGGGCGAAGGAGCGCTGCCGGCAAGTTTGCCGGGCTTCGACCGTGACCGCGGGCTGGAGATGCTCAGCGGCAATGAAGCGCTCTATCTTCGTCTGCTCAAGGACTTCCGCGAGAAGCTTCCGACGAAATATTCCCCGTTGATCGAGCACCTCCGGGCCGGCCGGTATGATGAGGCGAACTTCATCGCTCATACGCTCAAGGGAGCGGCGGGAGCGCTGGCGGCCGTCGAGATACAGCGCCAGGCGGGCAAGATCGAGGCCAACGTCAAGCAGGGCGAAGCCGTTGATGAGGCCGTCATTGATTCCCTCGAGAAGGCAATGAATCACGCCGCGGATACGCTTGCCGCCCTGGATGAGGCCGGGGGCGGACAGGCAATCAGCACAGAGGCTGATGTTCAGACCTTGCGCAGCCGCTTGGAGAACAGCGAGCTCGTCGAAGAAGAAACGCTTCAGGGGGCGCTCGGGTACCTCCGCAGTCTGGACGTGGAGTGTGACAAGCTCGAGATGCTGGTCTCGCAAATGGAGTTTGAAGCGGCCCTTTACGAGCTCGAAGAAGGGATGAAAGAGGCGGAAAGGAATCGCAATGAACAGTGACGAGCAACAGACCATCCTCGTGGTGGACGACGAGCCTGCAAACATACAGGCCCTTGGCAGCCTGCTCAAGGACGAGTACCGCATTCGGGTGGCCAACAGCGGCGAGAAAGCCCTGACCATGCTGCAGGACGGGGCACAGCCGCATCCGGACCTGATCCTCCTGGATGTAAAAATGCCCGGAATCGACGGCTACGAGGTTTGTCGGCGCATCAAGGAGGATCCCAACAGCAGTGATATTCCCGTCATTTTCGTGACTGCCATGAATGCCGCGGGCGATGAAGAGCAAGGCCTGAACCTCGGAGCGGTGGACTATATTGCCAAGCCCTTCAATCGGGCCATTGTGCGTGCCCGGGTCCACACGCACATGAGCCTCAAGCGCAAGACCGACCTACTGGAGCAGATCGCACTCCTGGACGGCCTCACCGGCATTCCCAACCGTCGCTACTTTGACGAGCAATTGCAGCGCGAGGCCAACCGGAGCCTCCGACAGGAGAAATCGCTCTCGGTGCTCATGATGGACATTGACCACTTTAAGGACTTCAACGACCACTATGGCCACGGTGCCGGCGATCAATGCCTCCAGAAGGTCGCCGAGACCCTGAAGACGACACTCTTGCGCCCGGCGGACATGATCGCCCGTTACGGCGGGGAGGAATTCGTGGCGCTGCTTCCCGGCACGGATGCAAGTGGGGCCCGCGAGGTAGCTGAAAAGCTCCGGACGGCGATCGCAGAACTGGCCATTCCTCACGAGCACTCAAGCGCGTCTTCGGTGGTTACGCTCAGCATCGGCTGTGCGACCTATTCTCCGCAGGATCCCGAAGAGGTGCTCGACGGCCTGCTCAAGAGCGGGGACGAGGCTCTCTACAGCGCCAAAAAAACCGGGCGGAATCGATGCGCCTGCGACGTTCGGTGATCCTACTGCTATTGCCCACCGGGCAGATCTCGGATGGGGATTGGCTCGAAGCCGTCGGCTCGGGGCAGCTTACTGTTGAGCTTCCAGGTTAGAGCAAATCGCGCGGGTAACTTATAGATGATCGGCCATGGATGCATGGGTGTGCGGATAAAGCTTACAAACGACCGTAGCGGTCTAATCTCACACTTGTCCCGGTTTGTTGCGTCTGTCACGGCGGGACCGCCATAGTCTGCATTCGTCGCGATCGAACACCAACAGTCTTCGACAATAGCGCTCGCTGTCTCGCAGGCGCAGCGGCAACATTACTGTGCCGCGGCAAAGTCGTAGCGGATCTCCTCAACCCGTCCACGCCAGTAGGGCTTGTAATGCT
>CAYFQV010000387.1:0-1861 GCA_964345195.1 uncultured Spirochaetaceae bacterium
TGGTGCCCGGAGTGCGGATGCGATCTGACGAGTCACGACGGCGAACTCGACTGGCCCTCAAAGGAATACGACCGACAACACCGTTCCGATGTCTGAACTCGACGCACTTCTTGACGCGCTCCAGAGGCGCATCGCTGGCGGCGTGGAAGAATCGATTCGGAATGCCGTGGCCGAAGAGCTCGCTAGAGCCCAGCTTGCCGCCGGCGAGGACGACTTTGATCTCTGGCGGCTTTACAAAGCGCCCGAGGCCGCAGACATTCTTGGTCTCGACCGCACGACTATGTACGACATCCCGGAGTCCGACCTCCCCCGCTGCCGCGTTGGGCCAGCACGTGGGTCGGTGCGCTGGCTCGGCGCGGACCTGCTCGCATACATGAAGGGTCTGGATCCCGTTGACTACGAGGCCATGATCGAGCATCTTAAAGAACAGCTCCGCCGGCCGCATGGCAGCGTGCAGCGTCTCTCCCGCAGCCGGTCGGGCAAGAAGCGCGTCCTTTGATGACTGCATCTTCACCATGCCCTACAAGCGTCCCAATTCGCCGTACTACCAGATCCGGCGCCGAAGCCTGCCTGGATACGGGGACACTGGCGTCCTCACCACAAAGTCCACGTCAAAGCGCATTGCCCGCCGGATGGAAAACCTCCTCGAAGAGATCGCGGAGCGCGCTCTCCTCGATCCGACATGGATCGACCTTTTGGACGCGGTATGTGAGGAGCGCAGCATCACACTGCCTGAGCTCTTGAAGGCCAAGAGCCGGAGCAATCTGGATAGGCTCTGCCGGCAGCTTCACGATCCACATCTCTCCGAAGCCATCGCCCAGTATCGTGAGGAAGGCCGCGTCACGCGACAGACCGAAGTCGGGTTGAATTGGCTTGAAGAGAAGATATCGGCTAGTACGCGCCTTTCTGACCTCGATGCGAAGACGATCATGCGTCTCTGCCGCGAAGCGGAGGCCGAAGGGCGCAAACGCAACAGCGTGCGGCGGTATCAGATGCGTGCGATGAGTCTGCTCCTTCGCCACCATATGGGGGAGGCCGAGCGCAACCGGATCTTCGACGAGGTCCAGTACGAGGCCGAAGACGACACGCGCGAGGTTCACCTTCTACCCGCGGAGATCAAGCGCCTGCTTGACGCCTGCCGCTCAGAGGACAAGCCGCTGTATGACGAACTCGCCGTGATCATTCGCCTGGCGCTACAGACCTCAGCGGACCGAGGCGTCCTGCTAGCAGGCGATCGGTCCGACGGCACGGCGCGCGGCCTCCGGGTACGCGACGTCCGGATCTATCATAACGATGAGAAAGATACGTACAGCGGCCAACTCTACCTGCACGACCAAAAGACCGAGGAGCGAAGCCGCAGCGTCCCGCTCACCGACTACCTTGCACGCGAGCTGCTCATTCTCGCCAAAGGCAAAGGTCCCGACGACCCTATCTTCAATATGCGATACCAGCAGCTCGACTACCGCTGGCAGCGCGTCCGAAAAAAAGCCGGGCTTGAGCACGTGCGATTCAAAGACTTGCGGGCACAAACAGCCATCTATGGCGAAGAGGCCGGCGTGCCTCAGACCGTACTTCAGCACGTCATGGGTCACAGCGACGACGCAATGACGCGGCGCTACCAGCGGCGTGCGGCGTCCCTGTCGGAGGAGCAAGCCGCCGCAATTGAGAACGTGATGTTCGGGAAAACGGGGTAATTGAAGATTCGCTGGCCGCCCGCCACATAGTTGCGCTTACATTTGCGCTTACATTACCGATTTACGTTTTCCATAAACCACTGAAATACATAAGTTTGTGTTACCCTACATAGTACCCCCGCCTGGACTCGAACCAGGATTGGCGGCTTAGGAGGCCGCTGTTCTAT
>CAYFQV010000388.1:0-1858 GCA_964345195.1 uncultured Spirochaetaceae bacterium
ACTGCCGGAGCAAACGGTTCATTTTCCGACATCTACCGGAATCTCCCTTTCATTCGTATACCCCTGTGTGCTTCTCCGCCGACGGCACCGGCGCCAAGAATACCTCGCCAAAGCTTGCAAGAGGTGACGCTCACCACAAAGCGCGCTTCAGCGAAATCCCCTCGTGAACAATCTTATGGCATTATACGGGTGCCGCGGCTCATTAACCAAGAGGAGCGGGGCTTGACATAAAGTTACTATACGGTAACCCTCGGCTGCATGAGCAAACCGGGAACCGGAAAGCAGCGAGACAGGAAGCGCACCGAGCAACGTCTGGTGGAGGCGGCAATCGAGATCATTCGCCGGGACGGCTTCTCCGCCCTGGGCGTAAACGCAATTGCCGAGTATGCCGGTGTCAGCAAGGTGCTCATATATCGCTACTTCGGCGACCTCTCCGGTCTCTACCGCGCAGTCGCCGATGAGCTCGATCCCCTGCAGTCCCGATCCGCGGCACAGGCGCTGGGACGCATCGAGGCAGGAACACCACTCGCCGATGTGGTGCGCCATGTCATCCTGGATCTTCACGCCGCAGTGAAGGAAGACGACCTGACCAAGCAGCTTCTCATCTGGGAGCTCAGCTACCACAATGCGATCACCGAGGCGTTCTCCGAGGCTCGGGAGAAGACCGGATTGGAGCTCACAGAGCAGTACTCGAAGGTAGTTGCGCCACAGGATCAGGCTCGAGAACTCGACATGCACGCGCTATTCGCTATCATCACAGGCGCAGTCTTCTATTTGACCCTCCGCAGCGACGCCGTCACCGAGTTCAACGGCGTCGACATCGGCTCCGAGGTCGGCTGGGAACGGCTTGCGGATGCTGTGGCGAAGCTGTTGAAAGGATAGACACCGGCGACTGCCAATTCTTTCAAAACTGCTTGACACATTTGTAACCGTCCAGTAACCTATGCTTAAGTTACTTTTTAGTTACAAAAGCTGCCAAGGAGGCCTACAGATGACCAAAACATTCACCGCTGTATGCGCGATTATCGCGTTCGCCACGCCCCTCTTCGCGGGCGGCTCCCCGGAACCCCGTGAGCGCACCGTCCCCGTTGACGGCGGCGTACCGGCAACGATTTCGGTGACCGCCGGGGAGCACTTCACCCACAAGCTCCGTGTCATGCCCCTCATCCGTGTGAGCAACGCACCCCAGATGGTCGCGTGGTGCGAGACCACAGACGGCGAGTTCCTGACAACCCTCTTCGTCACCGACCGGATCGCCACCCAGAGCTGGCGTGGCGCCCCGGCCGACCCCACGCCGACCGAGAGCATTCGTCGTCCCGAGAGCCTGCCGGTGTGGTCGCATCGCCGGGGAGAAGTCTACGCCGATGGCCTGCCCGTACCCACGCGCGAGAATCCGATGCCGGATGCAGTAACAACTGCTACTCCCAAAGCGGACTTCGAGATGGCTACCCGGCTCCCCCGGGGGCATGAGAGGCTGGTCGTGTATTTCGAGGTAAATCACTCGGCCGACTTCAACGAGTTCTTCCCAGCGGCAGCCGCCGCGACGAAGGCCAATTACTCCGGTGGCGAATGGGGAAGCGGTCAGCCGGCTCTGGTGTACCGTGCGGAGGTCCGCATGCCGGACATGAATGCCGGGGCGCCGGTGGCTCTCGAGCTTGTGGGACACTCGAGTCCCGACGGGAGCAACGGAGCAATCGCAGGCGACCTGGAAACGATCACAACCGCTAAGGAAATCGTTGATTCAGTTCGTCTCACGGCAGGCCAACCCCGCCAGGCGGTGGGGCGCTAAGCAGACCCGAAGCACTCCTGGTGGGAGTCGCAGAAGTAGGCGCCCCGCCCGGAGACGACCTCCCGATTG
>CAYFQV010000389.1:0-1854 GCA_964345195.1 uncultured Spirochaetaceae bacterium
GAGCGCGACCTCCTGCGCTTCACCACCGCCGGCAGTGTCGACGACGGCAAGAGCACGCTCATTGGGCGGATGCTCTTCGACTCCAAGCAGATCTTCCAGGATCAGATGGATCAGCTCGAGAACACGAGCCGCCTCCGGGGAGAGGAAAACGTCAATCTGGCGCTTCTGACGGATGGGCTCCGGGCCGAGCGGGAGCAGGGCATTACGATCGATGTTGCCTACCGCTACTTCTCCACGGCGAATCGCAAGTTCATCATTGCCGACACGCCGGGGCATGAGCAGTACACCCGCAACATGGTCACCGGCGCCTCCACCGCCAATCTGGCCGTCATCCTGATAGACGCGCGCAACGGCGTTCTCAGCCAGAGTAAGCGCCACGGCATTATTGCCAGCCTCTTGGGCATCCCGCACATTGTCGTGTGCGTGAACAAGATGGACCTGGTGGACTACTCCAAGGAGCGCTTCGACGAGATCGTTCAGGAGTACAAGGAGTTCGCCCAGAAGCTAAGCGTCTACGACATTGAGTTCATCCCCGTGAGTGCGCTGGTGGGCGACAACGTGGTCAACCCCAGTGAAAAAACGCCCTGGTATAAGGGCCCCCCGCTCCTCGAGTTCCTGGAGAACGTGACCATTAGCGCCGACCGAAACCTGGTGGACTTCCGCTTCCCCGTCCAGTACGTCGTGCGCCCGCATCAGGACTTCCGCGGCTTTGCCGGGCAGATTGTCTCCGGGAGCATTAAAGTCGGAGAAGAGATCGTGACCCTGCCGAGCATGCAGCGCTCGAAAGTCCGCTCAATCAACTTCTACAAGACCGAGCTTCAGGAGGCGGCCGAGGGCCGGAGCGTCATCATCACCCTGGAAGATGAGATCGATGTCTCCAGAGGCGACATGATTGTGCGTCGCCACAACATACCGGAAGTCGAGCAGGAGTTCGAGGCAACCCTGTCCTGGATGGACGACCGACATGAGCTCTCCACCACGACCAACTACATCCTGCAGCACACCACGCAGACCACCCGCGCCTACGTGGACGAGATCCTCTACGAGCTCGACGTCAACAGCCTCCACCGCCGCCAAGCCGACACCCTCAAGCTCAACGAGATCGGCCGGCTGAAGGTGACCACCGCGCGGCCGCTGTTCTTCGACCCCTACGAGCGAAACCGGCAAACCGGCGGCTTCGTGCTCATCGATCCAAACGACCACCGCACCGTCGGCGCCGGCATGATCCGCCACTCCTCCAAGGGCACCATGGCCCAAATGCGCAGTGACGAGCGCGAAGAACGCCTCCAGGCTCCGCCGCCCGAGGCTCGAAACATCCAGTGGGACCCCGGCCTCGTCGGGCCGCAGGACCGCATTCACAAGAATGGCCATAAACCCGCCTGCGTCTGGTTCACCGGCCTCTCGGGTAGCGGCAAGAGCACCATTGCCAAGGACCTGGAGAAGCAACTCTTCGAAGAAGGCAAGAGCGTGGTCCGCCTCGACGGCGACAACCTGCGCCACGGCCTCAACGCCGACCTCGGCTTCTCCCGGGCCGACCGCCGGGAAAACATCCGCCGGATCGGCCACGTGGCCCGGCTCCTCTACGACTTCGGGCACATTGTCCTCTGCACCTTCGTCAGCCCCTACAAAGAGGACCGCGACTACGTCCGCGCCCTGTTCCCCGACGGCGACTTCACCGAGGTGTACGTAAAGGTGTCCTTGACCGAGGCGGAACGGCGCGATCCCAAAGGCCTCTACCAGAAGGCGCGGGCCGGCGAAATCTTCGGCTTCACCGGGGTGGATTCGCCGTATGAAGAGCCGGAAGCCGCGGAAGTGGTGATTGATACGGATGGGATGGATCAGGCGGGGGCGGTG
>CAYFQV010000390.1:0-1798 GCA_964345195.1 uncultured Spirochaetaceae bacterium
GACGCGGAGTGTAGGGCGGCTTCACTCAGCTGGTTGGGTTTGGGGTCGACGTTCCGGTCCGAGTGGACGCGGTGTTTGCCAAGGAATTCGTAGCTGCGTCGCCCGGCCTCCTGATATATGCGGACTCGATCCCCGTGATCGGCGTTATCCCGCGACTGTCGCTTTCGTTCGGCTGGAACTGGTAGGCGCAGCATGAATACCACCATGAGATCATCAAAGAGCCCATCACGCCACGCTGCCCGGAGAGTTCTCGTAGCATTGTTGCTCGTTGTCTCGCTCCTGGTCGGATGCGACGAGTTTCTCTCGCCGCTGGACTCGTCGCAGAGCCGGTCGGTTGAGGTACAGCAGCTACTGCAATACCTCACTTCCACCGAGCCGCTAATCCGCTACGTCAGGTACGAGCCGTACGCGTTCTCCACCGATGTCGTCTTCGCCGAGATTGAGCGGCCGTCGGGCTCGGTGCTATCCATGCCTGACGCTTTTGGACTGACTTGGTCGGACACCGGAGCAGGAACCGGGACGTACTCTGGCAGCGGCGCTCCGGTGCAGATCGACGCGACGTACACGGCGGATTCGTACGCGTTCGATTATGCGTACTCCGCGATGCCCACCGATCCGCTCGTCTTGCGGCCGAGCGGGTATCATGAGTACGACGACATCTTCGCATCGTATGAGGTGACCGGCTCGCTCCACCTCGAACGGACAAACATCACACAACATGAGTTTACCTATCCGAGCGGCTCGCCCGGTTCAGTCAACACGCACGACGGCCGCTGACCGGCACGGTGTGGCTCACGGGAGGACGGATCACGCAGATCACCGCAAACCTCAACTATGTGACGAGCGTCAATCCAGAAGCGAGTGAGTTGGATTCCGCAACCGACCTCGTGTTCACAGTAACAGGTTCGATAGACGCGACCTTTGCTGACGGGAGCGCTGAACTACTCACCTATGACTAGCCCCCTGTGTCAGGATTGGCGGAGAGCATTTCGCTTTCATGCCGATGCCATACATGGCTCCTCAAGGGTCCGACGCTGAGTTGCCCACGACAGGACGGCGTGACCGGCAGCTTGCCGGGCGTAATGGGTGTAGGGCTCGGAAAGTTGCCAATAGGCACAGGGCTTGTCTTGCCACCTGGGCGGGGCGGGCAATTCCTGGGTGAAGTATTCGAGCTGGCGCGGACCCACCTCTGCGAGTACAGCCGTACGGAGCGCGTCATCCGAGATGAGCGGCTGCAAGTGTTCATCCTCCCAAGCCGGGAAACTGCCCGCCGCAGCCAGGTGTTCTTGCATGTGCTGGTCATAGGCGGGGTCTTCGGCGTGCATCAAGTTCAGGTAGCCAGTGGGCTGAAGGAGTAACACCGCCTCTAATTGATCGCCAAATCAAACGCGCAGCCACGTCGGCGTCCTGCCTCCTTTGGCTGAGTCGTTTGAGCATGGACGCTCAAACCGCCAGAGAAGAGGCGGAATGGCCCCCGGAATCCCTCCTGGGCTGATGTTCCCGTTCGACGATGACGATACGATCGGTTTTGCGCCGACACTCTTTCTGGAAATGGATGTATATCGCGGGATCGGCAGCAATCTGCTCACGTGCATTCCGGCCTACGCGGGCGTCAGTCTCTCGCCGAAGTCTCCTGCACCATCTGAGTCCGACGGAGACCGTTCCTTCGGCAGCAAGGTAAAACGATCTTCTCCGATCGCGAGCCGATACAGTGAGCAAAGAGATGGTCCTGGGCCAGCGGGACTCGGCGCCACCGACCAAAGACTCCGCATTCTTGGGCATAGTTCCCCACGTGGTC
>CAYFQV010000391.1:0-1783 GCA_964345195.1 uncultured Spirochaetaceae bacterium
GCGCGGCTCCTGTGCGCATTCGGTGGACAAACGGTGTACAAACCACCGTGTATGGTGGATAACAGATCACCTACGCAAAAAAGCCACCATATATAGCGTAATCCGTGAAATTTCCTCTTGATACGGTCAGGAATCAACCGATAGTATAGGGGACACCGTCAAGCATAGCGCAGCGACGGTATCGGTGACGCTACATATGGGAGGGCATTGCACGTGAATCAGTTGACCGTAGTAAAGCGAGACGGACGAAAAGTTGATTTTGATCGAAGGCGGATTTCCGAGGCCATGCGTAAGGCCTTTGATGCCGCCGAAGTTTCCGAGGAAACGGCCGACTGCGACGGCATCGTCGACGAGATTGTCGCAGAGATCGAAGCCACCTACGTGGAGCGGGCGCCGGACGTCGAGTCCATCCAAGACATTGTAGAGCGCCATCTCGTCAAGCACAGCCTCTATGAGGTCTCTAAGCGCTACATCCTCTACCGGCAGAGTCGACACGAAGCCCGGGAGCGGGAGCGCGAAGAGCGCGCCCGCCGCGCGGCCATGGGAAAACTCTCCGTCACCAAGCGCAGCGGCGGGACCGAATCCTTCCGGGTCAGCAAGGTGGAGCGCACCCTGCTGCGCCTTTCCGTCGGCATTGACGGTGTGGACGAGAAGGTAATCATGGAGGAGCTGCAGAAGAACATATACGACGGCATCTCCACCCCGGAGGTCGAGCGCGCTCTCATTCTCTCCACAACCGCCTTCATGGAGCGCGACCCCGGCTATAATACCCTCGCGGCGCGCCTGCTTCTCAACCGCGTATTGCGCAGGACAATCGGCAAGTCCGCCTCCGACAAGGAACGCGACGGGAACTACCGGATGGCGTTTACCCAGGCGATCCGCCGCGGCGTGGATGCCGGCCTGTTCAACTCCGAGCTTCTCAACTTCGACTTGGACCGTCTGGCCGGCGCCCTTACGCTCGAGCGAGACAGCTTGTTTCGCTACATTGGCCTGGAGACACTACAGGAACGCTACTTCGTCCGAATAGATGATCAGCCCCTCGAAACGCCGCAAGGCTTCTGGATGCGCGTGGCCATGGGTCTGGCGCTTCAAGAGGAAAGCCGCGAAGAGCGGGCGATCGAGTTCTACAACGTCCTGTCGACCATGCGCTTTGTGGCAAGCACCCCTACTCTCTTCCACGCCGGACTCACCCATCCCCAACTGTCGAGCTGCTACCTCTCCACGGTGAAGGACGACCTCTCCCACATCTTCAAGCTCATCTCCGACAACGCGCAGCTGTCCAAGTGGTCCGGCGGCATTGGCAACGACTGGACCAGCATCCGCGGCACCGGCAGCATGATCAAGAGCACCAACGTGGAGAGCCAGGGAGTCATTCCCTTCCTGAAAATCGCCAGCGACACCACCGTAGCCATCAACCGCAGCGGCAAGCGCCGCGGCGCCACCTGTGCCTACCTCGAAACCTGGCACCTGGACATTGAGGACTTTCTCGACCTCCGGCGAAACACCGGAGACGACCGGCGGCGCACCCACGACATGAACACCGCGAATTGGATTCCCGACCTCTTCATGAAGCGGGTCCGCGAAGAGGGCATGTGGACGCTCTTCTCTCCCGACGAGGTGCCCGACCTCCACGAAACCTTCGGGGCCGAGTTCGAGAAGCGCTACGTGGACTACGAGGAGAAGGCGCAAAAGGGCGAGCTCCGAAAGTACCGTCGAGTCGAGGCGGTGAAGCTCTGGCGAAAAATGCTCACCCGCCTCTTCGAGACCGGCCACCCCTGGATCA
>CAYFQV010000392.1:0-1778 GCA_964345195.1 uncultured Spirochaetaceae bacterium
TCTTTCTGTCCCCGGATAGCTACCGGCCAATGGATTTCTACTCCGAGTATCTGCCGAACACACACGCCTATAACGAGTCGGGAGAACTCATTGCTACCGAGGTAACGCGAGAGGTGCTCCGCCGGATGCAGGATAACGAATCCTCTTATCTCCGTTATTTCGGTGATGCGAACGCGATGCTCCCTCCCTCGCCGGAAGCTATGAGTATGACACCGACCGCGTACGGGCGCATCTACAGGGACGTTGTACCGGGTAGTGAGCGAGAGTTGCTGTTTCTCAAGTACAGTTTCGTGTTTCCGTATAGTGGTCTTCCGGCGCACATGCCAGACTGGAAGCGCAAGGCCGCCCGGCTGGTTGGCGACCCGGTGAACTGGCATCAACTCGATATACACGGGTCTATTTACGTGGTACTGGATGCGGAAAGCACCGAACCGGTCGCGGTTATGCTGAGCCAACACCACAATGGAAAAGTGTTCTGGTCTGAAGATATACCGTTGTGGCCGGAGGATAATCGGGTTCAGGTTGGCTTTGCCGCGTTTTCCAAGGAACCGCATTTGATGAGCCCGGATGGACGGCGGCGGTTGGCACCGGCTGCAGGCGACCCCTTGCAGGTGGGATTTCTTCTGGGTCTATCCGATAAGTTGCCGCTCACTTCTGGTCGTGACCTGGTACCTGGGCCGAGCGACGGCGCCGCGCAACCGAAGCATCTGGTCGAGGTTCCGACGGCTAAGCCTTCAGCGCCACCGATGCGGTGACCTACGAAGGAGATCCCATCGACGGACACTCCTTGGTCTGTTCAATCCTCCGTGCGGTCACTCTCGCGGAGCAACTCCAGATCCAGTTCGTCCTTCGCCCGTCCGCTACTCGCCGACCTGCACAGTGATCCGGCCGGCCTCTTCGTAGCTGAGCCCATCAATCGAAGTGAGGATATCAATCCGGTTCGGAGGAACGCCGATCTGGTACACATTGTCCGGTGGCACGTACCTAGCCATGTGCAGCCATAGCGTACGCTCCAACGACGACGTAATTGACACTACTTTCTGTAAATAGTCTCAGCAGATCGTTGAAGTCCGGATTGAACATCATACTGTCCCGACAGCGAGAAGAGCCGGAGAGATAGAGGCCATATTTCCTCGAGCGCACGTCGTGGATCGATTCTCTGTTCAGCCACTTGATCGCCTTTTCGGACCATGCGCTCGGCCGTCTTATCCATCATCGCTTCTCCATTGTAGCGCACTGGATGCTCGAGTATCACTGTCCGGCCAACGCTGAGTACGAGGGTGTTGCGTTTTCATGTCAAGTGTACGTACCCTTACGCCTTCTTGCCGTTCCGTACAGACCTCTTCTGCAGGCTCAACACAGAGCTGAGCTGAAAGGCACGAAGCCGTCGGCGAGTTTTTTGATTTCCTGTTCCTCGGCAGTGAGATCGCATTTCGGCATCCCGTAGCTCAATACCTTTTGTCGTGCTTGCGACGTGGGAACGCCCTTCGTGACCGATCCCATCGCGCCGAGAGATGAGGGGCCCACGGCCCTCGCGATCACGTCGGTCGGTTTGGGAATGACGGATACATACGACCTGGACTCGTCCGTGGACTATCCGGGACGTGACCCTGCGCGCAGCTATCTTTGTATGCTCGAGGTCTATCCTGCAGTCTGCATTGTCATGTAGAAGCGCTGCGTGCGCGCCACCAAGCCGGTACGATCATCACCGGCCACGTTCCCATCGGAAACCCAACGACGGCCAACGCGGTAATGGGCCGCTTTGGCCCTACGCCGGC
>CAYFQV010000393.1:0-1776 GCA_964345195.1 uncultured Spirochaetaceae bacterium
TGTGGGCGCCGACATATCGGTCCCGCTGGGGACAATGTCGATCCGGCCGCGGTAGCCGTAGGACCGTAAGGTTTCGGTGGTGGACTCGTTCGGCGCCCACACTGCATCCGCGCTCTCGTAGAAGGCCACCAAGCGCTTCAGCATGGGACGGACAAGGGTGTCGGATTGTACGACGCGTTTGAAATCCTCGTGATACTTCGAGTGAAACGTGGTGATGTGCGGTATCCCCCGTTCCCGAGCCATGCGTCTGGCCATGAGACCCGTGACAAAGGGTGCATGTGAGTGGATCAAGGTCATTTCGGTTGCCTGAAGGCGACGCTGAAAGGACCGGTCCAAAAAGGGCAAGCCCACCCGGAACGGCCTCATGGGCAGAAACGGAATCGATGAGAAGGAGTACACCTCAAAATCGGCCTCGTAATGAAAACCAGGTACACCCGGGGTTACGATGATCGTCGGGGCGTGATCATGGTTCAGCCACTTGGCGTAGTTCTCCGTACAGATAGCGACGCCGTCCATTACCGGCCGGTAGGAGTCGTTGAACTGAGCAATGACGCTTGTGCCGCTCATATCGTGCCGCCTCGTCCGCTGCCGCCGCGGTCTTGCCCGAAACCGTGTTCCGGAGCTACCCTGCGCAGCGTATGCTGCAATGTGGGATCGATGAAGCCGGCCGCGGACCCTTGGCCGGACCGGTAACGGCGGCGTGTGCAATTATGACCACGGATATGCAGATCCCCGGCGTCGGTGACTCGAAAACCATTGCGCCGGCCAAACGGGAACGCATTGCGGAAGTTCTCAAAGCGAGGCTTTGCGCTTGGGGTCTCGGTTGGGCGTGGCCGGAGGAGATCGATCGTCTGAATATTCATCACGCGTCCCTTCTTGCAATGCAGCGCGCCTACTACACGGCCGTCGAAACGGCGGTCCGAAACCGTGCCGACACGGGCTCCGCCTATCTCGGCGAGCTCGAAGCAGCGGTGCCTGAGCTCACGCTGGTTTATGTCGACGGCAGATTCGGACCCGAACTGCCGGTTGCGGTAGAACCCGTTGTCAAGGGTGACGCCCTCGTCCCGGCCGTTGCCGCGGCGAGTATTCTTGCAAAAACCGCGCGTGACGCCTGGATGGTTGAATACGCACGGCGGGAACCGCAATACCTGTTCGAGAAACACAAGGGCTATCCCACGCCGGAGCACAAGGCTCTAATACGCGCTCACGGACCGTCCCGCATCCATCGTCATTCCTTTAGCGCTTCGATCTAACGTACGCTAAGACCTTCTCGAAGGCACTCGCAAACTTTTCAATGTCCTCTTCGAATACCATGATTTGGTGGCGCTCGAAGTCCATGCCCTCCTGCTTTTTGCTTTCGACGACGTTTAAGAACATGTCACCCCGTCGGTTCTCTTTCACGTTGAAGAAGTATGTGCGCTTTTCGTTATCAGATGCTGCGCGCGTTGAGAACAGCTCGCCGCGTATGCCCATTATTGCCTCCAGGGATTCTGCGCCACTGTATGAGAAATACGACGGTGAATCAATACAGCGCTTAGCTTGTATCGTGGCGCCGACGGTGCGCCCCGCTGAGGAAGTCGGTAAGCTTCGGGTAAGACTTGGAGTGATCTCGCTCTTGACAGAGCTCTCGTTTCCGTGCAGTGTCCCTGCCGAATAGTGTGACTATTCGAAATGGCGCGCGCTCGCGTGCTTTATACATGCGACCGTCGTATAATGGTTATTACCCCAGCCTTCCAAGCTGGAGATGCCGGTTCGATTCCGGTCGGTCGCTTCTCT
>CAYFQV010000394.1:0-1732 GCA_964345195.1 uncultured Spirochaetaceae bacterium
ACTGTGGTCATGCCCAAGTCTGAAGACCAAGCAGGTCGCAAGATCAACGTTAAGAAGGCTTAAGATCACACTATCACACTAAACGTCCTATCTGCGCGGGCGGGGCGGCATGGAGCCGAGACCGCTCCCGCTCCGGGCACGGGTCATCCGGTCGACGCAGGCGGGGACTCAGGAATGGCGACCGGGGCACCGCGATAGCGCGGGCGTCAGGTCCAGCCGGCCGGCGCCGTGGCCCCGACGTGTAAAGCCTCGTCGCGGCCGGCGCCTCCCACGCAAACATCTTCACAAAATCTTCACAGAGCTACGGGATACTCCTCCATCCAGGAGGTAGAATCAAGATGAAAGCTGTGTCCATTCCTACTGTATTCGTGCTCGTAGTAACGGTACTTCTCACGGTGTCGACCCTCGGGCTTGCACAGTCGAGCGACGGCAACGAGAGTCCCGATTTGATTGCGGTAAACTTGGCCGATACCCACTCGGCCTATGATGCCTATCCGCGCATTCTCGCGGCGGTAGAGGGGCTTGCCGAGGACTACGCCGACAAGCCCCTGGTCTTTCTGTTCAACGGCGATCTCTTCGAGCTGGGCAATGCCGCTGCGGCCGCTTCAGACGGAGAGGCGGATTGGGAGTTTCTCCGACGCCTGCGCGCCTATGGGCGGGTGGTCGTAAACATCGGCAATCATGAATTCGATTTCGTCTCACCCGACGAGTTCGTCCGGACCGCGGTCGACTACGGGGTGGAGGTTATCGGCACCGTTGCCGACGGCGACGGCAAAGCCCTGGCTCCGGCATACACCGACCTCAATGTCGCCGGACGGACGATCCGCGTTGTGGGTGTGGCCACGGATCAGATGAACACCTATCCGCAAGAATGGCGGGAGCTCGTGAAAATCCCGAATCCGGTCTCCTGGACCCAGCAGAACTACGCCGACCTGGCCGCGGGCGCCGATTACGCGGTCCTCCTATCCCACGCCGGCCTTGTAGCCGACCGCCGAATGCTCCGGGCAGCTTCGGACAACACCCTTTTTGCCGTCGGCGGGCACGATCATCTGGTTCTGCGGGAAGATGTCGGCGGCGTTGCCTTCATGCACAACGGCTTCCGTGGCGAGCGCTTCAACGTTACTGAAATCCATCTCCCGAACGGCGCCGGGTCGAGCGGGGCGGCATCCGGCAATACCACAAACCGTCCACGGCTTGTTTTCGACACATATCGCACGGCAGAGATATCCGGGGTCGATGAAGCCATGGCCGCAACGATCGAGCAGGTTCGCGCCGAGCATTTGAGCGCAGAAGACCGGGCGGGGGTGGGAACCGTGCCGGAGGATATGAGCGTGCTCGAGGCGGCCATGTGGTCGGTCGAGACCGTTCGCGAGGCCGTCGGCGCGGATGTGGCCTTCCTCAATCACACATCCTTCGGCTCGGGGCTCAATGCGGGGCCTCTGCCGAAATACCGCTTCGACCAGTTCATGCGTTTCGACAACGACGTCATGCGCGCCGAGGTGGATGGGGAGACGCTGCGCGGTATCATGGAGCTCAGTAACCAGCACACGGAGACCCCTCTCTCCGAGCGCACCGGCGATTTTCTCTACACGAGCGGCCTCTCGGGCAATCGAACGATCCGGGCCGGCCGGAGCTACGAGATCGTGACGTCGAGCTGGGTTGCTCTGGATTTCAATCAGGAAGGTTACCTCGGCACCACTTCGATCGAGTTCGAGCAGGTGCCGGATGTGAC
>CAYFQV010000395.1:0-1726 GCA_964345195.1 uncultured Spirochaetaceae bacterium
TTCCTGGCGGTTTTCGCCGTAGCCGGGGGTGTTTTCTTTCTGTTGACGCGCCTCTATCCCCCCATGATCGCTCCGCTTGTTGCAGGAGGCCTAACCTTCGTTGGACTTACCGCATTCAAGTTTCTCCAAACTGCTCAAGAACGTGCCTATATCCGCAACGCCTTCTCACATTATCTGTCTTCGGATGTCATCAGTGACCTTATTGAAGATCCCAACAAGCTGCGGCTGGGAGGAGAAAAGAAGGTCTTGACAGCCTTCTTTACGGACGTGAAGGGCTTTTCGACTATCTCCGAGCAACTCGATCCGGAATACCTCGTTAGTCTCCTGAACGAGTACCTCAGCGCCATGAGTGATACCCTACTCGAGTTGCGGGGTACCATCGACAAGTACGAGGGGGACGCCATTATCTCGTTCTTCGGCGCCCCGATCGAGTTGCCCGATCACGCGCGACGGGCCTGCCTTGCGGCGGTACGAATGAAGCGCTTAGAGCACGACCTAAACGAGCGACTCCTTCACGCCGAACGAACACCGAATCCGCTTCTGACTCGGATCGGGATTAACACCGGCGAGATGGTCGTTGGGAACATGGGAACGATACAAAAGATGAATTACACCATGATGGGTAATGCAGTGAACCTCGCGGCTCGGCTGGAAGGGGTCAATAAGCAGTACGGGACCTGGATCTTGGCCAGCGAGGCCACGCGCACGGAGGCGGGTGATCACTTTGTTTACCGGAAGCTTGACCGCGTGCGGGTTATCGGGATTGAAACACCGGTCCGGCTATTCGAGGTTGTAGATGAGGCAAACGCCATCGATCCGCTGGTTCGAGAGGCACTCGATATCTTCCACGAGGCGCTCGAGCTCTTTGAGCAGCGAGAATGGGAGCAGGCGCAGGAGCGTTTCAAGGAGGTGCTGAGCGCACGGCCCGGTGACGGCCCCGCCACCTTCTTCTCAAAGCGTTGCGCGGAGTTTCAGAAGAAAGCACCCCCGAAGAACTGGGACGGTGTGTTCAACCTGAGCTCCAAGTAGGCCCCTGTGGCGCTTGGGGCTTGTGGATACATCGGCCTTATCTACGGCCGAATCGGCGGAATTTCCCGTATATCCTTGAGCTTCGGTCCGTCGCCGTCGTAATTTAGAGACGGCTAGGCGGCGATCACAGTGCAACGCCGCACCAGGTTTCGTGTTTCCTGCCTGGTCGAAAGACCATTTTTCGGAGGTTTATTGATGAATGTCCAGAAAGACGCGGTCGTAACGATCGACTACGAATTAAAGGACGACAGTGGAGAAGTGTTGGATAGCTCGCAGAACAACGGCGAGCTTGAGTATCTCCACGGGCATGACAACATTGTCGAAGGCTTGGAAGAGGCCCTCGACGGTAAAGGTCCCGGCGAAACGGTGGATGCTAAGGTAGATCCGGACAAGGGCTACGGGCAGTACAGCGATTCCCTCGTATTCGATGTAGGACGCGATCGTTTGCCCGAAGACGCAGAGCTCGAGCTCGGCATGCAGTTCGAGGCGCGTTCACAAGATGGACAGCGGCAGGTCGTAACGTTGACAAAGATCGGCGACGATCAGGTTACCCTCGATGGGAATCATCCCCTGGCCGGTCAGACCCTGCATTTCAACGTAACCGTCAAGGACGTCCGCTCGGCTACTGAAGAAGAGCTGAACCATGGCCATGTCCACGGTGAAGACGGCGAACACGGCGAACACGAATAGTCTTGCC
>CAYFQV010000396.1:0-1708 GCA_964345195.1 uncultured Spirochaetaceae bacterium
AATTCAACTTGAACGGGATCGTCAGGGTGCCCCAGGTCTGCACGGCTTCGCCCTCGTACTTCGCCGGCTCGAAGGTCCAGTTTGGAACGGAGTTGCGCACCGCCTCATCAAACACCCCTGAAGGCTGCGATTGCAGGATCCGAAGTTTCTCTACCCGGCCGTTGCGGCTGACCAGTACGCTTACCACGACCTCGCCCTCAATACCGCGCTGCTTTGCGCGGTCGGGGTAGGTCAGCGGCTTCGACTGCGGAACCGGTGCCTTATCAACGGTATCTTCGGTGAGCGTCACGTTATCGAGATCGCCGAGCAGACTTTCCGCGACCTCTGTCACCCCCTGCGGTTGGAACTCAGGCATGGACACCTGTATGCCGGAAAGATTGGAGCCGAGGTTCGGCGCCGGAGCGAGCGCCGGTTGATCGCTTCGCTGCTGCTCGCGGTTCTCGGGTTCCGGCTCAGGCTCCGGCGGCTCCGGAGCCTCAGTGGGAACGGTAAAGTCAATTGCCGTTGCCTGCTCCTTCTCTTCCGGCTCCTCTATGGGCCGGTTCATGAGGACCAACGAAACCAGCACGAGCCCGAATCCCGCGATTGTCACCAGACCAATACCCACGGCCCGGAACCCGCCGCGTTGCACCAGCTGCGCCATGGTCAGTTCAGCTCCGTAGCGACGCCGACTTCCGTCGCGCCTGCCAACTTCGCCTGATCGACCACATCGATCAACAGTTCCGTCGGGGTGCTTCGATCCGCGATTACCAGAACGGTGCCGGCGGACGCAATGGAGAGCTCGTCGCGCACCAGTGTCTGCACCATCCAGGAATTCACCGGTTGCTCGCCGACGTACACCGTGCCGCCGGCGTCAATGTAGACCCGGACACTCTCGGAGGAAGCGGTAGACGAGGTCTGGGCACTTGGTCTGTCGAGGTTTACCTGTAGGTCCCGGACAAAGGTTGTGGAAACGGCGAAGAAGATCAGAAGAATGAAAACCATATCTATCAAGGGCGAAATGTTCAGTTCTTCGACTTCGTGCTTTTTCGGCAGAAATTTCATGCACTTCTCTCCACGTCACTCTCGAAATCACCTGCTACAAGCAGATCTTTTATCTGCTCAATGTCATCTCGGATGCGCCGCTCCTTTCGATCAATCAACCCACCGACGATTAGGCCCGGGATAGCCACAACTAAACCAAACTGCGTCGTGAAGAGCGCCTGAGAGATTCCGTTGGCCACGCCCCCGGATTGGGAGAAGAAGGTCTGGTTTCCCAAGGATTCAAACATCTCGATCATTCCGTTGACCGTTCCAAGCAGACCGAGAAGCGGCGCGATCACCACGATTGTCCTCACCAGCACGCGGTATCGGCCCAAACCCTCTCCCAGCGAAAACAGCTCGTCGTCAAGATGGCGTCGCACGTTTTGATCGTAGCTCCGCCGGATCCTCAGGGCAGCCTTCGCGGCAGCGTCCAGGAATCCATCTGTCGGTTCGTCGGGATTCCGTCGGTAGTGCTCGAGCAAGCTCCGTACGGCCATCCGTGACCCTCGGCGCACCGAAAAGGCACGGTGGCCGATCCCGTACCAGAGCAGGAGGGCCGCTAACAGAAGGGGCCACATGACGAAGCCGCCGGAGTCGATGTAACCAAGGATCTCCACGGCGCCGGCGCGCAGTGCTTCGAACAGAACCTCCATTACGCCCGGGCCCTCTCAGCTGCGGCGGACTC
>CAYFQV010000397.1:0-1672 GCA_964345195.1 uncultured Spirochaetaceae bacterium
CCGTAGCCGGCGGCGCCGCGGCGCATCTCGGGCTCCTCTTTATCTTGAGTCACCGTGGTGAGCTCGAAGGCTGGCGCCGCGGCCGACTCAAAGGCGGATTGGCGGCGCCGGCGGAGCGCTGGCAGGTCTAGTGCATCTACGACTCGGCCTGCCGCTCCGTTAGGCGTGGACTCCGGAACCCCGAGATCCGGCACGCCTTGCTGGTCAAGGTGATCGTACAGGTGCGCCCAATAGCCTTTGTCCTCTTTTTTCTCATAGCGGGAGACAACGAGGAGCTCTTCCGCTCGGGTCGCTGCGACGTACTGGAGTCGGTGCTCCTCGGCCCACTGCGCCCGATTGGCTGCCTCTTCGAAGCGGGCATGCCACTCTTTCGGGCCGTATTTCAGCTCTTTTTGGTAGGGGCCTTTTTCTATGAAGACGGGTTGCACGACCTTGCCCTCTGCACGGCGCACGTGACGCTCGGGGTCCCGCGGGTAACGCCAGTTATAGGGATCGGCTAGAAAGACGACTTTGGCTTCAAGGCCCTTGGCCTTGTGCACGTTGAGGAGCTGCACGCTATTGGAATCCCCCTCGTCTTTTCGACCCGTCTCGAGCGTCATGCCGTCAAGCGCTGCATCGCCCGCCAGGACGCGTTCGAGCTCTTCTAGGATCTCGCCCCAAGGCGCCCCCTGCCCATCGAGGTGGCGCACCTCGGTTAGGATCCGCAAGAGACGACCGGCTTTGAGTGACCCCTGACCCGCGTCTTGCAGCGCTCGCCCGAGCATCCCGGTGCGTTCGGCGATACGCTCGATGGCCGTTGCCGGGCGCTTCTCCTGTAAGAGCCTCTGCGCCGCCTGTAGGTGGTCGTGGGCCGCCTTGATCTGATCGGTGAGCTCCTCGCCGAGCTCTTCCCTGAGACCTGTGGGGGAATCAAACGGACCGTCGAACCGGCCCCCGGCCTGCCGAAAGCGGTACAGCTCTTCGTCGCTGAGTCCGACGAGTGGACCGCGGAAATACGCGACCCGGGCAACCGGGTCATCCGGCCGGTAGACCGATGCCAAGAGGTCAATGAGGCCGCGAAGCTCTTCGGAGGTACCTGCGTCTTTGCCCCCTGCAATCACGTATGGGACATCCTTCTCGGCGAGCACCTCGGCGTAGATCGAGAGGCGCGTCGTATCCCGCGTTAGGATCATAAAGTCCCCGGGCTTCCGGGCGTCCGCTTCGCAGGCGTGGCGAATGAAGCCCGCGATCTGATGAGCGTTCCGGCGTGCGATGTCTCTGGATGACGATTGACCTTTCACGTAGGGAACGTGCAGTTGGCGCACGGCCGGCTCCTCAACCGGGTCGCTCTTCCAGGGCTCAAACGTTACGTACTCAGCTTGCACCATGCCGTCGCCGGCAGACGCTACATGATCGGCTTCGAAGAGCGCTCCGAATGCTTGGTCACACCAGTTGCAGATGCTTTCGGCCGACCGAAAGTTGGTTTGGAGCTGAACGGCTTTTCCATGGGGCTGCGCCTTGATGAGGCCCCGCACTGTGTCAAATAGATCAATGTCGGCCTCCCGGAAGCTGTAGATGGACTGCTTGTCATCGCCCACAATGAAGAGGCTGCCGGGCGCTGGGTTGCACTCTTTCCATCCGGACGGCTCGCCGCCGCCTTCATACACGCCGTCCTCGTATCCCCCGTCCTCGT
>CAYFQV010000398.1:0-1657 GCA_964345195.1 uncultured Spirochaetaceae bacterium
CGGAAGGCATGGCTGTAGATGCGACGGACATAAGCGTGAAGGTGGGTGTGCATTACCCGGGGAGGTCTCGTCGCTGGCTGCAAACAGCTACCGACGCCGAGAGGCGGAGGGACAGGCGAGGAGAAGTCAGCAAAGGGCATAGTAGGCGGACTCGACCCCGCTGAAGGCCCGAACATGAATGACGTGGACGGGAGCCGACGTTTCGATGGCGAAGGAGAGACGGTGTAGTATGGCTGAAAAACCCGAATCCACCGCGGGAGGGTACGGACGGAATCCGGAGAGTAACGCAGGTGGTGTCTCAAGCGTCACGGCAACGGAGGAACAGCCCCGACCGGATACATCGCAGCTCATGGAGGCAGTGGTCGAGAAGGAGAACATGAGAAGGGCCTACCATCGGGTGGTGTCGAACAAGGGCAGCGCGGGCATCGACGAGATGAACGTGGAGGAGCTCGCGGCACATCTGAAGGAACAGTGGGCCGATATCAAGAGGCAACTGCTTGACGGGACCTACAAGCCACAGGTAGTACGAGGGGTAGAGATTCCAAAACCCGGAAAGAAGGGGACACGCCGATTGGGCATTCCCACCGTTGTGGATCGACTCATCCAGCAGGCACTGCTGCAGGTGCTGAGTCCGGTATTCGAGCCCGGCTTCTCGGAGTCGAGCTACGGATTCAGGCCGGGACGCAGCGCACACCAGGCGGTGCTGCAGGCGCAGGAGTACGCACGGCAGGGGTGCCAGTGGGTGGTGGACCTGGACCTGGAGAAGTTCTTCGACCGGGTGAACCACGACATGCTCATGGCACGAGTTGCGCGCAAGGTGACCGACAAGCGGGTGCTACGCACGATTCGCCGCTTCTTGCAGGCGGGAGTCATGGAGCAGGGACTGGTGAGCCCGAGGCGGGAGGGCACGCCGCAGGGCGGGCCGTTGTCGCCGCTGTTGTCGAACATCATGCTCGACGATCTGGACAAGGAGCTCGAGCGACGCGGTCACCGGTTTTGCCGGTACGCCGACGACGCGAACATCTACGTCTGATCCGAACGAGCCGGACAGCGGGTGATGGAGAGCGTGACGGCATTCATCACGCTGAAGCTCAAGCTGAACGTCAATGAGGAGAAGAGCGCGGTCGACCGGATGTGGGACCGCTCGTTCCTCGGCTACACGGTACTGCCGGGAAAGTTATCGCGCCTGCGGGTCGCGCCGGAATCGGTGAAGCGGCTTGCGGGCAAACTCCGACAGATATTCCGGATGGCACGGGGATGGAGTCTGACCAGACTCATCGAGCGGCTGACGCCGATACTTCGTGGCTGGGGTAACTACTACCGGCTCGCCGAGGTGCACGCCGCGTTCAAGAACCTCGCCAAGTGGATACGCCGCCGCCTGCGCTGCATCCTGTGGCGACAGGCCACGCGATCTCTTGCCCGCGCCCGAATGCTCATGAAGCGGGGACTGCCCGAGGAGCAGGCATGGCGCTCAGCGACCAATGGCCGTGGCCCCTGGTGGAATGCCGGGGCCCAACACATGAACCACGCATACCCCAAACGCTTCTTTGATCACATGGGACTCTTTTCACTGCTGGACATGCTGCGACTGCATTGGAGTCGTTCATGAACCGCCGTATACGGAACCGTACGTACGGTGGTGTGAGAGGACGGCGGG
>CAYFQV010000399.1:0-1647 GCA_964345195.1 uncultured Spirochaetaceae bacterium
CTCCGACATTCCCGGAGAGCATTACTCGCGAGAGGATGAGTGACGGAAGCACGGTGTTTAAACTTTTTTTCTGAGCTTCACACACACTTCACATTTCTTGGATCGAGCCTTGACGTGCGTCGTGTAGGTTATAGTCATCAATCCTGCAAGGAGGATGTCATGAAGAAGTGGATACTGCTTCTAATCGTACCGATGCTTTTTGGATTCGCCCTGATGGGCTGTGAGCCCATTGAAGAGGGTGATCTGCCCGAGCAGCAGCCCGAGCAGCAGCAGGAAATGTAAGCCACAGCCGGCGCCGCCGCATGACGGTCGGGGAAACCGCCCGGGCGGCGTCGGCCGGCTCCAGATGGGCGTAGGGAACTACTGTAAACTGCGCCCACATCCAATTTAAGCCTACCTCTGACGGTTATAGTCGTCAATTCAAAGCTGTAGTGATATACTCTCGATCGTGAACAGCCGTCTCGGAGGTCACCAACGCCCCATGTTCGCGGCCGCTTTCGCCCTCTCAGTTTCACTCCTGATAGGGGCCTTTTTTCTATTCGACGGTGCCTATCTGGTTCGTCAGGGTCTCGGATATCTCGCCATGCAGGCCCGGGCACGCGATATCGAGGATCTACGCCGTGACGGACGTGTGGATATCGAGACGTTGGCGTTTTTCGAGCGCCTCATCGAGATCCGGACCTTCGCCGCTGGGGAGCTCGGACTCACCGTCGATAGCAGTTTCTCCCGCTACGTTGCAACGGACCACGCCTATCTTGTGGACGTCGTCTCGGCGGTGAGAGAAGACAGTTTCGAGCGGCACACGTGGCAGTATCCGGTGCTGGGTCGACTCTTCTATCGGGGTTTCTATGATTCGCGGGGCGCAGACCGCGAAGCGCTGAGACTCCGCAAAGCAGGCTTTGACGTATACGTGCGGCCCGTGAGGGCATTCAGCTCACTCGGCTTCTTCTCCGACCCCGCCTACAGTTTCATGCGCGGATACAGTGAGTACGAGCTCGCAAACCTGATTCTCCACGAGCAAATGCATGCCACTGTTTGGGCCGACGGTCAGAACGAGTTCAACGAAGAGGTCGCGACCTTTGTCGGTGAGGTCGGAGCCGAACGGTACATCGCCGGGAAGTATGGCGTCGACAGCGAAGAATACCTGTCGATCCGCCGCTTTCGCGCAGACCGCGACACGTTTCGCGAAGTCATTCGATCTGTACACGCCGACCTGCAGGCCGCCTACGATTCGCTTGCCTCCCGGGATGCGCGGATTGCCGCCAAGTGGGACGTATTCGGGGATGCGCAGGCGGAGTTCGCCGAAAAGTATGACGAGCTCTTCTTCACCGACAGATACCGCGGCTTTGCCGAGGCCACGCTCAACAATGCCTATATCGATTCCTATATGAAGTACACCGGCGAGCTCGGCCTGTATTATCGGCTGCTCGAGCAGCGTGACGGTGATCTCCGCACGGTTATAGATATGCTGAAGTCGGTGGCTTCCGCCCCGGGCGACGCACGCGAGTATGTGGCCTCGCTACTTCTTCTCGAGCCGGACGCGGAGGAGTCCTCGTGAAGTGAGCGGCCCGGCTTGGGGCTCGGGAGGTGCTTCGGCTTGACGCCGGAGTGCAAGACGGTAACAATACCCCAGACGTCATGAGCATT
>CAYFQV010000400.1:0-1643 GCA_964345195.1 uncultured Spirochaetaceae bacterium
GCGGCTACGAGCGCAAGCTCCTCGCAACGGCCCGTGGCCTCGGATGCAAGACGGCCCTCATCAGCCCCGAGCACGTAGCTAAACTCAAGTCCGTCGAGACCAGTGACACCGGGAAGACCGACCATAAGGATCCGCGATACCCGATCTCATGAGATTGGTCCATGCACCTGGTGGCCCGCCTCGGTAAGGCGCAGACCCACCGCCACCTGCCGGAGGTCTACCGCTGCATTCGACGCCTCACCGCCTACTACGACGAGGACGAACAGTCCCTCAGTGCCGTGCGCCAGCGCATCCAGGCGGTAACCCGTGATCTCTTCTCGGGCTACGACAAGCCAGCGAAATTCACCTTCGATCCCACCGGCCAGGCGCTCATGGACACGTACGCTTTCAACCCGTACCACATCGTCCGAGCCAGATAAGGCCGCTTCAAAAAGACGATGAAGCGACGCGTGAATGCCCGCTTCGCGACGCTGGAACATCTGTTCGGCTGTGCGGAGCAGTCCGCTACGCCAAAACCGAGGCCGAAGTCGAGCTGCTCGTCGAACGCCTCCGCGAGCTGTGGCGCGACTACGAGCGGCTGACGACCCGGCGCAAGCGCTTGCGGGCGGAGATCGAACGGCTCCGAGGCCGGCTCAAGACCATCGGCGACCGCCCGCAGCTCGACCACCTGAAGGGACTGACGCTCTTCAATCTCACTCGCGTGGCGGGACAAACCGGGCCACTCACCGACTTTGGCTCCGGACGCGTCGTCCTCCGCTACGCCGGATTGAACCTGCGGGAGCGACAAAGCGGCACCTATCGCGGACAGACGCGCCTCTCGAAGAAGGGCCGTCCGCTGCTGCGGAAGGTCTTGGGACAGACCGTCTTTCCGATGCTCCGCCGGCGCTTCCTCTACGGCCCCTACGACCACCGAAAACTCGAAGAGGGCATGGTCGGACAAAAAGCGAAGGTCGCCGTCATGCAGAAGTTTCTCCGCTTGCTTCACAGCCTCGCCTGGAGCGGCCAGGCGTTTGATCCCGAGCGTTTCCAAACGTGTGAGAGCCAATACGCGATGGCTGCGTAGGCAAACGTTGATTCTTCCTCCCAATCCCCAATCTGCCATGATCTATCTCCGATCCGGATAGACCCCGGTTCGACATTCGATCCGCTGAGCTTCTGGCGCGTGGCGCGCCGGAGAGGACCGACATCCTGCGATGATCTCTCCGCCGGGAGAAGATCGGCATGCACTATGCGCGGTCGCGCGACACATTGGCTTCTACAAGCCTCGCTTCCTCTGTGACACGCTCGTCCCTCCGGCGCGCCGCTCCAGAACAGGACCAAAAGGGTACGCTTCCCGCTGCGTCGGCGACCTCTCGTCGCCATCGACAGCCCATACCTGAGAGTATCTGTCCGTTCGGTGCACGCGCCGGGCCGGAATCTCACGCGGCCCTCCCGACACCTTCAAACGTTCTCGTTGAGGTGAACACTAACAGTATTCTTCCTCCGACAATCGTCATCATCCCCCTTTCAAACCAAGAAAAACGCTCCTTCGACTTGCGCTTGGCGTAATAAGAGCGCAGGGTTATACCTCGTTCTTGATTGCAGTGCTCACCGCTTCAAAGATCTGCCGATTGATCCGGCCCGCTCGCCGAAGCTCAGTCAGT
>CAYFQV010000401.1:0-1636 GCA_964345195.1 uncultured Spirochaetaceae bacterium
CGTTCCCGCCGAGGCTTCGTCAAGCCGGCTTCGCTTCGGCTTACGGGAGCCAACGCAACGGAGGCATCCGCCTCCTCAGCAACGAAAGCCACCGCTTCAACCAGCGTAGACATCCTCTCACTCGGCGCGAAGGGTGTCAGGTGGTCGACGGTACCAGCGCCTATTGCTGTCGACGACGTCGAAGCCGTAGCGGTCAAAACCCACAGCTCTCGCACGGCTCTGTGTTCGAGCGGCCCGTCGCTCGTGACTGTCGATGAGCACCTCAACTACGTGCCCCGCACGCCGGAGGTGGACATGGTGGTGCCGCGCGTCATCGCCCCGATGAGCGACGCGGAGTACGCTCCGATCCCCGAGTACGACCTCCCTGAGGAAAACACGGACCACGTCCGCACGAACCGGTTTCAGCCGCGCGTCCTGCTCGACGCAGACTTTGGCTACTTCACCGGCGCTGTTGCCGGGGATGGCTGGGCCAACCCCGCCGACTCAGCCGCCAAGCACCAAGTCATGCTGGCGAATATCGATGCCGGTATCATCAGCCACCACAAGCGCATTGTGACCGGCTACTCGCTGGATTCGACGGTGACGTTTACGAAGTCGGAGAATCCCCACACCTTTGACGGGTATGACTGCAAGTCCGAGAAATACACGTTCAACTCCCAGCGCCTGGCGGCATACGTCCGCGAGGAGTTGGGGCGGGTCTCGGCGACGAAGCAGCTGCCCGAATTCACCCTGCGGGCGCCCGAGGCGTTTCGGTGGGGGTGCCTGTCTGGCCTGATCGACACCGACGGCACCGTCAGTTACGGAGCGGCCGAAGAGAAAAAGTCGAACCGCCGAAGCGAACAGTGTAGTGTTGCCATCACGACGAAGTCCGCTCGTCTGGCAGATGACATTGTGAAGCTTGGACACTCGCTCGGACTGACTGCAACGCCTACCACGTCTGTGCGCAAGGGCAAGCGGTACTGGGTTGTCTCCTTTTCTCAGGCGTCGATCGACGCGATGAAGCCGCACCTCGATCTCCAGTCTGACGAGAAGCGAAAGAATCTTCGTCGCCACACGCTCGGCACGGCGCCAAGCGTTCACACCTACGCGCCTCCGCTGACCAGAGAACGGCTCGCGGAGCTGCGCTACGCTACCTCGAACTTGCAGATCGCTCGCGAGGAGGGGTGGAGTGATGAGAAGAAGCGCTATCGCAAGCGCCTGTACGGCCGGGTCAACGACGCGATGCGCCCCAAGAACGCGGCCGAAGGCCGGCGGGGCATCGGCGCACTAACTCGGGATACGGCGCGCGAGATCGTCCGCGCAGTCCCCTCGTTCTTCAGCGAGGGCTTCTGGAAGAAGTGGCAGCGCATGGTCATGGACACGACCATCACATGGGAAGTCGTCACGGACGTGCGCTCGGTTTCGGACGCCGGTCCGGCATACGCCTTCGCTGCCCCGACATCCTCCGCTTCTGAGGCAGCTCCTGCGTCTGCAGGCACTGTGGTATCAGAAAGTGGTCTAGTCTTCTGCGCCAGTCTCCCCCTCGAGGAGTAAAACACCCGCCCCCGCAATTTTGGCGGGCTTCAGCGCACTATAGGTATGACAAGGCCTCGTATGCTCCGGCATGCGGGGCCTTTTTCTATTTCTATGCGACCCC
>CAYFQV010000402.1:0-1622 GCA_964345195.1 uncultured Spirochaetaceae bacterium
CAAACGGGGCGAGCGGGAGACACCCGCTGGCAGAAAGAACCGCAGCACCACGACGCGGCGACACAGATGCACTACGCCGGGGCACCCCAGGAGCACTTCCTCCCGTTGGTCAGGGCGCGCGCTACGACCTGAGCGCCTTCGGGCGGTGGAACGCGGTCGATCCGATCCTCGGCGAGCAGTCGCCGGCGAAGCTGCTGGAGGACGGGAAGGTGCAGGCCTTCTCGATGTCGGCGTACAACTACAGCTTCAACAATCCGGTCAACCTGCGCGATAAGACCGGGAAGTGGCCGACACCGTGGGACCTTGCTGACTTCGGATTTGCCGTGCAGAGCGTCGCTGCGGCTTGGAACGATCCCTCGGCTAGTAATATCGGGTGGGCGGCTGCCGATGTGGTCGCCGCAGCGCTGCCGATTGTCCCGTCGACCGCGTACGTCCGAGGCGCCGCGGAGGCGGCGGAGCAGCTGGCCAAGCGGGGTACCGATGCCATTGCCAGTGTAAAAGTAGCCAATCAGCCCTTCGCGAAGCAGAGTGACGGCCAGCTTCGTAAGTCCGTAAGTTCTCTGAGGGAAAATGTCGCTGAGCACAAGAGGAAGATTGAGGACTACATCAGTGATCCAGACGCTTTTGATAACAAAGGGATTTTGGAGGGTAAATCACCTGAGGTGAGGGAAAAGATCATTCAGGGGAGAGTCAAAGCGCTTCGGAGTCAGTTGAAAAAGAATCAAAACGAATTGCGTAAAGCCCAAGGAGAACTACTGAGGCGTGATTTAGTGCGCAACCAGAATTGATACTTAAAAACCGTGATGGCAATGAAGGTCTCGAAGTCAAAGTTGCTCCGGCTCCTCGAACTCGTGATGCATCGTTTAGAACAGGTTGGCCAAGATCCGATAGAGGTCGATACGGATTTGTATCTCATTATTCCGAGTGATGAGTGGGATAAAGTCGAAGAGAGTCCTACACCGGCTATCGGCTCCTTAGAAGATGATTGGGATAATTTATGCAAGACTATAGATCAAGAGGAGATTCTCGCTATTTCGGATTTCGACAGATTGGCAGCTATTCTCAGAGCGATTAGTGAGGAACTGGTGCCCACGAAGTAGGCATTCCGGCCCGGTGGTACAAACTCGCTCGTCGGTGGTCTCTCTGTCACGGTCAGGATTTATCCGTGCGGAAGCTCTCGACGCGGGAGGTGCTGCCCCGCCGGTGCTACCTGAAGGACCCACCTGGGCTCGGTGCGGGCCGATGTGACGGCCCACGGGGCAGTAAAAGAGACGCGTGAGGACTACCCTACGGCCTGCGGATGGACCGGGGCACCACGACGGGGACGCCGGCGCGTGAGGACTTCACCGGGCACGAGCGCGACGCGGCGACGCAGCTGCACTACGCCGGGGCGCGCTACTACCTGAGCGCCTTCGGGCGGTGGAACGCCGTCGATCCAATCCTGGGCGAGCAGGGCGCAGCGGCGCTCTTGGAGCAGGACCGGCGGCTGCTGACGATGGGGGCGTATAACTACGCGTTCAACAATCCGGCCTTGCTGGTCGATCCCGATGGCCGTATGCCTCGCGGCTGTCCACCCTGTCCCGGCGCGACGAATGGCGAGATCAGAGGTAACTTCATTAGAG
>CAYFQV010000403.1:0-1617 GCA_964345195.1 uncultured Spirochaetaceae bacterium
GCCCACAACTCGGCTTCCGTTTCAGCGCGCGTGGTGACGAGGCGGCGGTATGTCTCCTGGAGGCCGTTTCTGCCGGATAAGCCTTCGGAGGCCGCCATTCCGAGCGCTTGGCCAAGACCCGCGAAGCTCACGGGGTTGTCCCAACGATCTGTCCACAGGATGTTGTAGGTCGCCGCGTTGGCCTCTGCGGCCAAGCGCGCATTGAGGGCGCCGACTCGGGTCGCGTCGACATCTTCCGGTGATAGACCATCAAGATGCGACACGTCGCCTTCGGCAATCATCCTGATCGGCTCGAGGCTGGCCGCCGAGATATTGTGCATGGCCGCGATGGAAATCGTTGCGACCGTGAACTCGTCAACGCTGGCGCCGAGCTCCAAGACCTCGCGCGCAACGATCGACGCGCCGCCGGAGGTCACGGAAGTCAAAGCGAAAGCCGCGATGGTGGCCTTGTTGGAATTGAAGGCGGCCGCGCCGGCGGAAGCCATACGCCCCAGGCGGCTTTGGCTGAGCTCGATCAGCCGTGTGCGTGCATCGGCTACACCTCGCAACATGGCCGGATCGTGACCGGGAGTGGCCTTCAAAACGGTCTCCAGGTCTTCCAGAGCACCGATGATGCGTGCGTCGCGTATCGCTTCACCCAAAAAGGCCGCGCGATCCGCTTCGTCGCTGAAGTCGTTTACGAGATTGGTAGCGAGCGACAGCACCGCGAGACCGCTCGAGGCTTTGCCGAGAGACGAAGAGCGAGAGCGGGCGGCGTCGGCGGCTGAGTTCACATCGTCTCCCAGGCGCCGGGCGCGGTTAACGGCCTCGATTTGCTTGATACCCCCGGTTGCGTCGGCGATAAGACCTAGGGTGTTTGATGTTTGTTCGGCCGCATCTGCGAGCGCGTCGAGGTCTTCGTCGCCACCAACGCTCGTTGCCGCCTCCGGCTCGAGACGGCCGAGCTCGTCCGCCGCGATGGCCGCCAGGATGGCCTGCGAATAGACTCCCGCCCGGGTGTCCGAATCGGAAAGCTTGGCGGTCAGTGTACGACCCCTCAGCAGAGCCCCAAAGCTCGCAACCTTACTCAACGCGGACGGTACATCGAAAACCTCACCATCCCTGAGGTCGAGCTTCGTTGTCTCGGCGCCGTAGAATGGTGCCCGCAGCTGGTTGCAACAATTCTGAACCGGCTCCTGGCTTTGAGCGGGGATTGCTGCGGCAACCAAGATGAGCCCGAGCGTCGATGCGACCGCGGTTTTGGCAAGGATGCGGCGGGTGATTTGGTGAACAGGCATTACCTGGGGGGTCCTTCTGTTGTTCGGTCTACTGGTTATTCGGTTTCTTCGGTGTGGGATCGTGCACCGAAAGTGAGGTGTTCGTAGCGTAGGCGACCGGGCGGGGAAACGTGGATCCCCTTGATCTGCACCTATGCTACCGAATGCGACATCGCACCACACGGCCGCCCTCGCTCGGGTCGGTCGTGTGGTGCGAGAGCTCGGATCACTCGATAATGGCAAAACCGCGGACTACCTCTCCGGAACCCTCAGGCGCAGCGGATTCCCGCGGTTGACGCGTGTGGTGGGGCGGCGTAGTGAACGAAGACAGAACATTGCCGGAGGACGCCATGGCCGACGC
>CAYFQV010000404.1:0-1576 GCA_964345195.1 uncultured Spirochaetaceae bacterium
GCTGAGTCGCTCCATGATCCATTCGGCGAAGGCCGGGTCCGCCCGGACCGCGCCGCGCAGCGTGGGAAGGATCAAATCCGCAGACGGCGCATCCCCCTCCATGAGGCGGCGGGCCCGTCCGCGAAGCCGATCGAGCGCGACATCATCCTCGAAGGCAATGAGAGCCGACAGGACCGGATCACGCAGTACGGTTGTAGCGTAGGGCTCGTTCCCATCCGACGGTTCCTCGAGTACCGTATCTCGATGGGGCCGAAGAAGCCCGAACGCCGTCCGGCGCAGCTCCGGGTGCTCCGGTAATAGGCTATGAAAACCGGTCAGTTTCACCGCGAGCTCGCCGAGCACAACCGGATCCGACTCGCGCGCGTAGTACCGTGACGCGAAGTCGAGAAAACGATGCAAATCCACCGCCGCCCCGGCCGCCGTGTCTTCACTCGCCCAAGCAAAGGCGGCCAAGTCCGCCAATAGACCTTGCCGGTCCAGGGCGCTCAACTCGCCGTCGGCTGCCGCCGCTCCCAACCGCTCCCATGCTTGCGGGTCTTCGTAGAACACCCGGTAGTAGCCCTGCTGATTGTGGTTCAGCTTCACCCAGGTCGATGCTTCCGGCAAATCCACGCGGGTTTCCGCGTTCCGCAGGAGCCGGCGTAGCGCCTCGCCGTCTTCTCGGGGTCGCTCGGAGCCGATCGCGGCGCTGACGGGAATGACCCACCGACCAGGGCTTCGGCTGCGCCGCGGAGCCGTCTGCCTTGCCCTCGGCGCCGATGGCCGCTCCGCCGTTTGCGCCGTGGGTCCGAGATATGCAAACGGTTCTTGCCGCACGCGCAGACTCCCGCCACCGACTTGGGAGCCGCTGGCGGAAAGTCCATCCGCTTCCTCAACAGGCTCGGACTTCACGTAGAGCACGGGGAAGCCCGGTGTTCGGATCCAGCTCTCGAGCACATCCTGAGCCTCCAGGGAGCCGAGGGCGTGACCAAAGACCGAGATGAATCCAGCGGTGTCGACCGCGTCGAACCGAAAGTGCCGCAGAAACGCTTCGACCGCGCTGCGGAACGGCCGATCCCCGTAGAAACCGTGCACCATGCCGAGCACGCAGGCCCCTTTGTTGTAGACAATCGGCGCGGTCGAAGCATCGATCTCAATCTCTTCCCGCTCGAGCTCAATCGGGACGGTTCCGGGCAGGGAGTCCCGTTCCATTGCGGTCCCCATGGCGTCGGCCGCAAACCGAGCGATCATGCGCCATTCCGGATACCAGTGCTCGGTAACGACGTTTCCGAAGTAGGTGGCAAAGGCCTCATTGAGCCATACATAACGCCACGCCGCCGGGGAGACGAGGTCGCCGAACCACATATGCGCGATCTCATGAGCTGCGACACTCATTATGCGTTCCGTGTCCCGACGTGTGGTCGTACCCTCTTTGCTCAGCAGCAGATGCTCCCGGTAGACGATCGCCCCGAAGTTCTCCATGGCGCCAAAGGCGAAGTCCTGCACCGCAATGGAGTCGAGTTTTCCAAGGGGATAAGGGATACCGACAAGCTCCTCCAGATACGAGAGAGACTGCCGAGCGTAGGTAAGTGCCGCC
>CAYFQV010000405.1:0-1570 GCA_964345195.1 uncultured Spirochaetaceae bacterium
GGTCGGCCATGTCGAAGGACGTGAATCCCCGGTCTTGCAGGGCGGCCATATGATCAACAGCCGCTTCGGGATCTATGTCACCGTGGCCGCCGGATACCTGCCACAGTCCGCTTACTATTCTCGTTATCTCCAAGTCGTCGCCAAGTCTTGTCGTGGGAATTGAGCCCACGTCTGTGTCTCCTCCTGTGTTGTGGGGTGAAGATGCCACGTACGACCGGCCCGGGCAACCGGGCAAGCCGGGCACCGCAGGGGCCGGACGGGTGTGGCGGAGCCGGGGCGCTTCCTGTAGTATGGCGGCAATGCTGAAACAAGAGCGGAGTCGTATGACCGCGGAAGAACGACGCGCAATCCTCGAGTCTTACATACCCCTGATGAAGTTCCTGGCACAGCAGTTGTCGGATACCGAGATCGTGCTACACGATATCGGCGACCTCGACCATTCCATTATTGCCATTGAGAACGCCCACATCAGCGGAAGGAGTGTCGGCGGTTCGTCAACGGACCTGGTTTTGCGCATACTCCAAGAGCAGAGTTTTCGCGAGAGGAATTACACCCCCGCCTATACAAGCAGCGCCGGCAAGGGGAAGTTCTTCAGCTCAGGCACGTATTTCATCAAGCATGAAGGAGAGCTGCTTGGTCTGCTCTGCACGAACACCGATCTCACTGCGCTCTACGCACTGAAGAAAGCTACGGAGGATCTGTTCGACTCCCGTCAGGTGGAGCGACCCGCCGCGTCGATCGACGAAAAACTCTCCCAATCAGTCAACGATATCCCCGTCGAGACAACCCTGCAAGTTATGCGCGAGTTCGACGTGCACCCCGACCGAGTCAGCCAGGATGAGCGTATTACGCTGGTCCGAGAGCTCGACCGGCGCGGCATCTTCCTGCTCAAGGGCGCGATAGCGAGTGTATCGCGAGTATTGAACGTGTCGGAGCCGACGCTGTATCGCTACTTGCGGATGGTACGCGACTAAGCTGTGGAGCGTCCACGAGATTGTTGAGAGAGAGTCCGGCTAATATCCCAGGACGGTGTGGTGTCGAGCTGCTCCGACCCCGGCGCCGCGTTCTCCAAGCGCGTTTGCATTTCGCGCTCCGGCCCCAGGCGTTGACACTGCCCTAACAAGCTTTTATTATCGTGATAATTTTTTGCGACGGAGGTGAGCGTGAAAGAGATAATCAACACCGACAGCGCCCCATCAGCCATTGGCCCGTACTCGCAGGCAACGCGGGCGGGCAATCTCTTGTTCGTGTCCGGTCAAATCCCCCTTGATCCGGCCACCGGCGAGTTCGTTCCCGGCGGTGTGGCCGAGCAGACGACCCAGTGCCTGCGGAATCTCGAGGCTATTCTTAGCGCGGGGGGCGCGTCGATTGCATCTACCGTCAAGACAACCGTGTACCTCAAGAACATTGCGGACTTCGCCACGGTCAACGAAGCCTACGGCGCGGTCTTCGGCGCATCCGCGCCGGCGCGGGCGGCGTTCGAGGTCGGCGCCCTTCCGAAAAACGCCCTGGTGGAGATCGAAGCTGTCGCCGTGGTGGACGCCGAGTGAGCAGGACCAATGTGGTGAAG
>CAYFQV010000406.1:0-1569 GCA_964345195.1 uncultured Spirochaetaceae bacterium
TCTCAACACGATCGCGTCACCGGCCTTTTTCAGCTACACGCCGCCATGATCGGCACCTCGACCAACGAGGTCATGCGCGTCCTTACCATCATCGCGACGATCTTTATTCCCCTGACCTTCGTCGCGGGGATCTACGGGATGAACTTTGCCGCCATGCCGGAATTGAAATGGACCTACGGCTACCCCGTCGTTCTTGGTGTCATGGGGTTTATAGCCATGAGCATGATCTTCTACTTTAAACGTCGGAAATGGTTCTGAAGCCGATCATGAACCCGTTCGAGACAGAATTGAGCCGCGCAGGGATCGAACCTGCGACCCACAGCTTAAAAGGCTGTTGCTCTACCAACTGAGCTAGCGGCCCGGATTCGGTAAGCTACCAATCCTCTTTTCGCAGTGTCAAGTTTCGCAACGCCAAGCCGGCGAAAGATGCAACGTTACCCGCCGATGCGAAGCCCGAACATGATGTTGTACACCGATCGGAAGCCGGGTTCGCCGGTGAGCTCATCTCCAAAGGCGGCCGCATCCAGCTCGACGGCGCCGAGGTCCATGCCGAGCCCGGCCGCGGGCAAGCCCTCCGAAAGGCCTAGACGCAGAATGATCACGTCGAGAAAGGTCGCTTCGACACCGGCGGCGATCTTCAAAAAGGGATTCTCGGTATTCGCCGGATCGGTCCAGAAATCCAGACCATCTCGATAGTCGAGGAGGACCCGAAAATCGCTGATGTGTCGTTCGAGGCGTCCGAGCTGCGGCGTGAACCCGACACCTGCCGATACGTTGATAGGCACGCTTGTCTGGCGCTCGTCGATAGCTTCCTCGTTGTCCAGAAAGCCGGTGAGCGACCCGTAACTGTTCACCAAGGCCGGCGCGAGCAGATTTTGACCGGTTAACCCAATGCTAAGCCACGGCAAGACGGCGTAGCGCGCCCCCACATCCACACTGAGGCCCGTCGCGACGTCAAAGGGCGCTCCGAGTACGAGATTGCTGTCGAAGGAGTCGAAGAGGTCCGGTATGGACAGTAGGGAGGTCTCGATCGAAGATGCTCCCTGGACGAAACCCTTCAACAGAATACCCAGGTCCAAGTCGCCGGCGCGCTCAGGCAAGGGCACCGGCAACGCAAAGCCGCCGGAGAGCAGGAGCACCTCCTGAGCCACGGCCGACACTCGCGTGCTCCCTTGCGTCCGGAGGCTTATGTCGGTGGTGTTGGAAATGGCGAAACCAAGCCCATCGCCCACAAATCCGACGGAGATGGGGCCGACAAGGCCGAGAGACGTGTAGAGTCGTTGTAGCGTCTCCAAGGTCTCCGGTTGCGCAAAGACGGAATCGAAGCCTTCATCGACGCCGCTGAGGATGATCGATGATAGCGTAAGGACCGGCCCGCTGAGCCGTACCGCAAGCTCACCGCCGAGAAAAGCGGTGGGAGCGGATCGGAATCCCGCCGGATTCGCCGTTAAGGTGTCAATGCCGTCGGCAAGAGTTGTGTGCCGTCCACCAATGCCGGCGGATCGAGGCGATAGGGGCGACAACAGCGAGTCACCGACAGTCGACTCCTGCGCGAAGAGACCGGCGCCA
>CAYFQV010000407.1:0-1541 GCA_964345195.1 uncultured Spirochaetaceae bacterium
CGTCCAAAGGTCTTTCGTAGCCAGAAACGAATCCGCATGCTCAGAGATAGTCTGTCGATGTCGCGCTGGATCATCTCATCGCGCTGGTCTCGGTGCATTTGGCTCGGATATATGCGTCTACGAGATGTCTCGTCGTAGCCTAGACTGGTGGTTATGCGGTCGTAGAGCCGCTTACGTTCGTCATCCGATAAGGTTTTAACTAATTGCGCGAAGGTGTTGGAATTATTTGACATATCTTATCGGGCCCCCGGCCGCCGCGCCGTCGAACGTACCAGCAGTAGCCGTCCGCTTGTCATCCTAAGCTCCGCGACAGCGGCAACTACTACGTTGCTTACCCCGTGGTCACCGCGCCCCCACTCGAGATCATCAAGTGGCCATTGTAATCCGCTGGACCGCATGGTACAGCGCTCCTGCCCGACCGGGAAAAGCGAGACTACTTCGTCTTGCATATTGACCAAGCGAATGTGTTCATCTACGACGACCGCTTCCTCGTGAGCCGTCAACCACGCCGCCGGGTAGCGTGGGCGATCGAAAAGCGCCAATATCGCTAGAAGATGATCGAGTCTTCCCCCGCCGCCGCCAACGATCAAGGGGCGTCGTGCCCCCCGTTCTGCAAGCAGCCCGAGGGCAATCTCGGTGTCGGTCTCGTCCTTCTCAGCGTCGAAGCGAAGAACTCGACCGGGAGGAAAAGTTTCGAGAAGCCGGTGATCCGCCAAGGAGTCCATATCACCCACGACATAATCGGCGTGCAATCCCAGAGCGTGGACTTTTTCCAATCCGGAATCCGCCGCAACGATTAGCTGTGTCGCTTGCAGCCACGGATCGAGGGCGCCTCGATCCGGGCCCTCTCCTCCGATGACTGCAATCCCGTCACTGCGACGGTAGGAGTCGGGTTTTCCTCCGTCCGTTTCATGTTCCAGGCCCCGGTCAGGCGAATCAGTCACTTTCCTATGGTACTGCCGGGACTCTGAACTGCTCAAGCCCGCCGGCACACCCACCGCCTCGGTTGATTGAGGCCTAGACGCGAGGAATCGCTCAAGCCCGCAGGCCCTCTGCCGAAAATTGATGTTAACCGGCAGTTTGTCGGTACAAGGCCGGACAGGGACGTCCGGAGAAAGCCGTATCAAGGAGGATACGATGATCATCAATCACAACATGAGCGCAATGTTCGCTCAGCGGCAGCAGAAGTTCAACTCCATGGAGTTGGACGGCAACATTGAAAAGCTGTCGTCGGGGATGCGAATCAATCGGGCCGGAGATGACGCCAGCGGTCTCGCCGTGTCTGAGAAGATGCGCGCCCAAATTCGCGGCTTGAACCAAGCTGAGAGGAACGCCGCCGACGGCATTTCCTTCATCCAGACCGCTGAAGGATATCTTCAGTCTTCACAGGACATTCTGCAACGGCTGAGAGAGCTTGCCGTGCAGTCTTCGAACGGGGTGTACACTTCCGAAGACCGCCTGTACGTGCAGGTGGAGGTGTCTCAGCTGGTCGACGAGGTAAACCGTATTGCCTCCAACGCGCAGTTCAACGGGCGTAACTT
>CAYFQV010000408.1:0-1535 GCA_964345195.1 uncultured Spirochaetaceae bacterium
TGGCTACGAACCGTTCCTGCTCGCCAACGTCCTGATGCCCAACAATTTCTACATTCCTCCGATGGATTTTCTGCCGGTAACGCCGCCGGCACGGGTGCCGCGTCGCCTGGAGCGGGCGCAGCGCAAGATCGAAAAGTTGGCCGGGCTGATTCACACGCGCACGTCGCACGTCGAGGGCGCCGGCTTGTTCGGACGGCTGCTCGGCGTCTCGCAGCGGTGGAGCGTGGATGCCTTCGAAAAGCGACTCTTCAAGCCCTTCTTCGCCGACGAGACCTGCGTTCAGTGTGGCTGGTGTGTGAACCACTGTCCCGTCGATAACATCACCATGGACGAAGACGGCGTGCATTTTGACGACCGTTGCATGTTGTGCATGCGTTGCTACAACTTCTGTCCGGCGCAGGCGATCCAGGCGACGGAGAAGACGCGCAACGTTAAACGCTATCGACGCTATGTCGGTCCAGAAGGAAAACGTTACGGAATCTCAGAGTGAATCGGATGTTGTAGTATTAGGATATATTGACACTTTATCCAGCGCATACTTGACTTAACCCATGCCGGCGGACAAAAGCAGCCACGAGATTTTGCGCTAGACGCCTCCGGGGACGGGGGCTTCGAGCAGGAACGAAGTAACTGCAAAGTGACTCTGAGCTGTAAGGCTTGTGTCTACCCCTGAAATGATGTGTACTGTGATGTATAAACAGCGTAAGAGGGAGGCGTATCATGACCACCATGGTCCGCAAACAAGTCTATATCGAACCTCGGCAGGATAAGTTGCTCAAGGAATGGGCGGCGCGGATGGGCAAGACCGAGGCCGAGATCGTTCGCCAGGCTCTTGATCACTGGCTGGCGCGCGAGCAGCAACCTCAAGAGGCGGAAGCCGCGTGGGAACAAGTGTTGGCTTTTTCCGAAGAGCGGGCAGCACAGGGCGTTGTCGCCGAAAGCCGTTCATGGACGCGGGAAGAACTCTACGAAGAACGGCTGAATCGCTATGATCAACGCTCTGATTGACACGAACCTGCTCGTCTACGTATACGATTCCTCGGAGCCGGATAAGCGACGACGGGCCGTTAGTGTGCTGCAACGTATGTTTGATAACAGATCCGGCACGTTGAGCGCTCAGGTGCTCTCCGAATTCTACAATACCGTAACGCGAGAGCTTGAGCCACCCTTGTCCTCAGCCCAGGCAGAAGCCCAACTCCACGCACTGGTACAGGTTTGGCTCGTCTTTCCGGTCACCTCTGAGGTAATCTTTTTAGCGATCCGGGGCGTGCGCCAGTATCAGTTCCGCTTCTGGGACGCGCAGATCTGGGCCGTTGCCCGGTTGCACCAAATACCCGTGGTTCTGACCGAGGATTTCAACCCTGGCGCCGTGATCGAAGGCGTACGTTTCGTGGATCCTTTCGCGGCTGGTTACCGCCCCGATACGGCCCATTAGTACCACCTCTGATCCCCAGAGATGGCGAGACTTACGGCCCCTTCCTTACTCCAGTGCCGCGACGAGCAGGCGCTGCGTCAGGTCGGGATCGGCGCGGCCC
>CAYFQV010000409.1:0-1525 GCA_964345195.1 uncultured Spirochaetaceae bacterium
TCAACTTGTCCAAGGGAATGATCATATCTGAAAGCTCCTTACCGTCGACTTTGTCGGAAGAGTAACAAATTCCGGGCCAAGCGTAAAGCAGGCCGGCGGTGATCGTCGATCAAAGAAAGCCGTGAAGAATGCGGTTGAACTCCTCGGGTTTTTCCAGGAAGGGGCTGTGGCCTGCATCCTCAATGACCGCGCGCTCAACGCTTCCGCCGGCCTTCTCGTACTCGTCGAAGACGTAGGAAATCTGGTCCAGCATGGGTTGCGGCGGGCACTCCTCCGTTCCGGCCCATCCGGGAACCGCGCCCATTGCACCGAGCGCCTGGATGTCGAACATGGCTTGATTGGAGACGATCATGTCGTCGGCACCTCGAACCCAGAGAATCGGGGGCTTTTCAGAGATCGGTGTAATCGCACTCGCATCGAAGTACTTCCGGGAGAAAGCATTTACGATCCCCCGCGTTCCCGGCGCAGCACCCGGCCAATTCTCCGATCCGACGCAATCTCCGGGATACCAATCCTGGCCGACCCGCGTGGAAAGCATGGACTTTAGTAGGTCGTCCTCGCGGTCGGGGATAAACGGGGGTTTCACGTAGAATTGGCGGAACACATTTCGTGGCGCCATCTGTTTCTCCGTGCCCATTTCCCCTTGACGGATCAACTCAATGAAGTCCGGATTCACCCCGGCCGCGCCCCCGGGAGCGAAGGTTTTCGACCATGTCGCCGAGACCACGCGTCGCGTCCACCGGAAGCGCCTCGGTCTCGCCGTAGCCTCGCAGATCGCAGGCGAGCGGACGATAGCCCGTGGGCATGGCCGTCATGAGCTCTTCCCAAAACGTCGCCGACGAAGCGTTGCCGTGGACGAAGAGCACAGGTTCTCCATCCTTGCGATCCGTCTACAGGACATTGACCGTGAGCCGCGGCGTCTTCACGCACTGCTTCGAGATACCCGGCATAGTCGGGATATTTGCTTCCATAAAACCCTCCATGGATTAGCAGGCGGTTCGGCGTTCTGCGCGCCTCCCCCACTATGTGCTTGCTATAGTACGCTCATACTCCGGGAAGTAGCGCTGGATGACCGACAGCTCGAAGGAGGGTAAAATCGACTCCTTGGACTCGCGCTCGAGCAAGAACTCAAAGGAGCGGCGAAGCAACTCCTCCTTGTCAATGCTCCCGCCGGTGAGCTTTCGGTGGTAGGCCTCCGGCACCGTCACCGTGTACGATGCGGTCCCGCGGCTCTCCACCGTGACGGTAAAGGTGTTCTCATCCTGCTTCTCCACTGTGATCATATGCGCCTCCTTCTCTATAGATAGTAGGATAAAGCCGCCCCGGCTTGCGAGGGGGTGACGACGGGAGGCGGCGAAGAGCTGCCTGTTGCTCCCTTCATATCCACACAGCTCCGGCCCCGTCGGCAACCGGAAACCCAGAGACCCGGAGAACGGGAGAACCGCGCTACAGGCCACCGACGGTCCGCGGGCGCGGCTCCTGTGCGCATTCGGTGGACAAACGGTGTACAAACCACCGTGTATGG
>CAYFQV010000410.1:0-1525 GCA_964345195.1 uncultured Spirochaetaceae bacterium
AGGAAGTGCGCTTCGACCGGGCACACTTCAAGGGCTACGGAGACTTCAGTCTCATTTTCGAAGTCGTCTACTACGTACTGTCCTCGGACTATAGCAGATACATGGACATTCAGCAGCGGATCAACTTCACGATCTTTCGGCGCTTTGAAGAGCGCGATCTGGAGTTCGCCTTTCCCACCCAAACGGTGCATATGGCGCAAAGCACGTCGTCCACGTAAGCTGCCGACGCGAGCCTTGCAACGCCGGCGGTTTCGAGGCCTCGCGGACCTATCCCTCCTGCAAAAACTCCCAATCAATCGGATGCTGGAAACACTGAAACTCAATGTCGCGTCCCTCCGGATCTTTTGCGTAGAAGTGGTAGATCCCGATCTTGTCGTTGTGCTTAGGTTCGGATATAGCGACATCCGTCAGCTCTCGGTACGCGCGATCCACTTCATCCCTTCTTGGGAAAAAGAAGGTGATCACACCGTTGGTGTCGGCGCATCCGCTGCGGTTCAAACCCGGCGAATCCGAGGCTCCGTCACGTGACGGACCGGCAGACCGACTGCAAAAGCCCAAGAGCATATTGCCATGTCTGAGAATCCTGCAAGTGCTCTGATCCAACCACACGCCCATGCCGACGCGATTACGGTAGAACTCGGTGACCTCGTCTAGATCATCGGTTTGGTAAAATACTATTCCTGCCATAGTTCATCCTAACATGCTACCATGCATTTCATGGAGAGGCGACAGATGAAGAGTTATGCAATCATTACCGCGTACGGAACCGACCGCGTCGGACTCGCGGATGATATCTCGATGAAGGTGTTGAGTTACGAGTGCAATATAGAGGAGAGCAAAATGGCGGTTCTCGGCGGCGCGTTCGCCGTGGTGGTGCTCGTCTCCGGCGAAGAATCTCGCGTCACCGCCTTGGTCCACGAGGCAGCGGGTTTTGGAACCGAGCTCGGCATGAATGTGTCTGCGGAGAAAACCGTCGGGCATAAAGAAGATGCTGCGGGCCGGCCGTATTACATCGAAACAACCTCTCTCGACACTCCCGGCATCGTGCACGCCGTCACCGGACTTCTGCGGGAAAACGGTATAAACATCGAAGACATGGAGACCGACACCGCCCGGGCGCCGTTCACCGGAGCCCCCATGTTCCACATGCGCATTCGCGCAGTTATTCCCCCGTCGGTACGCGTTCAGTCCCTCAGAGAGCGTCTCGAGGATATCGCCCTCGAGCGAGACCTCGATGTCTCGATATCCCCCATTCGCCCCGTGGGGGATTGAGGCACGGGCCTTCCGCCGAGAGCTGCGTGCAGCCGCAACGCACCCGGCTGCGCGCCTCCACAGGGAGAGCTTACGTACACATCGATCTCATAGAAAGCTCACACGACGTTAGCAACAGTATACGAGATATCTCACTGCCGATCGCCGAAACCTTGCAAATCGGAACCCTGTCCGACGAACTCGATCGCACCGCTCTCAAGTTCCACAATGGCTATCTGCCCACCGTAGCCGTGTGTTTGGTCATGTCCGCGGA